>NZ_JAFCUK010000001.1:0-508033 GCF_049896485.1 Sphingomonas sp. DC4900
AGGACATGGAACGGCTTGTTAGCTTAACGTGCGCTTCGAGCCTTGAGGACCCAAAACACACGAGCCGCCGCCCACATGTCCCTTCATCTTACCTACAATGTCAAAGAGCCGACAAAAACCGACGCCCAGTCAATCCCTCTTTTTGGAGGGCGACCCCGGCGCCTGGATTTCGGTGACCGTAGAAGCGAACCGTGTGGTCCGTCGCTGCGGTGACGTCCCTCTAGGCGGGGTGTTCCGAACGGTCAAACACTTTTTTGCATTTTTCTTTCAGGGGACGTGCAAACCCGCAGAAAAGCTGGGATTTACGGGATGTGAAGACCCCCTCCCCTACCCCCCGCCAGATGGCCACTACCGCGAATCATGCCGACAACCGGCGCGAATCACTCGAGAATCAGGTGCGACGCGCGATTCTGTGGCGATCGGGCAGCCAGATTTTCGCCCAGACGGTGCAATGGGCCGCGACCTTCCTGGTCATCCGGATTCTCGATCCACGCGATTACGGCCTGTACGCGATGACCTCGGTCGTGCTGGTGTTCCTTAACATGCTCAATGGCTACGGCCTAGCGAGCGGGCTGATCCAGCGCGACGACGTGACGCCGCATCAGACGCGGCAGCTGTTCGGGATGCTGATCGCGCTGAACGGGACGCTCGCGATCGTGCAGCTGATCCTCGCGCCGGTCGCCGCCGCCTATTACCGCCAGCCCGAAGTCGCACAGCTGCTGCGCGTGCAGGCGCTGATCTATTGCGTCACCCCCTTTGCAGCGCTGCCCTATGCGCTGCTCAGCCGGCAGATGGAGTTCCGGCGGCAGGCGACCGCCAATGTCGCGGCTTCGCTGGCGGGTGCGGCGACGGCGCTCGCGGGCGCGCTCGCCGGTCTTGGCGTTTGGACATTGGTGTGGGCGCCGATCGCGCTGTTCGCGGTGCGCGCGGCGATGCTGACCTGGGGCGCCCGATCGCTGATGTGGCCGAGCTTCGACTTTCGCGGCGCCGGCCACCTCGCCCGCTATGGCGGGGTGATGGCGGCGGGGCAGTTCTTCTGGTTCCTGCAGAGCCAGGCCGACGTGTTCATCGGCGGACGCTGGTTCAGCGCCCACCAGCTCGGCATCTACACCACCGCGCTGTTTCTGGCGCAGATCTTCGTGTCGAAGTTCGTGCCGCCGCTCAACGAAGTGGCGTTCAGCGCCTATGCGCGCATCCAGCATGACGACGCCGCGGTGTCGCGCGCCTTCGTGCGATCGGTGCGGATCATCATGCTGGCGGCGATGCCCTTCTACGCCGGCCTTGCCGTCACCGCCTATCCGCTGGTGCTGACGGTGCTCGACGCGAAATGGGTGGAGGTGGCGCCGGTGGTGCAGATCATCGCGCTGGCGATGCCGTTCATGACGATCCAGGTCCTCTATTCCCCCGCCTGCGATGCGCGCGGGCGGCCGGGAATCGGTGCGCGCAACGGCGCGTTCGGCGCGCTGGTGCTCGCCACGACCTTCCTGGTCGGGGTGCATTGGGGGCCGGTCGGGCTCGCATGGAGCTGGGTGGTGGCCTACCCGGTGTATCTGGCGGTGAGCAGCTGGCGGTCGCTGCCGGTGATCGGCGTCGCACCGCTGGCGCTGATCCGGGCGGTCGCGCCAGCGGTAGTCGCCGCCGCCGTGATGGCGGGCGTCGTCCGACTGGTGGAAGCGCTGCTGCCGCCGCTGGCGCCGCCGGTGCAGCTGGCGATCCTCGTCGGCGTGGGGGCCGCGACCTATGGCGGCTGGCTCGCGCTGTTCGCGCGCGGCACGGTGCGCGAGCTGATCGCGATCCTGCGCAAGCGGCCGCTGCCCGCCTGACAGCGCCGTTCGACCCGTCCTATCCCTGCTGGATATAGTCGCGCATCGCTGCGGCATCCGCCTCGATCCGGTCGATGCGGTATTTGACCAGATCGCCGATCGAGACGAAGCCGACCATCCGCCCGTCCTCGACCACCGGCAGATGACGGATGCGCCGCCGCGTCATCAGCGACAGTGCGCCGATGACGTTTTCCTGCGCGCCGACGCTCTGCACGGGCTGCGTCATCACCTCGGACAACGGCCGGTCGAGCGCGCCCGCGCCGGCTTGCGCCAGGCAATGAACGACGTCGCGTTCGGAGAAGATGCCCACCGGCACGCCATCGTCGCAGACCGGCACCGCGCCGATCCGCTTCTCCGCCAGCACCGCCACCGCCTCGCCGACGCGCGTCTGCGGGGTCAGCGCGATGACATCGTCGCCCTTGGTGCGCAGGATTGCCGCGATCGTCATGTTCATCCTCCTCCGTCACATCCGACTCGGTCCCGTCCGACTCTTCGGGCCGGATCGGGGTTGAGCAGATCATGTTTGCGCGTCATTGGCAAAGCCATGGATCAGCGCCCCGCCGGACTGGACGATCCCGCGCTCGCGGCGCACGCCTGGGCGCGGTTTCGCAGCATCATGGCGTGGATGATCGCCGTCGCCGCGGCGTGCAGCGCGGGCGCGATCGTCGGCCTTGCCTGGGTGCATGGGCCGTTGCGGCTGATCACCATGGCGGCGGTAATTGGCGGGGTCGGCGGATCGATCGCGCTCGCCGGCGCGCTGATGGGTCTGGTGTTCCTGAGTTCGGGCACCGGGCATGACGAACACGTCGAGCGCCACGATCCGCCCGCGCCGGGACCGCGGCACGATCGCTAGGCGGCGGGCGCAGAGGCACGCGTCCCCCCGCATCTTTGCATAACGATCCCCTCGTCGGCGTGAGCGGGGTCACGCGGCGCTCCCCCCGCATGCGTTGCGGCGAACGCCCGCCGGTGCAGGAGCGGCGTTTCCGGGTGAGTGCCGCGACCACCAAAGCAAAAAGGGCCGGCTCCTCGTCGGAACCGGCCCCTTCTGGCGTTCGGATAGCGCGCGCTTATTCGGCGGCGGGCACTTCCACCGCGGGCGTGCGCGGGGTGCGACGGCGGCGCGGCTTGGGCGCCTCTTCGTCGGAATCGTTCGCCGCAGCGATGTTGAGCGAGGGCGGCAGGCGATCGGCGTCGACGCCATTGCCCTGATCCTCGGCCGCGGGCGCTTCGACCTGCGCATCCCGACGCGGGCGACCGCGGCGCTTGGGCGCGGGGGCGTCGGCGGCGATCACGGTCTCGGCGCGCTCGGTGAGCGATTCGCCCTCTGCGATCGGATCGGCACGATGCTGGCCGGCAACCTCGACCGGCGCCTGCTCCGCCTCGAAGCGGGGCCGGCGGACGCGGTCCTCGCGCTGGGGACGGTCTTCACGCTGAGGGCGATCGTCACGCTGCTGGCGATCGTCGCGATTGCCGCGCTCTTCGCGATTGCCGCGATCGTCCCAGGTCCGGCCCTGGCGCTGGTCGCCGTCCTGGCGGTCGCGATCCTGGCGATCCTGACGGTCGCGGCTCTGGCGCTGCGGGCGATCCTCGCGGCCCTGCCCATCGCGCGCCTGCACCTCACCGTCCTGCTCGCCGGCCCGGATCGGTTCGCCTTCGTCGCCGTAATCCTCGTCGTCGTTCAGGTCGAACGGCTGCTGGCGGCGCGGCTGATTATCCTCGAAGCGGCCGCGCTGATCGGCGAGCACGCGGAAATAATGGTCGGCGAACTGCAGATAATATTCGGTGTTGACGCGGTCGCCCTGGCGCTGCGCCTCCATGGCGAGGTTCTTGTACTTCTCGAACAGCTGGTTCGCGTTGCCGCGTGCGCGGCTATCGATGCGGTTGCCGTTGTCGGGACGCCCCTGGCCACCCTGCCGCGGCCCGTTGTTGCCGCCGCCGTTGTTGCCACCACGGCCGCGACGGCGGCCGTTCTGCCGATTGTTAATCAAGCTGATGTCCCATGATCTGAGTAATGGTCCTCAAAACCAATCCGGCCCTTCGGGCCTGACGCACGGTCAAACGGTGCCATCCTTTGCGTCCGCGGCGTGCCCTTCGAGGCGACGCTGGAGCCTGTCACGGCCCCCGCCCATGCGGCGACCTGATGACGAAAGAATGCGGGTGACCGTCCTACGACCCCTTGTGATCGTCGATGGTGCTTGCCCCGGCCCGACCAATAGCTGGCGCGAGGGCGTTCCTACAAGCGAAATATGTGGATGGTCGTGCCATCTTTCAACCGGCGGCGCGGGGCGTGACGAGAAGGCAGCGGTCGCGCTGCCCCAGATCGCGATGGACGACGCTGTCGAGGCCGGCTGCATCAAACAGCGCGGCGACCGCCGCGGCCTGGGTATGGCCGATCTCCACCGCCGCACAGCCGCCGGGCGCGATCAACCGCGCGAGTTGCGCCGCAAGCAGGCGATAATCGTCGAGGCCATCGGTGCCCGCAAACAAGGCGGAGCCCGGTTCGTGGCGGCGCACTTCGTCGGGCAGCGGCTCGTCGGTGCCGATATAGGGCGGGTTGGCGAGGACGAGATCGAAGCGCGCATCGATCGCCGCCGCCCAGTCGCCGCGGACGAAGGCGGTGCGGTGCGCCATCCCCAATGTGACGGCGTTGGATGTGGCGAACGCCAGCGCCTGCGCGGAGCGATCGACACCGATCCCGTGCGCCGGCCATTCGTCGAGGGCGGCGAGCAACAGCGTCCCCGGACCGGTGCCGAGATCGAGCACGGTCGCGGGCGCGCGGTTGCCGAAATGCGCGAGCGCGGCGATCAGCAGCGTCTCGCTGTCGGGTCGCGGCACCAACGCGCCGGGACCGACGGATAGGTCGATCGTCCAGAAGCCGCGCGTGCCGGTAATATAGGCCACCGGCTCGTGCGCGGCGCGCCGTTCGACCAGGCCTGCAAAGGTGGCGGGGACGGGCCGCTCCATGTCGAGCAGCAGCGCGTTGCGATCGATCCCCAGCGCGTGCGCCATGAGCAATTCCGCATCGAGCCGCGCGGTGGGGGAAAAGCCGAAGCGCGCGGTGGCGTCGGCGAGCGCAGTGCGGAGGTTGGCGGCGCTCACCGTCCACCCGCTTCGTCATCCCGGCGAACGCCGGGAACCATGGACACGCGACGCATCGGTTTCACCCTTACGCTGGCCACACCGCCGTCCATGGATCCCGGCGTTCGCCGGGATGACGGAGGAAGGAAGCGGGGCCCCGCGCCCTCACCCATCCAGCGACGCCAGCCGCTCCGCCTCGTCCTCGGCGATCAGCGCGCCGATCAGTTCGTCCATCTCGCCCTGCAGGATTTCGGGCAGGCGATGCAGCGTCAGGTTGATGCGATGGTCCGTCACGCGGCCTTGCGGGAAATTGTACGTCCGGATGCGCTCGGATCGGTCGCCCGATCCCACCATCGCGCGTCGCGTGCCCGAGCGTTCGCTCGCCAGCCGCTCGCGTTCGGCTTCGTACAGGCGCGTGCGCAGCACCTTCAGCGCCTTGGCCTTGTTCTTGTGCTGCGACTTTTCATCCTGCTGGATCACGACGAGGCCGGTCGGCAAGTGCGTGATGCGCACCGCGCTGTCGGTGGTGTTGACCGACTGGCCGCCGGGGCCCGACGAACGGTACACGTCGATGCGCAGGTCCTTGTCGTCGATGCGCACGTCGACCTCTTCGGCTTCGGGCAGCACCGCGACGGTGGCGGCGGAGGTGTGGATGCGTCCGCCCGCCTCGGTGACGGGCACGCGCTGGACGCGATGGACGCCCGCCTCGAACTTCAGTTTCGCGAACACGCCCGTGCCGGTGACGCTGGCGACGACTTCCTTGAACCCGCCCGCATCGGACGACGAGCTGGAGATCACCTCGACCCGCCAGCCCTGTGTTTCGGCATAGCGCTGGTACATGCGCAACAGGTCGCCCGCGAACAGCGCCGCCTCGTCACCGCCGGTGCCGGCGCGGATTTCGAGCATCGCCGCGCGTTCGTCCGCCGCATCGCGCGGCAGCAGCGCGAGCGCGAGCCGCCGGTCCGCTGCCTCCAGCGCGCGGGCGTTGTCGCGCAACTCCTCCGCCGCCAGGCTGCGCAATTCCTCGTCGCCGGTATCCTCCGCCATATAGGCGAGGCTGTCCGCCTCCTGCCGCAGCCGCCGCACCTCGCTCGCCGCCTGCGCGACGGGTTCCAGCTCGGCATATTCCTTCGACACCGCGACGAAGCGGTCGGAGGGCAGGTCGCCGGTCGCCATCTGCGCCTGCAACTCGTCCCGCCGCGCCTCGATCTGCGCGATCCGTTCGGGGGAGATGGTGGTCATGCGCGTGCCGCTCCCACTCCGTCATTCCCGCGCAGGCGGGAATCCAGACGCGCAGACGCTGCGGCTCCTGCCAGACGGCAGCGGTTATGGATCCCCGCCTGCGCGGGGATGACGACGGGGGTCATCGCAGCGCCTCGGCCACGTCCGCAAAGGCGACCTTCCGCTGGTCCCCCGTCGCCAGATCCTTCACCGCCACGACGCCCGCCGCCAGTTCGTCGTCGCCCAGGATAAGGGCATAGCGCGCGCCGAGGGCATCCGCCTTGGCGAGCCGCTGCTTCATCTTGCCCTTATACGCCATGTCGACCGCAACGCCGCCGCGCCGCAGATCGGCAAGCAGACCGAGCGCCCGCGCTTCTGCGGCCGCCCCCATGGGCACGATCACCGCATCGATCGTCGCCTTCGCCGGCTCGTCCAGCAACATCGCCAGCCGCTCGACGCCAGCCGCCCAGCCGACGCCCGCGGTGGGTGCGCCGCCTAGGCTCTCGACCAGCCCATCGTACCGCCCGCCGGCGAGCACCGTGCCCTGCGCGCCCAGCCGGTCGGTGACGAACTCGAACGCCGTGTGCCGGTAATAGTCCAGCCCGCGCACCAGCCGCGGGTTGCGCGTCCACCGCACCCCCGCCGCATCCAGCCCCGCCGTCACCGCATCGAAGAACGCGCGCGCTTCATCGGTCAGATAGGCGTCGATATCGGGCGCCGCATCGGCGATCGGCCGGTCGCGTGGGTCCTTCGAATCGAGGATGCGCATCGGGTTCTTCTCGAGCCGGGTCAGGCTGTCTTCGGACAGCGCCCCGCGATGCGCTTCGAAATGCGCGACGAGGCCCGCGCGCCATGCGTCCCGCGTCTCGGCGTCGCCCAAGGTATTGAGCTGCAACGTCACGCCCTCGGCAATGCCCAGCTCGTGCAGCAGCTGGTCCGCCATCACCAGCAGCTCGACATCCGCCGCCGGCTCGGGCGCGCCCAAAATCTCGGCGTCGATCTGGTGGAACTGACGATACCGCCCCTTCTGCGGGCGTTCGTATCGGAACACCGCACCGCTGGTTGCGACCTTCAGCGGCGCATATTGCTGCCAGCCTTCGGTCAGGAACGCGCGCGCGATACCCGCGGTGAACTCCGGCCGCAGGGTCAGCGAATCGCCGCCGCGGTCGGGGAAGGTGTACATCTCCTTCGACACGACGTCGGTCGTCTCGCCGATCGAGCGGGCGAAGACCTCGGTCGCCTCGAACACCGGCAGGTCGACGCGCTGGAAGCAGTACAGGCGGCGGACGCGTTCGAACGTCTCGATCACGGTCGCGAAACGGCGCTGCTCGTCGCCGAAGATATCCTGGGTTCCGCGCACCCGGCGCGGCGTTTCGATACGGGCCATATGGTGGCGGTATCTAGGGTCCAGACCCATAACTGACAACGGCCGTGACGGAGCCGTATTTGGCGCCAGGCCAGGAGCAGGGAGGGAGCGATGCCGAAGCATCGTAACCGACGCGCGACGCCGCCCGGCGCCAAATACGGCCCGCCGCACAGCGGTCGCGCGGAGCCGCCCGCCGGACGGCGTCGCTTGCTTGCGCGTGGCGCAGCCACGCGTCTGCGCTGCGCTCCTTGCCGGCGGGCGGCTCCGCGCGATCACGGTCATTGGCAGTTGTGGGTCTGGACCCTAGGCGACGCCGATGCCAAGCGCTAGCACCCCAACATGACCAATCCGCGCCGCTATTGGGGAATCGGCAACCGCATCGCACCGCCGCGCTTCGCGCTGTTCGGGGCGATCTTCGCCATCGGGCTAGCCGCCCTGATCCCTGTCGTCGGCAAGGGGCGCGGGATCATGGGGGCGTTCGATGCCGCCGCGATCGTCTTCCTCCTGTCGCTCGTCTCGCTGTTCCGCCACGCCAATGCCGCGCGGATGCGGCGGGCGACGCGCGAGAACGACGCCAATCGCGCGCTGCTGCTGGCGATCACCGCGGCGACGATGGGCGTGATCCTGGTCGCGGTGGCAGGCGAGCTGAAGGGCCGCAACGACACGCTGGCGATCGTGCTGGTCGTGACGACGCTGGCGCTGAGCTGGCTGTTTTCGAACATGGTCTACGCCATGCATTACGCGCATCTGTTCTACAGCGCCGATGACGATGGCGAGGGGGACGCGGGCGGCATCGACTTTCCGGGGTGCAAGGAACCCGATTACTGGGACTTCCTGTATTTCAGCGCCACGCTGGGCATGACGTTCCAGACGTCGGACGTCTCCATCACCTCGCGGCGCATCCGCCGCGTCGTGCTGGGACAGTGCCTCGCCGCCTTCGTCTTCAATCTTGGCGTGATCGCCTTCACCATTAACGTGCTGGGCGGCGGCGGAAACTAAGTCCTTCTCGTCTCGTCACCCCGGATTTGATCCGGGGTCCCGCTGTTGCCCACAGGGAAAGAAGAAGCGGGATCCCGGCTCAAGGCCGGGATGACGGGTGTGGATATCGGATGGTGCCAGATCACGGGGCGGAATTCCCCGTTGCCCGCGTAAGGGCTGGACGCCGCGGCTTTGCGAAGCTTACACCGGCGTATTCGTTTCTTGCCGAAGGCTCGCCATGCTCCGTTCCATCGCCGTCGCCTCCCTGCTCCTGTCCACCGCCGCGCCGGCCCTTGCACAGGTCCCGCCGGGCAATTCGGCACCGCAGCCGGTGCCCTTCGTCGACACGATCCCGGCGCCGCAGGATACGCCCTATCCCGGCACGATCCTGCTCAACGTCGATGCGACCAACACCGAACAGGGCATCTTCCGCGTGAAGGAGACGATCCCCGTCGCCAAGGCGGGGCCGATGGCGCTGCTGTTCCCCAAGTGGCTGCCCGGCGCGCATAGCCCGCGCGGTGAGATCGAGAAGCTAGCCGGCCTCGTCATCAAGGCGAATGGCCGCGTCATTCCGTGGACGCGCGACATGGTCGACGTCTTCGCCTTCCATATCGACGTGCCGCAGGGCGCGCGCAATCTGGACGTCGAATTCCAGTTCATTTCGGCCACCAAGCCCGATCAGGGCCGCATCGTCGCGACGCCCAACATGATCAGCCTCGAACCCAATTCGGTCAGCCTGTATCCTGCGGGCTATTTCACCCGTCAGATCCCGATCCAGATGACGGTGAAGTTCCCGACCGGCTGGACCGCGGCGGGCGCGGTGCCGGCCAAGGCGAACGGCTCAACCTACGTCTACGACAAGACGAATTACGAGATTCTCGTCGATTCGCCGCTGCTCGCCGGCCGCTACGGCAAGACGTGGCCGCTGTCGGAGCGCGTGAACCTCAACGTCTTCGCCGACGATCCCAAGGAACTCGCCGCGACGCCCGAGCAGATCGACGCGCACAAGCGGCTGGTCGAGCAGGCCGAAAAGACGTTCGGCGCGCATCATTACGACCATTACGAATTCCTGCTGTCGATCAGCGACCAGCTGGGCGGCATCGGGCTGGAGCATCACCGCTCGTCGGAGAACGGCGTGACGCCGGGCTATTTCACCGAATGGAACGCCAGCCCCGGCCGCCGCAACCTGCTGCCGCACGAATTCACCCACAGCTGGGACGGCAAGTTCCGCCGGGGTGCCGAGCTGTGGACGCCCGACTATCGCACGCCGATGCGCGACAAGTCGCTGTGGGTCTATGAAGGGCAGACGCAATTCTGGGGCTATGTGCTCCAGGCGCGCTCGGGTCTCGTCAGCAAGCAGGACACGCTGGACGCCTATGCGGGCATCGCCGGCAGCTACGATCTCGCCCCGGCGCGCCAGTGGCGCGACCTGATCGACACGACCAACGATCCCATCATCTCGGCACGCCGGCCCAAGGGCTGGACCAGCTGGCAGCGCAGCGAAGACTATTACAACGAAGGCCTGATGGTCTGGATGGAAGTCGACGCAATGCTCCGCCAGAAGTCGGGCGGCACCAAGTCGATCGACGATTTCGCCAAGGCCTTCTTCGGCATCCGCAACGGCGACTGGGGTGAGGTGACCTATACGTTCGACGACGTCGCCAACACGCTGAACGGCATCGTGCCCTATGACTGGGCAAGCTTCCTCACCAAGCGCCTGACCGAGACGGGCCAGCCCGCGCCGGTCGATGGCTTCGCGATGAACGGCTACAAGCTCGTCTACACCGCCGAACCGACGAAATACTTCACCAACGCCGAAAAGAGCGGCGGCGTGAACGTCACCTATTCGATCGGCCTGTCGGTGGCCAAGGATGGGGAGGCGACCGCGGTGATCTGGGACAGCCCGGCGTTCAAGGCGGGGATGGACGTCGGCACCGTCATTCAGGCGGTCAACGGCACCGCCTATAGCGGCGACGTGCTGAAGGCGGCGATCGTCGCGGCACAGACCTCGAAGGAGCCGATCAAGCTGCTGGTCAAGAGCGGGCCGCGTTATCGCGAAGTCGCCATCGACTATCACGGCGGTCCCCGCTATCCGCGCCTCCAGAAGACTGGCACCGGCGAAACCGGACTCGACAAGCTTCTGATGCCGCGCTGAGGGGCAGCAGGCATAGGATTATCAAGGGACTTTCATGCGTATCGATCTGATTCCGGTCGGCAAGAGCCCGCCCGACGACCTCAACGTCATCATCGAGGTGCCGACCGGCGGCGAGCCGGTCAAATATGAGTTCGACAAGGCGTCGGGCGCGCTGTTCGTCGATCGCATCCTGCATACGCCGATGCGCTATCCGGCGAACTACGGCTTCGTGCCGCACACGCTGTCGCCGGACGGCGATCCGCTCGACGCGCTCGTCGTCGCGCGCTCGCCGTTCATCCCGGGCTGCGTCGTGCGCGCGCGTCCGATCGCGGTGCTGAATCTGGAAGACGAAGCCGGCGGCGACGAAAAGCTCGTCTGCGTCCCGGTCGATTCGACCTTCCCCTATTATTCGAACGTCGGTGAAAAGGACGATCTGCCCGAGATCGTCTTCGAACAGATCGAACACTTCTTCACCCACTATAAGGATCTGGAGAAGAAGAAGTGGGTGCGCATCGGCACCTGGGGCGACCGCGAGGAAGCGCGCCGCATCGTGATGGAAGCGATCGACCGCTACGACGCCGCGAAGAAGCAGGGCGAAGAGCCGCACGACCACGACGTCCCCGGCCGCGACTGATCCACGCCAAAATTCCTCCCTCGCGTTAGCGGGGGAGGGGGACCGCCGGCGTAGCCGGTGGTGGAGGGGGCGGCGCCACGCGCAACGCCCCTTTTTCACGCCGCAAGCAACCGAACACCTCCCCCGCCAGGGGGAGGTGGCAGCGCGCACGCGCTGACGGAGGGGGAGGGACGCGGCGCCCGTGCTGCACGCACAATCGCTTATTCTCCCCACCACCCCTCTGTGAGCGCCGCGCAACCCCCTCCCCGCCTGGGGAGAAATCAGGCCCCTGCCATCCGCCTGAGCGCCTCACCCTCGACGCGCTGCACCGTCCAGTCCTCCAGCCCCACCGCCCCCATCCGGCGGTAGACCGCGATCGCATCGACATTCCAGTCGAGCACCGCCCATTCGAAGCGCGCGCAGTTTCGCTCCACGGCTATGCCAGCGAGATGGCGCAGCAGCGCGCCGCCCACGCCCTTCCCGCGTGCTGCCGGCGTCACGTACAGATCCTCCAGATACAGGCCGCGCCGCCCCTTCCACGTCGAAAAATTGTGGAAGAACAGCGCGAAGCCGACCGGCGCCCCCGCCTCTTCGGCGATCACCGCTTCCGCCGCCGGCTGCTGCCCGAATAGCGCCTCGCCAAGCATCGCCTCGGTCGCCTCGACCGCATCGGGCTCACGCTCGAACGCGGCGAGGTCCTGCACGAAGCGCAGGATCGTCGCGACATCGTCGGGCGTTGCGGGGCGGATCGGGATGTCGGTCATAACGATGCTTCCGTTTGCGGGGCGGGGATGGGGCGGCGCACCGCGACCAGGCACCCGGCGATGATGAGCACGGCGCCCGCGACCGTCCACGGCGACACGCGCTCGGCGAAGACCAGCCAGCCGAACAAGGCGGACCAGACGAAGGCGGTATATTCGACGGGCGCCAGCACCTGCGCCTCGGCACGCGCATAGGCCCAGGCGAGCGCGACCGCCGACACCGATCCCAGCGCCGCCGATGCGGCAATCGCGGGCAGCTGCTCGACGCGCGGCACGCCGGCGAACCAGGGTGCGCCGATCAGCAGCAGTCCGCCCAACACGATGCTGGTGAACAGCGCCACCTCCAGCGGATCGGCCGCCTGCGCCTGCCGTCGCAGCAGGATCAGGCTGCCCGCATAGAGGATCGACGCGATCAGAATCGCGACGCTGCCGAGCACCATATCCTCCGACGCGCGCGCCTGTACCTGACCCGCGGCGATCGCGAACACACCGAGGCTTGCGACCAGCGACCCACCGATCGCACTGCGCTGGATGCGTTCGCCGAGCGTCAGCGCGGCCAGGAACAGCGCGATCAGCGGCGCGAGGAAGGTCAGCGCCACGCCCTGCGCCATCGGCACGCGCACGAGGCCCCAGAAGAACAGCAGCACCGACGCCCCACCGACGCTGCCGCGCGCCAAATGCAACCGCAGCGCCGCCCACGCCGGCCACCGCCCGCCCCGCGCGATGAAGATCGGCGCCAGCAACGCCACCCCCGCCACCGATCGCCAGAGCACCGCAAAATAGGCGCCGCTCGCAATGGACAGCCCTTTCATGATGGCGTCCATCCCTGCGTAGACGGCAATCCCGCCTGCAGCGACGCCGAAGGCGGTGACGGGGGATGTGGCGCGGCTCATCGGATCAGGCGGATGTCGACATCCAGTCCCAGTCCCATCCATTTGGCATCAGCGGTCAGGACGGTGGCATCCAGCATCAGTCCCATCGACAGACAGGCTCGATCGGCAAAGGACGTATCGGCCCCGGTCAGCTGCGAATGAAGGGCTGCCGAAATTCGAGCCTGACGGGCATCGAACGCGACGACCGAAATGCCCAACCGCGAGAGTTGCGTTTCGACCAGAATCGGATCCATGCCGCGGCGTGCAACCTTATGGAGCACCTCATCGAGATTGACGGCGTTCAGCACAGCGCCATCGCAGACGTCCGCGACCATGTCGCCGCCCGCCTCATCGAAGATCATCGCGAGAATGGCGGAGGCATCGATGACAAGGGTGCTCACGCGCCCGTCTCGCCTGCCTCGCGCCGCGCCTCCATCGCGCGGTCTTCGAGCAGCTCGGCGACGACGCTGCCGTGCGGAGCGATATCTTCTCGCATCGATCGGAAGGATTGCCGGACGTCATCGACGATTTGCTCACGCGTTCGCAACACGACGGCGCCCTTGGCGTCGCGATCGATGACCAGCGAATCGCCGTCCTTGATGCCGAGCTCGCGGCGGATATCCGCCGGGATCACCACCTTGCCGCCCGCGATTACCTTGGCATGATAGGTCATGTCAGAACCTCCAGGTCCTGACCTATAGCACAGGACCTATTCCGCCGCCACGACCTGCGACTCGGCCGACGCTGCCTCGATCTCCGCCGCCTTGGCTTCGACCAGGCGGACGATGTGGTCGATCATGCCTTCGTCCTGCACATGGTGGTTGGTCACGCCGGAAAGATAGACCATGTGCTTGCCGTTGCCGCCGCCGGTGATGCCGATGTCGGTCTCGCGCGCTTCGCCGGGGCCGTTGACGACGCAGCCGAGCACCGACAGGCTCATCGGCGTGCGGATGTGCTGGAGCCGTTCCTCAAGCGCCTGCACGGTACGGATCACGTCGAACCCCTGCCGCGCGCACGACGGGCACGACACGACACGCACGCCGCGGTTGCGGATGCCGAGCGCCTTCAAGATTTCGAAGCCGACGCGCACCTCGTCCTCCGGCTCGGCGGAGAGTGAAACGCGGATCGTGTCGCCGATCCCGTACCAGAGCAGGCTGCCGATCCCGATCGCCGACTTTACGGTGCCGCCGACGAAGCCGCCTGCTTCGGTGATGCCGAGGTGCAGCGGGCAATCCACTGCTTCGGCGAGCTGCTGATAGGCCGCGACCGCCAGGAACAGGTCCGACGCCTTCACCGCGACCTTATATTCGTGGAAATCGTGGTCCTGCAGCAGCTTGATGTGATCGAGCGCGCTTTCCACCAGCGCATCCGGGCACGGCTCGCCGTATTTTTCGAGCAGGTCCTTTTCAAGGCTGCCGCCGTTGACGCCGATGCGGATCGCACAGCCATTGGCCTTGGCGGCGCGGACGACTTCGGCGACGCGCTCCGACGACCCGATATTGCCGGGATTGATGCGCAGGCACGCCGCGCCGGCATCTGCTGCCTCCAGCGCGCGCTTGTAGTGGAAGTGGATGTCCGCGACGATCGGCACGCGCGATCCCCGCACGATCTGCTTCAGCGCCGCGGTCGATTCGACGTCGGGGCAGGAAACGCGGATGATGTCGACGCCCGCATCCTCGCAGCGGCGGATCTGGTCGATCGTCGCGCGAATATCGGGGGTGGGCGTGTTGGTCATCGTCTGCACGGTGACGGGCGCATCGCCGCCGACGGGAACGGTGCCGACCATGATCTGGCGGCTTTGACGGCGGACGATGTCGCGCCACGGACGTAAGGACATGGCGTCTATATATAGCAGCCGGGTTGCGGTTCAAAGACGCTGGTGTAGGGCAGCAGCAGTTCCATGACGCGTCCCCCAATTCCTCGCCATTACGGCCTCGACTGGCTGCGCGTCGCCGCCTTTGCGATCCTGATCGTCTATCACGTCGGCATGGTGTTCGTGCCCTGGGGCTTCCACGCCAAGAGCGCGCATGGCGCCGACTGGGTGGTACTGCCGATGCTCGCGGTGAACGCCTGGCGATTGAGCCTGCTGTTCGTCGTATCGGGCTATGCCAGCCGGGCGTTGCTGACCCGCGCACACGGTCCCGGCGGCTTTCTGCGCCAGCGTTCGCTGCGCCTGCTGGTGCCGCTGGCGTTCGGCGTCGCGGTGATCGTACCGCCGCAAAGCTGGGTCGAACTCGTCACGCAGCACGGCTATCGCGCCGGCTTCGCGACCTTCTGGACCCACGATTATTTCCGCTTCGGCAGGCTCGGCGGGATCGGTCTGCCCGCGCTCAACCATCTGTGGTTCGTCGCCTATCTGTGGTTGTACACGGCTGTGCTGGCGGCGGGCGTCGCGCTGATCCGCACCCAGGCACCGCAGCGGGTATTCGACCGGATCTTCGCCGGGCCGCTGCTGATGATCATCCCGACTGCGTGGCTGGTGTGCATCCACGGCTGGTGGTTCCCCATGGGATATGAGACGCACGATCCGCTCCACGACCTGATGGCGCATCTGAGCTACCTGCCCGCCTTCCTGTTCGGCTTCGCGCTGGCGGGATCGGCGCCGGTGCTGGCGGCGTGCGTGCGCTGGCGCTGGGCGGGGCTGGCGATGGCGATCCTGGGCTATGGCTTCATTCTAGCGGTGGAGCTGGTCGGCGGCGACGCGCCGCGCTGGCTGTATCCCACCTACGGGGCCGCACATGCGCTGCAGCAATGGGGCGCGACGCTCGCGCTGATCGGCATGGCCGAGCGGCACTGGAATCGTGACGCGCCGGCACGCGCCATGCTGACCGAAGCGGTCTTCCCCGTCTACCTCGTCCACCAGACGATCATCGTCCTCGTCGCCTATTGGCTGATCCCCGCTCGACTGGCCGGCGGTGCCGAATTTGCAGTGCTGATCGCCGCGACGATCGCCGGCTGCTGGGCCTTTTACGCGATCGGCCGCCGCATCGCGATCCTGCGCCCGCTGATCGGGCTGCGTCCCCTGTCGTCACAGAAGGTAGCATCATGAGCTGGTCCCTTGTCCTGCACGGCGGCGCCGGATCGATCGAGCGCCACCGCCTGACGCCCGAACAGGACGCGGGCGCCCGCGCGGGCCTGTCGCGCGCGCTCGACGCCGGCGGGGCGATCCTGTCGGACGGCGGCAGCGCGCTCGATGCAGTGGAAGCCGCCGTCCAGGTGCTGGAAGACGATCCGCACTTCAACGCCGGCCGCGGCGCCGCCTTCACCCGCGATGGCGGGATCGAACTGGATGCGGCGATCATGGACGGCGCCACGCGGGCGGCCGGCGCCGTCGCGGGGATCACGCAGACGCGCTCCCCCGTCGCGCTCGCGCGTCGGGTAATGGCGGCAAGCCCCCATGTCCTGCTGAGCGGCACCGGCGCCGAGCAGTTCGCCCGCGATCAGGGCCTGGAGGTCGCACCCGAAGGCTGGTTCGAGACGCCCGAGCGCCGCCGCCAGCTCGACGAGATGCTGTCGCGCAACGCCGACGCCTTCGACGTCGACATGAAATACGGCACCGTCGGCGCGGTCGCGCGCGATGTGGCGGGCCATGTCGCCGCCGCCACCTCGACCGGTGGCGTGACGGGCAAGCGCTGGGGCCGGATCGGCGATTCGCCGCTGATCGGCGCGGGCACCTTCGCCGACGATCGTGCCTGCGCGGTATCGTGTACCGGTTCGGGCGAATTCTTCATCCGCGTCGGCGTGGGCCATGAGATCGCGGCGCGCATCCGGCTTGCCGAGGACACAGCGCAAGCGGCCGCGGACGCCGTGATGGCAGAGGTGCGCGCGCTCGGCGGCACCGGTGGCGTCATCGTCACGACGCCTGCAGGCGATGCGCTGTGGAGCCTCACCACCCCCGGCATGTACCGCGCCCGCGCCACCGCGGCTGGTGCTCGCGAGGTCGCGATCTACGGCGACGAGTGATCGTCACGATCCGGCCATGATCCGCGCCGAGCATGGCGTCATGATCCGTCGCCTCGCCCTGCTCGCCGCCGCACTGCTCGCCACCGCCGAGGCGCCGCCCCCGCCCGCGACGCTGACCCCCTATATCACCGGCGGGACGTTCCGGCCGGGTGACTATGGCTGGCTGCGCGGTGCCTTCGATGACGCGACGCCTGCACAGAAGGCCGAATGGCACGTACTGGACGCCTGGCTGAAGCAGTGCCGGCAGAACAGTGCCGCACAGACCCGCGCCGAACTGATCGCGCTCGGCATCGCCGATCCCAAGATTCGCCCTACCGCTTACGGGGATGCGCCCTGCGGCGCGGTGGGCCGGGCCTTCCCACAAGGCGACATGGGCGACGATTGGTCGCTGTTTCAGACGAAGCTGGCAAGCGCCCGGCGCGTCGCCGTCACGCTCGTCTGGTCGGCCGCGCTGGCGCAGGCGGTCGGGGACGAGGCGGGCGACATCCTGACCGCACAGCTGATCGCCCGGCCGATCACCGATCAGGTCCTGCGCACGTCGCTGGCGTGGAATCAGGGTCCGACGAAGGGCGCACCGCCGCTCGATCCGATGGAGGCGGGAATCGTCCGCGGCCTCACCTGGTCGGCGATCGCCGCGCGCGATCATGCCAATACCGCATGGATGAAGACGGTGGTCGCCAAACATGGCTGGCCGACGATCGCCATGGTCGGAGCGCAGGCATCGTCGAGCGCTTGGCTGCTGGTACAGCATGCCGACGACGATCCCGTCTTCCAGCTCAAGATGCTGCGGCTGATGGAGCCGCTTGCCGCGCGCGGGCAGGTGTCGCCCCGGAATCACGCGCTGCTCTACGATCGCGTCATGCTCCAGATGGTCGGGACGCAGCGCTACGGGACGCAGATGAGCTGCGAGACGGGCAGCTGGCAGCCCTTCCCCTTGGAAGATGCCGCGAAGGTCGAAGGCTATCGCCGCGCCGCCGGGCTCAATACGATGGCGCAGAACGCCGCGCGCATTCTGCACGAAAACGGCCCCTGCCCGCCGATGCCCACAGCCCACTGACGCAAAGCCGCTTCTGCCCGTCACATTCCGACGCTAATACCAAGGTCATGACACTCGTCCGCTTTGCCCTTGCCGCGCTGCCCGCGCTCGTCCTTGCCGCGCCTGCCCAGGCCTATTGGGAGTTCGGGCATGAGACGGTCGCGAAGATCGCCTATGCCAATGTCACGCCGCAGACGCGCCGCGCCATCGACCGGCTGCTCGCCGAGACGCCCAAGCTCGACACGCCCGAATGCCCCGCGACGACGATCGAGGGCGCGAGCACCTGGGCCGATTGCGTCAAACCGCTGAAAGGACCCGACGGCAAATCGCGCTTCGGCTATGCCTATACCTGGCACTTTCAGGACGTGAACATCTGCCAGCCCTTTACGCTGGAAGAGGCGTGCAAGGACGGCAATTGCGTGTCCGCGCAGATCACGCGCGACGTCGCGATCCTGAAAAACAAGCGCCTGCCGGTGAAGGAGCGGGCGCAGGCGCTCGTGTTCCTGATCCACTTCGTCGGCGACCTGCACCAGCCGCTGCACGCGGGCGAAAAGAACGACAAGGGCGGCAATGACGTCGCCGCCGCCTACGGCAGCTACAGCCCCAAGCGGTTCAACCTGCATTCGATCTGGGACGGCACGCTCGCCGAACGCGCGATCACGACCGGGCCGAGCCTCGTGCGCCGCTACCCCGCCGCCGAAAAGCGCCGCATCGCCGCGGGCAATGTCGTCGACTGGAGCCGCGAATCGTATCAGGTCGCGCATGACGTCGTTTACGCAAGCGCGCTAAAGGGCGATCCGTGTGCGCCCTCCCCCGCCAAGGTGACGCTGGACGAAGCGACGATCGAAAAGCTGGTCCCGGTCGCGCGGCTGGAAGTGGAGCGCGGCGGGCTGCGGCTGGCGAAGCTGCTGGATCAAGCGCTGGGGTGATCTGCTCGTGAGGCGTGTCGCTCGTGCTTCACGTCTCCCGTCACCCCGGACTTGTTCCGGAGTGACGCAGCCTGTCGGGCGAGCTTACCGCGCGCCTCGCCATCGCCAGTGCCAGCCGCCGCGCGTTTTGACGGCGGCGATCCACACCAGGACCAGCGTAGCGGTCAGCACTACGAGCCATCCCCCACGTGGCTGCCAATGCTTCACCCCGATCACCACCGCCAGATAGGCCACCAGCACCGCCCATCCCTGCCACGCAATCGGCAGGCCCGCGCCATAGCCGAACCGCTTGGGCGCGAACCACGCGCCATCGTCACGCTCCTGCATCATCGTCCTCCTGCTGCTTAGGCGGGCGGCCGCGCTTTGCCGCGACCGGCGCCTCCAGCTTCACCCCCCGCCGGGCGAGCGCCTCGCGCAGCAGGCACTCGACCTGCGCATTGACGCTGCGCAGGTCGCCCGCCGCGCTCCGCTCGATCGCCGCATACAGCGCGGGATCGACGCGAAGGGGAAACGCCTTTTTGGGGGGAGAAGCCATCGATCGATACGCTTACTGGTAGAGCGAACCCGCGTTGACGACGGGCTGTGTGTCGCGCTCGCCGCACAGCACGACCATCAGGTTCGACACCATGGCCGCACGCCGCTCGTCGTCCAGCTCGACGACGTTCTTCGCCGACAGTTGGTCGAGCGCCAGTTCGACCATGCCGACCGCACCTTCGACCAGCGTGGTGCGCGCCGCGACCACGGCCTGCGCCTGTTGCCGGCGCAGCATCGCCCCTGCAATCTCCTGCGCATAGGCAAGATGCGTGAAGCCGCATTCGTCGACGGTGATCCCCGCCACCGCGAGTCGTGCGATCAGTTCGGCGCGGAGTTCCGCCCCCACCTGATCGTGGTTGCCGCGCAACGTGATCTCCTGATGCTCGTAATCGTCATAGGGGTAGCGCGAGCCGATCGTGCGCACCGCCGCCTCGATCTGGACGTTCACGAACGCCTTGTAATCGTCGACGTCGAACAGCGCCTGCGCGGTGTCGGTGACGCGCCACACGACCTGCGCCGCCATCTCGATCGGGTTGCCACGCAGATCGTTGACCTTGATCCGGTCCGAAATGACGTTGTTGGCACGCACCGACACTTTCCGGCGCATCAGCCAGGGCAGCACCCAGCGCAGACCCGATTCGCGATCGGTGCCGGCATAGCTGCCGAACAAGGTGATCGCGCCCGCCTGATTGGGCTGCAACATGTAGAAACCGGCCGCGATGAACACGGTGCCGATCGCGCATAGCAGCGGCACGATCGCAAGGATCGGCGGCATCGCGTCGGATGCGAGTTCGACGATGACGAACACCGCGATCACGACCAGCAGCGCCGCCAGCGCCAGCATCGTATAACCGCTCGCTGTGGCGGCACGCCGTTCCTGCGACCGCGTGAGACTCCCCTGTTGCACCACCCTGTCCTCCAATTAATGTGATATCACATTTATATCGGATTTTAGGGGATGCAAGGGGATTCGCTTTGACCCATCCCGTCACCCCGGCCGAAGAGCCGGGGTCCCGCTTCTTCGATGCGGTCGGCGGAAGAAGCAGGCCCCCGGGTCAAGCCCGGGGCGACGGGAGGGATCGGATCGTCAGCGGCCCATCGGGCCTGGGAGGGGGCGCCCCTCGGGTCGTCAGTTCAGGACGACCGTCACCGCACGGCGGTTCTGCGCCCAGGCCGCCTCGTCCGATCCCAGCGCGACGGGGCGTTCCTTGCCGTAGCTGATCGTGGTCAGGCGCGACGGATCGATGCCCTTGGCGACCAGATAATTCTTGGCCGCATTGGCGCGGCGATCGCCCAGTGCCAGATTGTATTCGCGCGTGCCGCGTTCGTCGCAATGGCCCTCGATCGTCGCGCGGACGTTCGGGTAGCGCTGCATCCACGCCGCCTGGCTGTCGAGGATCGCACGCGCGTCGGCGTCGATGTCGCTCTGGTCGGTGCCGAACAGAACCGTGTTCGACGTCACCGAGCGGCGGAAGTCGGCGTCAGAGCCGGGCACGATCGCGCCATCGACCGGTCCGGTGTTCGCCGGCGGCGCCGTGTTGAGGCCGGCGGTGTTGTCGACCGGGGGCGGCGGCAGCTGCTTGGGCTTGTGCGCACAGGCGGCGAGCGACGCCAGCGCCGCGCCGGTCAACAGGATGTTGGTCAATTTGGTCATCGTTGTGACTCCGTTGGTGATCGTTTCGCCCCCGAAACACCCCTGCCGAAAACGCGTCAGGGCCGCAAAGGTCCCCAGGCCGGATCCGAGCCGTCGAGCGGCGTCGGGATCTTGCGCTCGACCTGACCGGTCAGGTCGACCATCCACAGATCCGCCTTGCCCGAACTGCCTGGCGTCGAGCGGTAGAAGGTGATGACGCGGCCATTGGGGGACCAGCTGGGCCCTTCGTCCTGCCAGCCGTCGGTCAGGATCTTTTCGCCGCTGCCCGTCGGGGACATGATGCCGATGCGGAAATTGCCGCCCAGCTTGGTGAAGGCGATCAGGTCGCCGCGCGGGCTCCACACCGGCGTGGCATAGCGCCCGCCGCCGAAGCTGATCCGCTGCTGCCCCGATCCGTCGGCGTTCATGACATAGATTTGCTGCCCGCCCGACCGGTCGCTCTCGAACACAATTCTAGAGCCGTCGGGCGAGTAGCTGCCGCCGGTGTCGATGCCGGGCGAGGTGGTCAGCCGCTGCGGCGTGCCGCCCTGCGCCGAAACGCGGTAGATGTCCGTGTTGCCGTTCTGCGCCATCGAGAACAGGATCCAGCGGCCATCTGGCGAGAAACGCGGCGCGAAGGTGAGGCTGACGTTCTGCACCACGCGGCGCGGGCGACCCGAGCCGAGATCGTAGACGTAGATCGCCGGCTTGTCGTTTTCATAGCTCATGAAGACGATAGACTGCTGGTTCGGCGCGAAGCGCGGCGTCAGGACGATCGACTGGCCGTTGGTCAGGAAGCGGTGGTTGGCACCGTCCTGGTCCATGATCGCGAGGCGCTTGATGCGCTTGGCCTTGGGGCCCGTCTCGCTGACATAGACGACGCGGCTGTCGAAATAGGGGCCTTCGCCGGTCAGGCGCGCATAGACCATGTCGGCGCATTTGTGCCCGGCACGCCGCCAGTCGGACGGCGCGACGACGAAGCCGGTGCGCTTCAGCTCGATCTTCGAAAAGACGTCGTACAGATAGCAGCCGATGGTCAGATTGCCGTCGCCATTGGCGCGGACGAAGCCCTGCACCAGCGCCTGCGCGCCCGTGCCGCCCCAGTAATCGAAGGCCGGCGCATTCACCTCCTGAAAACCGACGGGGCGTAGCTGGTTGGCGCCGAGCGGGGTGAACAGGCCGGAATTGCGCAGGTCGTTGGCGATGATGTCCGCCATCTGCCGGCCGAGTGCGTCGGTGCGGCCCGCGGGCGTATCGACCACCTCGGCGGTCGGCATGGCCGGGATCGCGATCGGCATCGGCGCGGAGACGCCGCCCGTGACCGACACTTCCAGCGGTGCGGGCGTCTGCCCGGCAGGCGCGGCCTGATCCTGCGGCGCCGGTGCGGCGGTGGCGGACTGCGCCGGGGCGGGCGCCTGCTGCGCGAAGGCAGGCAGGGCTAGCGCAGGCAGGGCAACGGTAACGCTCAGCGCGACCAGCAACGACCGGATCATGACCATCCTCTCACATTCGATTCGCACGCTATCGGTTCCGCTTCCACTCCGTCACCCCGGACTTGGTCCGGGGTCCACCAAGCTGCATGGGCAACGCTGTAGCCGCTTGCCACTCCCCAAGCCGCAGAGTGGACCCCGGACCAAGTCCGGGGTGACGGAGTGAGTGGGGCCGGTGCCGTCACTGCAATTTCCAGTTGAAGCGGATCGCGTTCCATCCGCCCGACGGCGTCGAATAATATTCGGGTGGCAGTTTGAGTGGCGAACAGCCCTTGAACGCGGCGATCCCCAGATCGATCACGCGCTGCTTGTACCGCTCGTTCTCGTCGGTGATGCCCGACTGGCGTACCATCTTCGGCGTCGCCGCGAGCGAGCCATCCTCGTTGAGCCGCAGGTCGAGCACCGTCAGGATTTCGTTGGCACCCGGCCCCGGATTGACCTGTCGCATCGCGCACGGTCGGATCTGGCGTTCGATCGCGTCGATGATCCCGGCAAGCGCCCGCGCGTCGATCTTGGCGGCGCGCGGCGCGGTGGAAGTGCTGATCGACTTCTCGCTGGTCAGCCCGGCGAGGAAGTTGTCACCCAGGCGCGAGCCGCGCGGGCGCGCTGCCTTGGCGGTTTCGCTGCTACCGCTGCCCTTCGCGGCGGACGATTTGGCGGCGCTCGCCGATTTGCCCTTGCCCGTCTTCGCCGGTTCGGCGGCGGGTTTCGCCGCGGCCTTGGCGGGCGCGGGCTTCGCGGCCGGCTTGGGCGCCGCCTCGGCGACGGGCCGGGGCTTCGGCGCGGCCTTCACCGGCGCGGGTTTCGGTTTGGGCTGCGGCTTGGGTTCGGGTTTAGCCGGCTTCGGCTCCGCCTTGGGGGCAGGCTTGGGCGCCGGTTTCGGTTCGGGCTTGGGCTGCGGCGGCGCCGGCTTGGGTTCGGGCGGCGCGGGTTCCGGTTCTGCGGCGGGTTCGGGCTCGGCAGGCGCGGCGGCATCCTCCGGCTCGCCGGCATCGGGCGCGACCGATTGCGCGGGCGGCGTCACAGATTGCGGCGCGGTCGCTTCCAGCCCGACATCCTTGACGAGGCTGACCTCCATCGGCGTCTGCTGCAATTTCTCCGGATTGGGCGTGGCGAGAAAGCCGATCGACAGCAGGCCGAAGAGCACGATGTGCCCCGCAACCGCGATCCCCAGTCCGACCTTCTCGACGCGATCCATTAGTTCTGCTCGCCGCCTTCCACCGTCAGCAGCGACACGCGGTTGAGCCCGGCGCGGTTCAGCTCGCCCATCACGCGCATCACCTGCCCGTAATCGAGCGCGCGATCGGCGCGCAGGAACACCTGCGGCGGCTGGCCGCCCGCCTGCACCGCGGCGATCTGCTCCAGCCGCTGCGGCAGCGCGGCGGCGCTTACTTCCTCGTCATCGATGTACAGCTTGCCCTGCGCATCGAGCGACAGCTGCACCGGCTTCTGGTCCTGATCCAACGCCTTGGCGCGGCTGTCGGGTAGGTTCACCGGCACGCCTGCGGTCAGCAGCGGCGCTGTCACCATGAAGATGATGAGCAGCACCAACATCACGTCGACGAGCGGCGTGACGTTGATGTCCGCCATCGGTGCGCGCCGGCCGCGCCCGCGCTGCGAGGGGAGGTTCATCGCCATCGTTTATTCCTCCCTCGCTTCAGCGGGGGAGGACTTGATCGCCACGCCCCTCACCGCGAGCCGTCCAGCTGGCGCGACAGCGTGGTGTGGAAGCCGTCGGCGAAGCGGTTCAGTGCCGCCTCGATCCGGTTCACGCCGTGGCTGAAGCGATTGTAGGCGATCACCGCCGGAATCGCTGCGAACAGGCCGATCGCGGTGGCGAACAGCGCCTCGGCAATGCCCGGCGCGACGACGGCGAGCGACGAGTTCTGCGCCTGGGCGATGCCGGTGAAGCTGCGCATGATGCCCCACACCGTACCGAACAGCCCGACGAAGGGCGCGACCGATCCGATCGTCGCAAGGATGTTCAGCCGGTCGCCGATCCGGTCGATCTCGCCCGCGGCCGCCGCGCCCATCGCGGTGGCGAGGCGTTCGCGCGTGCCGTTCTTGTCGATCGTGCCGCCCGCGGTGGAGCGGCGCCATTCCTTCACGCCCGCGACGAAGACGCGCGCCGAGGGCAGGTCCTTGTCGCTTTCCGCCTTGTAGAAGGCGTCGATATCCTCCGCCTTCCAGAAATCGCGTTCGAAGCCGGCCATGCCCTTGCGGATCCGGCCCAGCCGCCGCCAGAAGGCGATGATCAGCGCCCAGGTCCAGATGCTGGCGCCGAGCAGGCCGAGCATCACGACCTTCACGACGATATCCGCCTGCAGGAACAGTGCGACGGGCGACAGCGTCGCCGCATCCATGTTGAACACCGGATTCATGAATTGGTCCCCTGCCAGATCAGGCGTTGGTAGATGGCGAGCCAGTCGGCCGGTTGACGCTTCGGCCGTCCCGATGGCGCGACGAGCGCCGCCGTGACCTCGGCCTCGGTCAGCACAAGCGAACCGCGCCTGACTGTTTGATGAATGACCACGCTCGCCGGGCTTGCGCGGATCACGCGACTGGCGACGATCAGCGCGTCGTCCAGCCTGGCGGGCGCGCGATAGCGGATGGCGAGGTCGACGATCGCATAGGCGCCCTCGCCCGCCTCATGAACGGCCCGCTGGTCGATCCCGGCGACGCGCAGCATGTCGGAGCGGGCGCGCTCCATGTAGCGCAGGTAATTGGCGTGGTAGACGACGCCCGACAGATCGGTGTCTTCGAAATAGACGCGCAGCGGGAACAGGTGCTCGCGCCCCTCGAACCGTCCGCCCGCGGGCTGGTCGATGCATCCCTCGTCCATTGCGAGGGGGCGTTAACCCAACCCGGCCCTAGGGGAAACCCTTAGCCGCGCCTGCGCACCGCCTTATTGCGTGACGGTGCCGGCATCGGCGAAGGCACTGGGGTCCAGTTTGAGGCGCGGATGCGCCGCCGGCGTCGCGGCCGGCACCGCCTGCACGACCAGCGGGCGCGGGGTGAACGGCGTCACGCTCGCCATCCGCGTCGCCGCGGCCTGTTGCGCGCGCCACGCGTCATAGGCCGCGTAGAAATCGGTGAACGGCTTTTCGAGCACGGCGAGTCGGCCGGCGGCGAAGGCGGGCAGGTCTGCGGGTGCGACGCTCTGCACGTCGGTCAGCGTCGCGGCGGCGGCATTGCAGAAGGCCTCATGCGCCGGCACCTGGCTGAAGAAATTGTAGAGCCGCGTCATCGCGTCGTCATAGCGGTCCTGCCAGTCGCCGCCGCCCGCCTTGAACTCGCCCGCGAGCCGCGTCTGCGCGGAGGCGAGCATCGCCTTCTGCGCCGTGAGCAGCGTGTTGTAGTCCGCCACGACCTGCACCGATTCGGGGCCACGGCAGGCGAGCGCCGCGACGTTCAATGCGGCGCGCAGGTGCCAGACCGCGCCGTCGGCGCTGAGGTTGCGATTCGGCGTCGCATAGCGGCCATCGGCCATCAGTGCGGGGATCGGCATGCCGACATAGGCGCCCTTCGGCATCGTCAGCGGCGCGGGGGCGGGCTTGGGCAGCGTCGCCACCACGGGCGGCGGCTGCACCCGGCGCGTCGCACAGCCAGCGAGCAGCGCCAGCACGGTCATGGAAATGGCAATCGAACGGCGCATCGTCCCGGCGTCCCTTTCGCCCCCCGGCGTGTGAGGGCGACTCTGCGGTCGGATGGTTAACGAAGCGTTAGCGGTGCGGTGAGCCGCGGTCGGGTTGGGATGGGGCGTGGTGCGCACTGGAGAGGCACCTCGTCTCTCCTCCGTCACCCCGGACTGGTTCCGGGGTCCACCGGGCCACACGGGGAAGGCAGGAGGCTCAACGCCATCCCCCTCGCCGCAGAGTGGACCCCGGAACGAGTCCGGGGCGACGGAGGGGTTAGGCCTATTGCATGGCCCCAATCACGCCGCCCGCTTGTCCAGCGCCGTGGCCGCTTCCGTCATCAGGCTGGCGATGATGTCCGCGATCGGCTCTTCCTTGGTCACCATGCCGACCGACTGGCCGGCCATGACGCTGCCGTGCTCGACATCGCCGTCGATCACCGCGCGGCGCAGCGCACCGGCCCAATAATGTTCGATCTGCAACTGCGCCTCGGCCATCGCGACGCTGCCTTCGTCCAGGCTCTGCGCCACTTCGCGCTGCTTGGCGGTGAACAATTCGCCGCCGGCGTTCTTCAGCGCGCGCACCGGGATCACCGGCAGGCGCGGGTCGATCTGCACGCTCGCCACCGCGTCGCGGGCGCTGGCGCGAATGAACGCCTTCTTGAAATTGGGATGCGCGATCGATTCGGTTGCGCAGACGAAGCGCGTGCCGAGCTGCACGCCCGCGGCCCCCATGTCGAGATAGCCCGCGATCGCCTCGCCACGACCGATGCCGCCAGCGACGAACACGGGCACCGATTCGGCGATCTCGGGCAGCATTTCCTGCGCGAGCACGCTGGTCGAGACGGGGCCGATATGGCCGCCCGCCTCCATGCCCTCGATCACCAGCGCATCGACGCCCGACCGGATCAGCTTCTTGGCGAGCGCCAGCGTCGGCGCGAAGCAGATGACCTTGGCGCCGCTCTCCTTGATCGCTTCCAGCGACCCCTTGGGCGGCAGGCCCCCGGCGAGCACGACATGGCCGACCTTGTGCTTGGCGCAGACCGCGATCAGGTCGAAGAGCGCCGGGTGCATCGTGATGAGGTTCACGCCGAACGGCTTGTCCGTCAGCGCCTTCGTGCCCGCGATCTCGGCATCAAGCAGTTCGGGCGTCATCGCTCCGCACGCGATCACGCCGAACCCGCCGGCGTTCGACATGGCGGCGACGAGGTTGCGCTCGCTGACCCACGACATGGCGCCCGCCATGATGGCGACCTCGCTGCCGAGGAACGCGGCGCCGCGCGCCATGCGGCGCGTCAGGCGCTCTTCGCCGACGCTCACGCCGCCGCCTCTGCGTCGAGGCCATAGGCCGTATGCAGCACGCGCACCGCCAGCTCGGTTTCATCCTCGTGGATCAGGACCGAGACCTTGATCTCGCTGGTCGAGATCGCCTGGATGTTGATCCCGCGCGCGCCGAGCGTCGTGAACATCGTGCTCGCGACACCCGCATGGCTGCGCATGCCGACGCCGACGACCGAAATCTTGGCGACGCGCGTGTCATGGACCAGCTCGCCGAAGCCGATCGCCTCGCGCCCCTGGTTCAGCGCCTCGAGGCTACGCGCGAGGTCCGCGGACGGCACGGTGAAGGTGACGTCGGTCGAACCGTGGTTGTGCGCGATATTCTGGATGATCATGTCGACGTTGATGTTCGCCGCCGCCAGGGGCTCGAAGATCGCGGCCACCGCGCCCGGCTTGTCGGGGACGGATGTCAGCGTGATCTTCGCTTCGTTCTTGTCGTGCGCGATGCCGGTGATCAGCTGGCGTTCCACGTCGTCAATCTCCTCTTCGCCGACGATCATCGTGCCGGGCAATGTATCCGCCATCGGCGCGTCCTCGCCCGTGAAGGACGAGAGCACCTGGACGCGGACCTGTTCCTTCATCGCGAGGCCGACCGATCGGGTCTGCAACACCTTCGCGCCGACGCTGGCGAGTTCCAGCATCTCTTCGTACGTCACCTTGGCGAGTTTCCGCGCGCGCGGCACGATGCGCGGATCGGTGGTGTAGACGCCATCGACGTCGGTGTAGATGTCGCAGCGGTCCGCCTTCACCGCCGCCGCGACCGCGACCGCCGACGTATCCGACCCACCGCGCCCCAGCGTCGTGACCCGGCCATCCTCAGACCGGCCCTGAAAGCCGGGGATCACCGCCACCTCGCCCGCCGCCATGCTGGCGAGCAGCGCGTCCGTCTCGATCGTGCCGATCCGCGCCTTGGCGTGCGCATCGTCGGTATGGATCGGCAGCTGCCAGCCGAGCCAGCTGCGCGCCTGCACGCCTGCCGCCTGCAAGGCGATCGCCAGCAGGCCGCTGGTGATCTGTTCGCCCGCGGCGACGACGACGTCATATTCGCGTGGGTCGTACAGCGACGAGGCTTCGCGGCAGAAGCCGACCAGCCGGTCCGTCTCGCCCGCCATCGCCGACACGACGACCGCAACCTCGTTGCCCGCCTCCACCTCGCGTTTGACGCGCGCCGCAACGCTCCGGATGCGCTCGATCCCGGCCATCGACGTGCCGCCGAACTTCATCACGATACGTGCCATCGCGTCTCGCCAAACTCCTTGGGTGAAAGGGTGCGCCCTGATAGGTAGCGGCCATGGCAAGCGCAAGCAGCACGATCGATCCCTCCGGCGGCGTTACCGGCGCCACCACCATCGACCCCCGCGAGGCCGAGCATTTCGGACGCATGGCGAAGGACTGGTGGGACCCCAAAGGCTCGTCGGCGATGCTCCACAAGCTCAACCCGGTGCGGCTGCGCTACATCAGGGCCGCGATCGACCTGCATTGGGACGGTGACGACACCAGCTTCACGCCGCTCGCGGGCAAGTCGGCGCTCGACGTCGGCTGCGGCGCAGGACTGCTCGCCGAACCGCTCGCACGGCTCGGCGCGGCCGTCACCGGCATCGATGCGGCGGCGGAAAATATCGCGGTGGCAGAAGCGCATGCGGCGCAGAGCGGCCTCGCCATCGATTATCGCGCGACCGGCATCGAACGCATGTCCGGCCGCTTCGACCTCGTCACCAGCCTCGAGGTCATCGAGCATGTCAGCGACCCCGCCGGCTTCGTCCGCGGCCTCGCCGAAGCCCTGAACGACGACGGCCTGCTGATCCTCTCGACCCCCAACCGCACCCCGCTCTCCCGCCTCGCGCTCATCACGCTGGCGGAAGGCACCGGCCGCATCCCGCGCGGCACGCACGATTGGGACAAGTTCCTGACCCCCGAAGAGCTCACCGACCTGCTGACCCGCGCCGGCCTGACGGTGACGGACGTGACGGGGCTGAGCTTCTCGCCCGCAACCGGCTTCACCTTGAGCGATTCGACCGCCCTCGACTATTTCGTGACGGCGAAGCGCGTCTAAGTCCTCCCTCGCTTCAGCGGGGGAGGGGGACTGCGGCCGAAGGCCGTGGTGGAGGGGGCGTTTCCACCAACACGACGCCCACCGCGTCCTCCCCCCTCCGTCACCGCTATCGCGGCGCCACCTCCCCCTGGCGGGGGAGGAATGATAACGGGGCGGCCCATGCCACTGTTCACCAACCCTCGTTTGCGGCTGCCCCTGCTGATCCTCGTCGCCATCGCGGCACGGGCGCTGACGTTCGGCAATCCGGTCGTCCATGTCGACGAGGAATTCTATTATTTCACCGGCACCGCGCTGTGGCACGGCCTGCTGCCGTTCGTGGATGTATGGGACCGAAAGCCCGTCGGCCTGTTCCTCCTCTACGCCCTCCCCGCCGGCCTCGGCTTTCCCGCCGGCATCTGGGCGTATCAGGCGATGGCGCTCGCCAGCCTGGTCGCGACCGCGGCGCTGGTCGCGCGCCTTGCGACCCGCGCCGGATTCGCCGCCGGCGCCACCGCGGGCGCGCTCGCTTATATCCTGTGGTTCGACCTGCTCGGCGGGCAGGGCGGGCAATCGCCGGTCTTCTACAATCTGCTGATGGTCGGCGCCGCGCTGCTCGCACTGCGCGGCACGCGGCGCGCCGGTCTCGCGGCGATGGCGCTGGTCGGCGTTGCGCTGCAGATCAAATATTCGGTCGTGTTCGAGGGGCTGTTCCTCGGCCTGTGGCTGCTCGCCGACGACTGGCGCGCGCGCAAAAGCCCCGGCGGCCTCATCGGATACGGTCTCGCTTTGGTTGCCCTAGCGATGCTGCCCACCGCGCTCGCCGCCGTCGCTTATGCGGCGATCGGCCAATGGGACGCCTTCGTCTTCGCCAATTTCCTGTCGATCTTCCACCGCAACCCCGATCCGCTCGGCGAACTCGCCGGCAACCTCGGCCAGATCGTCCTCGTCATCTCGCCGATCGTCGCGATCGCCAGTCTGGCGCTGCACCGGAGCGCGATGACGCGCGCGCGCCGCTTCGTCGCACTCTGGCTCGCTGCATCGATCGCAGGCGTGATCGTGTTCCGGCCGTGGTTCGACCATTACAGCCTGCCCGTTCTGCTGCCCGCCTGCGCCGCTGCGGCGGGCCTGCTGGGGCGCGACGACTGGCAGCGCTGGCGCACACCCGCCCTGCTGCTGACCGCTGCGCTCGCCGGGCAGATCGTCGTGGCCGTCCAGCGTGACGGGCGCGGCCAGCCACGACAATTCGCCCAACTCACGGCAGCGGTGGGGCGTGGGGCCGGTTGTCTGTATGTCTATTCGGGCAATCCTATGCTTTATGCCGCGACGGGGCGCTGCATGCTGTCGCGCTACGTGTTCGGCAGCCACCTCAACCGGCGCCGCGAGGCTGGCGCGATCGGGATCGACCAAGATACCGAAATCCGCCGCATCCTCGCCGCTCGTCCCGCCGTCGTCGTCATGCGCCCGCCCTATGGCGGCGAACGGCCCGAAGCGCGCGCGGCGGTGATGGCGGCGATGGCCGCCGACTACGCCCTCGCCGCCGCACTGCCGATGGGCAACGAGACGATCAGCGTCTATAAACGGCTGCGATGAAACGCCTGTTCGCCTCGATCCACGACGTCTCGCCCCGCTTCGAGGGTGAGGTCGACCGCCTGCTCGACCATCTCGCCCCCCATGTCGGCCGCCGCCTCGCGATGCTGGTGGTGCCGGACCATTGGTCGAGCGCGCCGATCACGCCGGCCTTCGCGACGCGCCTGCGTGGCTGGGCGGACGAGGGCATCGAGATGTTCGTCCACGGCTGGACGCACCGCGACGACAGCGCCCACACCGGCGCCGCCGCCTCGCTGAAGGCCAAGCACATGACCGCGGGCGAAGGGGAGTTTCTGGGCCTCAGCCATGCCGAGGCGCTGATCCGCATGCGCCGCGGCAAGGCGTTGGTCGAGGACATCACCGGCCGCGCCGCCACCGGCTTCATCGCGCCGGCCTGGCTGTATTCGCAGGGCGCGCGCGCGGCGCTGAAGGACGCCGGCTTCGCGTTGGCGGAGGATCATGCGCGGGTGTGGCAGCCCGGCGGCGAGGTCGTCGCCCGCGGGCCGGTCATCACCTGGGCCAGCCGAAGCCGGCCGCGGCAGTTGAGTTCGCTGTTCGCCGCGGGCGCGCTGCGGCATGTGCTGCAGCCGACCAGGAATGTGCGCATCGCGGTACATCCGGGCGACACCACCGTACCGGCGCTGATGCGCAGCATCACGACGACCTTCGCGGCATTCGGGGGACACAAGCCAGCCGCTTATGCGGAATTGCTAGGCTAACCCCACCCACCCCGTCACCCCGGACGTGTTCCGGGGTCCACCGAGCCACAAGGGGGTGGCAAGAGGCTCGAACCGCCCCCCTCGCCGCAGAGTGGACCCCGGACCAAGTCCGGGGTGACGGTGAGAGAAGATCGCCTGCTCAGGCGCCAAACGCGAGCCAGCGCCCTTGGCGATCACGTCGGACTGATCCAGCATGCAAGGCATACGTCCGCGGTCGACGCGAGTCGTTCGACAGCCCTCCACCACCCACCCCGTCACCCCGGACTTGGTCCGGGGTCCACCGGGCCGCAAGGGGGCGACAAGAGGCTCAAACCGTCCCCCTCGCCGCGGAGTGGACCCCGGAACAAGTCCGGGGTGACGGGGGAGAAGCCTCAGGCGCTGCGCCGCATCCCGTCCTTACGCGCGATCACATCGGCGTAATGCGCGACCAGCTCCGCCGCGTGCTGCTCGTCGGTGCGCACCTTGCCCGCCGCGACGCCGGCCGCGCGGCGCACCACGGCGCGGTCGCGTGCCAGCATCCGCAGGATCGCGTCGGCGCACGAATGCGCGTCGCGCTGGGCATAGACCTCGGCGAACAACGGCTCGGCGATTTCCGCGGTGCCGCCGCCATCGGGCACGATCAGCGGCGTGCCGCTTGCCAGCGCCTCGGCGGGCACCAGCCCGAACGTCTCCGTCCCGCAGCCATGGATATAGGCGTCCGCGCTCGCCATGATCGTCGCGAGGCGGCGGCGGTCGTAGACCGGGCGGAACAGACGGATGTGCGGATTGGCGCCGATGTGCCGTTCCAGCGTCTTGGTATCCATGCCCTGGCCCAGGATGACGAGGCCGACCGGCGCCTGCGTGCCGACGCGGCGGACCGCGTCGATCACCGTCGGCCAGCGCTTTTCGGGATGGTGGCGCCCGACGCCGAGCAGCAGGTGTGCGTCCGCCGGCAGCCCGCATTGCTGGAGCAGCGCGACGCGGAGCGCCTCGTCGCGCAGGCTGGGCGAGAAATGCGCGCGCTCGATCCCCAGCGGCATCGTCGCATCGACGCGCACGCCGCGCGCGCCCAGCTGCTTGGTCAGCGACGGGCCGTTGGTGACGATCGTGTCGTACTGGTCGAAACAGTGCGTCAGATAGCGATCGTACCACGAAAACGCCCGCTCGATCCGCGGCGCGGAGGCGAAGGTCTTGAGCCAGCGCTTCGGATAGGCTTCGACATTGTCGTTGTGCAGGAAGAACGAACGGATCGCCCGCCCCTTCCACTGCGCGACGATCCAGGCCGAGCGCCACGGTGAGCAATTCTCGACGACGTCGGGGTCCAGCGCATCGAGCCGACGGTGGATCGGCTCGGCATCCCAGAACAGGCCGTAATTGGCGTCGAACGGCATGCCCGGCGCCTTGATATAGTGGATCGCGCCGCCGCCGGGTCGTTCCTCGATCCGATCCTCGCGACCGGGGGCGAGCACGATCAGCTCATGCCCCATCGACGCCAGCACCTCGATCTTGCGATCGATATAGGTGCGCACGCCGCCGCCGGTCGGCGAGTAGATCTCGTTGACGTCGACGATCCGCATCGCTCAGTCGCCCTTGACCGGGCCGAACCCGCCCAGGCCGCGCAGATATTGCATGCGGACGGTCCGCTCCACGGTGCCGCCGCCGACATCGATGATCGCCTGATCCACCTTTGGCCGCGACATGCCGAGCTTCCCCGTGCCGACGAAGCCGGCACCGTCCTGAAAGAAGTTGAACTTGTTCTTGCCGTCGCGGTCGTGCGTGACGAGCAGCGCATAGCGGCCGGGGCGCGGCACGCGGATGCAGACGTTGACCGGGCCGCTGCCCGGCGTATTCGCCCAGACGCGGCGGAAGGTCTTGCCCTCGGCGACGAGATTGTCGTCGTCCTTCAGGAAATCCGCTTCGGTCGCCGGATACAGTTCCAGCTTAATGCGGCCCTTGCGGTCCTTCAGGCCCGTCACCTGCACCAGAATCGCCGACCCGCCGCCGGCGCTGCACGCCGCGGCATCGCTGCCCAGCACCTGCGCGCCGGCCGGCGTTGCCGCCATCAGCAGTGCCACGGCGAGGATCGCACGCTTGGTCATATCCGGCGTCTTCATACCCGTTTCCTGGTCGCGAGATGGTAAAGGCTGAACCCCAACACAAGCACCGCATGCAGCAGCAGCACGGCGGCGGCGGTGAAGGCGATCAGCTCCGACAAGGCCTGATCTTGCCCGATCATCAGGATCGCAAAATTGGCGAAAAGGAGGTCCTTGTTGGGCAGCAAAGGCAGGCGCGAGAACAACATACGCCCCGCCGACAGGAACACCCAGATGCCGAGCGGCACGCTGGGCATCGCCAGCGCCCAGGCCAGCGCCAGGAAGAACGCCCCGCCGACGAGGCGCAGGCAGTGGATCCCGAACACCGCCCACAGGTCGGCGCGCGGCAGCGAGAACACCTTCCGCGAAAAGATCAGGAAGGGCAGCGACGTGCCGAAGATCACCGCGAGGCTGCCGTAGACGTAGCGGACCATGTCGTGCGGGATCAGGTTGCGCCCGACCGGCAGTGCGATCGCGATCATCGCCAGCGTCACCGCATTGCCGGCGATCGCCGACAGGATCGACACGTCTTTCACCGCCCCGAACGGCGCCGCGACCAGCTGCGCGCGCTGGCGGGCCCAGGCGTAGAAATAGGCCTCGCCCGAATAGCCCATGACGACGTCGTTCGAGATGCGCTTCTTGTTGAGCGCGACGAAGCCCGCCGCGGGAATCCGCCACAGCCGGTAGAAGATCCAGTAATCCGCAAGCGGCGGGATGAAATACAGCGCCAGGAATGCGAGATAGAACCACGGGCTGTGCGGCGTCGCCCGCTCGAGACCGTCCAGCCCCGAGCTCAGCAGCTCGTGCGCGAGACCGCCGAGCATGGCGAGCGTCACCAACCCGCCGATGATCGCCGGCCAGCGGCTGCGAATCGTCTTCAGGGGCTGCAGCCCGTCGATATCGGAGGAGGAGGACGGTTCGGTCTGGTCCGGGAACCCGTCTGCTTTATGATCGATCTGCACCCAGTGGTCCGAACATGAAGGTGGCGCGATGTAGCCGGCAGCGCGCCGACTTGCACATGAATTCCCTTTCACTGTCGTCTCGGGCAGCAATATGGCAAGAGGCGTAACGAACCATGGCCGCGACCCACATCCTCACCTACGCGCAGGACCTGGCCGGTGGCGGCGTCGAGCGTGCGCAATTGCGCCTTGCGCGCGGCTGGCTGGCCGCCGGACGTCGCGTCACGCTGGCGATCGGCGATGCCAGCGGACCCTTGGCGTCCGAGATTCCACCCGGGCTGGAGATCGTGCCGCTCGGCAATCGCGGCTATCTGACGCAGGCGCGAATCGCCGACTGGGTCCGTAAACATGACCCCGATGTCATTTTCTGCGGTGGCAGCCATTACACGTTGGTCGCGGCCTGGTTGCGCTGGCGGCTGGGTGCGGACTGCCCGCCGATCATCGGCAAATTATCCAATGCCGTGACGCGCGGCGACCATGGCCGCGTCGCGGATGCCGCGCATCGGCTGTGGCTGGCGCAGCATGGCCGGTTCCTCGACCATCTCGTCGCGATGACGCCCGCCACCGCGGCGCAGGCCGCGCGCCTCACCGGCATGCAGCGACGCACCAGCGTGATCCCCAACCCGCCCGCACCGCGGATCGTCGATCCGACTGCGCCGGCGATCCCGCTGCCGCCGGGCCGCGTCGTGCTGGGCGTCGGTCGCCTGGTGCCGCAGAAGCGCTGGGACCGGCTGATCGCCGCCCTGCCGCTGATGCCCAAGGACGTGCAGGTCGTGATCCTGGGCGAAGGCGAGTTGCGCGGGGCGCTGGAGCGGCAGGCGCGCGAGGCGGGGCTGGCGAACCGCGTCCACCTGCCCGGCCATGTTGCGGACCCGATCGCGGCGATGGCGGCAGCCCGCGTGCTCGCGCTGCCCTCCGATTACGAAGGCGTGCCGGGGGTCTTGCGCGAATCGCTGTCGGTGGGGACGCCGGTCGTGTCGACCGCGTGCAGCCCGTCGGTACGCGAGATCGTGTCCTCGCCCGCGTTCGGCACGGTGGTGTCGGCGGACGACCCCGCCGTCTTCGCCGCGGCGCTGACCCGCTGGCTCGATGCGCCGCGCCCTGATCCGGTCGCGCAGCCGGGCAGCGATTCGGCCGACCGCTATCTCATGCTGTTCGATCGACTGGCGGGCGAAGTCCGCACCAGCCAGAAGGCGCGGCGCGGGGCCTATACCGGCGCTGGCACGTTACCCGTGCCGGCGACGCAGCCGCTGTCCTGATTGGCGTCAGCCCTCGGCGGTGTCGTCCCGCTCCGATTCGCGTTCGGCGCTGCGCTCCAGCGCAGTCTTGACCATCGCGGTCATCGGGTCGGCCAGCGCCAGCCCCAGAATGCCGAACAGCGCGCTCGCCATGATCTGTGCGCCCAGCGTCAGCGCCGGCGGCAGATCGACGGTCTTCTTCGCGACGATCGGCAGCAGCACATAGCCGTCGAACCCCTGTACGATCACATAGGTGCCGATCGCCCAGAAGCCGACATGCGTGCCCGCCGAAAAGCCCACCGCGATCATCAGCGCGCCGCTGATGAAGGCGCCGATATTGGGGATGAAGGCGAGCAGGCCGGTCAGGATGCCGAGGATCATCGCCATCGGCACGCCACCGATCGCCAGCGCGGTGCCGGTCAGCACGCCCTCCGCGACCATGCCGAGCAGGCGCCCGGCGAGCAGGCGACGCAGCGTCTTGCCCATGCGTTCGAGAACGGTCGCGAATTCGGCGCGATGATCGCGCGGCACCATCCATTCCAGCCCGCGCTGGTAGGTGCGCGGGTCCATCGCGACGAACAGGCCGATGACGATGATCATGAACATCGTCGTCAGCGCACCGAAGGCGGTGCCGACCCACGAGGTGATCCGCCCGACCGACGACAGCGCCTGTTTGGCGATGCCGCTGACGTCGGACGCGCCGGGCATCAGCCCTTGCGAACTCAGCCAGCTCGCCGCGCGATTCGCCTGCGTTTCCAGCGTCGAGCGCAGCTGCCCGAACTGGTCGGCGACCTGCACGCCGGTAAGGTAGAAGGTGCCGATCAGGAAGGCGATCGTCAGCAGCACGACGATCAGCAGCCGCCAGCCACGCCCGATCGGAAGCACCTTGCCGAGCAGCCGCACGCCGCCGTCGAGCAGCGCCGCGAACACGAGGCCGGCGAAGATGATCAGCAGCGGCTGGACGAGAATCACCGCCAGCGCGATCGCGCCGGCGAGGCCCAGCCAGACGGTCGCGCGCTTCAGCTCGCGCCGGACGAACGGATCGCGCAGCTCATTGGGGCTTGCCTCCCGCGTGAGCGGCGCGTCCGTCATCGTGATGGTCCTTGCGTCAGTGGGTCTGGGCGGGATGGAGCGACAGGCCAGCCCGGCCCGAACGCAGCGATCCCCACCAGGTCAGCGGGTTGAGTGTCGCATCGCCGTCGAGGCTGAAGGTCAGGAATTCCGCACGGCCGCCGAGATTCTCATACGGCACCGGCCCGCCCAGACCCAATTGGGTCAGCGGGAAACGGCTGTCCGCCGAGCGATCGCGGTTGTCGCCCATCAGGAAGACATGGTTGGCCGGAATGGTCACCGGGCCATAATTGTCGCCGGGGCTGTCGGGTTCCAGATCGACCGTGTCGTAATGGCGGCCGTTCGGCAGCGTTTCGGTGACGATCGGCAGGTGGCATACCTCGCCCTTGCCCCCCGGCGCCGGGCGCTTGGCACCATAATAATCGGTCTCGCTGCACGGGCTGTTGGTGTCGACCGGAATGTCGACATAGTGGAGCGGCCCGCGTGTGATCGGCTTGCCGTTCAGGATCACCGTGCCGCCACGCACCGCCAGCGTATCGCCGGGCAGGCCGATGACGCGCTTGATGTAATCGTTCTGCGTGCCCGGCGGCGTCACGATGACGACATCGCCGCGCGTTGGCAGGCTGCCGAACAGGCGGCCGTGGATGAACGGCAAGCCGACGCTCCAGCTTTCCTCAGGCCGGCGCAGCACCAGCCCCTTGAAGATCGCGACCGGGTTGGGGATCGTCGGCGAGACGAACGACCAGCCATAGGCGAATTTCGACACCACCAGCCGATCGCCGACACGCAGGCCCGGCAGCATCGATTCGCTCGGGATATAGAACGGCTTGGCGACGAAGCTGTGGAAACCGAGCACGATCAGGACGAGCCAGAAGATGCCCTTCACCTCGCCCCACCAGTCTGTCGTCTTCTTGGGCGACGCCTCGGCAGGCGGCGGCGCTACCGTCCCGTTCTGAGCGGACTCGTTACCGTCCAACACCGCTTCCTTCATGCTCTGGGGTCCGGGATCGCCTCGATGATCACAAAGGCCTGCGCCCAGGGATGATCGTCGGTCAGGGTCAGATGTACATGCGCGAGGTGGCCCTCGGGGATCATGGCGTCAAGCCTGTCCTTTGCACCGCCGGTCAGGCTGAGCGTCGGCGCGCCGGAGGGGGCGTTGACGACGCCGATGTCTTTCATGAACACGCCCGCCTTGAAGCCCGTGCCGACCGCCTTCGAAAACGCTTCCTTGGCGGCGAAGCGCTTGGCGAGCGTGCCGGCCTTGGTAAACGGCCGCTTCGCGGCCCGCGCGCGCTCGGCATCGGTGAAGACGCGGGTTTCGAAGCGATCCCCAAACCGGTCGAGCGACTGCTGGATCCGCTCGATATTGCACAGGTCGGAGCCGAGGCCGACGATCATGACCCCATTCCTCCCCGCGCTGCGCGCGGAGAGGAATGGGGCAGCTCTCACCCACGCGCGGCATCCATGTCCTCGCGCATCCGCCGCACGGCGCCGTCGAGGCCGACGAACAGCGCCTCGCCGATCAGGAAATGGCCGATGTTGAGTTCGCGCACCTGCGGGATGGCGGCGATCGGACCGACATTGTCGAAGGTCAGGCCATGGCCCGCATGCACCTCGATCCCGTTCTTCGCCGCCAGCGCCGCGGCGTCGGACAGGCGGCGCAGCTCGGCGGTGCGCGCCTCGCCGTCCAGTTCGGCGTAGCGGCCGGTGTGCAACTCGACGACCGGCGCGCCGAGGCGGATCGCCGCATCGATCTGCGCCGCATCGGGCTCGATGAACAGAGAGACGCGCACCCCCGCCTCGCGCAGCTGCGCGACGATGGGCGACAGGCGCTCGAACTGCCCCGCCGCGTCGATCCCGCCCTCGGTCGTGCGTTCCTCGCGCTTTTCGGGGACGATGCACGCCGCGTGCGGGCGGTGCTTCAGCGCGATCGCGAGCATTTCGTCGGTCGCCGCCATCTCCAGATTGAGCGGCACGGTCAGGCCGGTCGCGAGCCGCGCGATATCGTCGTCGGTGATGTGCCGGCGATCCTCACGCAGATGCGCGGTGATGCCGTCCGCCCCCGCCTCGACCGCCAGCAGCGCCGCCCGCACCGGGTCGGGATACCCCGACCCGCGCGCATTGCGCACCGTCGCGACGTGATCGATGTTGACGCCGAGACGCAGATGCCCGGTCATGCCGCCCGGCTCCCCGGCTTGATCGCGGGGATCGCTTCCAGTTCGGGCGGCAAGGCGTCGGGCTGGTAGGTCGGCACGTCGAGCCGGATCAGCGGGAAGAAAGGCACGTCGAACGCCGCCTTGCCACCCGAACGGTCGACCAGCGAAGCCATGGCGATCACGCGCCCGCCCGCCGCCTCGATCGCGGCGATCGCCTCGCGGCTCGACAGGCCCGTGGTGACGACGTCCTCCATCATCAGCACCTCCTGGCCCGGCTCCAGGCGGAAGCCGCGGCGCAGTTCGAACGTGCCGGTGGGACGCTCGACGAACATCGCCTCGACGCCCAGCGCACGCGCCATCTCATGGCCCGCGATCACGCCGCCCATCGCGGGGCTGACGACCGCGCTGATCCTAGCCTTCAGTTCGGCGGGAATGCGCTGCACCAGCGCGTCGGACAGGCGGGCGCCGCGGCGCGGGTCCATCAGCACGCGCGCGCATTGCAGGTAGCGAGAGCTGCGCAGGCCCGACGACAGGATGAAATGCCCTTCGAGCAGCGCGTCCGCGGCGCGGAATTCGGCCAGCACGTCGTCGTCGGTCATCGTCATTCGTCCCGCACAGGAAACCGTATCGTCGGCGCTCATAGGTACTCCGTCCCGCCCCCTCAAGCGCCCGGCCACCATAAACATGGGGGTAACGCTTGAGGCGGGGCGCCCTGCCGCGTATAGCCGTGGCAAAAGGGGTGCATTCGTGTGCCCATAACGGCCCGTTGCCGGGCGGGCGAGGGAACTGAACGGGGTGACGACACGCATGCGCATGAGGTTCAAGGGAATCGTGCTGGCCGCAGGGCTGGCGCTGACCGGCCTGGGGGCGAGCGCCGTGGCGCAGGCCCCCGCGTCGCCCGCTCCGCAAGGGGCCGCCGCCCCCGCGGGCGTGTCCAACATCGCCCCCACCACCGCCAACGCGACCGCGCCTGCGGCGCCGGAATCGCCTGCGCTCGCGATGGACGGCGCGCCGGCGATGACCGCCAAGCCCGGCGTCGGCCACCCGGTCGCCGGCCGCATCGGCCTGCAGCCGCAGGTGACGACCAATGGGCAGTTCGCCCACTGGTTCCACGATTCGATCCTGCTGCCGCTGATCATCTTGATCAGCCTGCTGGTGCTGGTGCTGCTGATCTGGGTGGTGATCCGCTATCGCCGCGCCGCCAATCCGATCCCGTCGAAGACCAGCCACAACACCGCGATCGAGGTGATCTGGACGCTGGCGCCGGTCATCATCCTGGTGCTGATCGCCGTGCCGTCGATCGGTCTGCTCCAGGCGCAGTTCAAGCCGGCTCCGGCGGGCGCGGTGACGCTGAAGGCGATCGGCAACCAATGGTATTGGTCGTATCAGTACCCGGATAACGGCGGGTTCGAAGTCACCGCCAACATGCTGAAGGAAAAGGACCAGGTCGCCAAGGGCGAGCGGTTCCGCACCGACGCCGACGGTCCCCGCCTGCTCGCGGTCGACAATCGCATCGTGCTCCCCGTGGGCGTGCCGATCCGCCTGATCACCACCTCGCAGGACGTGATCCACAGCTGGGCGGTCCCCGCCTTCTGGATCAAGCTGGACGCTGTGCCCGGCCGCCTCAACGAGACGAGCTTCACGATCAAGGAACCCGGCCTGTACTTCGGCCAGTGCTCCGAATTGTGCGGCGCGCGCCACGCCTTCATGCCGATCGCCGTCGAGGCGGTGTCGCCCGCGCAGTTCGCCGCGTGGGTGAAGGCCAAGGGCGGCACGATGCCCGGCACCAAGGCGCCGTCGGACAAGGTGATCCCGCAGCCGGGCGCCGAAGGATCGGCGACCAAGCAGGCGGAAGCCAAGGCAGCCGACGCCGTCACCGGCCCGGTCACCAACGCGACGACCGCCGCCCCCACCACCTCGCAGGGTGCGACCGGCAACCCGGCCACCGGCAACGCGGGACAGTAAGATGACCGATACCGCCCTCCACCCCAACGCCTTCGTCGCGCACGACGATCACGCGCACCACGACGCGGACCACAAGCCGGGCTTCTTCGCCCGCTGGTTCATGTCGACCAACCACAAGGACATCGGCACGCTGTATCTGATCTTCGCGATCGTCGCGGGGATCATCGGCGGCGCGATTTCCGGCCTGATGCGCGCCGAGCTCGCGCAGCCGGGCATCCAGTATCTGGTCGGCTGGGCGAACTTCCTGCCCGGCGGCGACGGCGGCCTCGACCACGCGCTCCACCTGTGGAACGTGCTGATCACCGCGCACGGCCTGATCATGGTGTTCTTCATGGTGATGCCGGCGATGATCGGCGGCTTCGGCAACTGGTTCGTGCCGATCATGATCGGCGCGCCGGACATGGCCTTCCCGCGGATGAACAACGTCAGCTTCTGGCTGCTCATCCCGGCGTTCACGCTGCTGCTCGCCTCGCCCTTCTTCGGCGGCGCCGGCACCGGCTGGACGGTCTATGCTCCGCTGTCGACCTATGGCGAGCCGGGACCGTCGGTGGACATGGCGATCCTGTCGCTCCACCTCGCCGGCGCAAGCTCGATTTTGGGCGCAATCAACTTCATCACCACCATCTTCAACATGCGCGCACCCGGCATGACGCTGCACAAAATGCCGCTGTTCGTGTGGTCGGTGCTCGTCACCGCCTTTCTGCTGCTGCTCTCGCTGCCGGTGCTCGCCGCGGCGATCACGATGCTGCTGACCGATCGCAACTTCGGCACGACCTTCTTCGATCCGGCCGGCGGTGGTGACCCGATCCTGTACCAGCATCTGTTCTGGTTCTTCGGCCACCCCGAAGTGTACATCATGATCCTGCCGGGCTTCGGCATCGTCAGCCAGATCATCGCGACGTTTAGCCGCAAGCCCGTCTTCGGCTATCTCGGCATGGCCTACGCCATGGTCGCGATCGGCGTCGTCGGCTTCGTCGTGTGGGCGCACCACATGTTCGTCACCGGCCTCAGCGTGAACGTGAAGATGTACTTCACCGCCGCGACGATGGTGATCGCGGTGCCGACCGGCATCAAGATCTTCAGCTGGATCGCGACGATGTGGGGCGGTTCGCTGACCTTCAAGACGCCGATGGTCTGGGCGATCGGCTTCATCTTCATGTTCACCGTCGGCGGCGTCACCGGCGTCGTGCTCGCCAACGGCGGCATCGACGATTACATGCAGGACACCTATTACGTGGTGGCGCACTTCCACTACGTGCTCAGCCTTGGTGCGGTGTTCGGCCTGTTCGCCGGCTTCTACTACTGGTTCCCGAAGATGTTCGGGAAGATGTACAACGAGTTCCTCGGCCAGGCGCACTTTTGGGTGTTCTTCGTCGGCGTGAACGTGCTGTTCTTCCCGATGCACTTCTTGGGCCTGCAGGGCATGCCGCGTCGCTATCCGGACTATCCGGACGCCTATGCGACCTACAATGCGCTGGCGACGCACGGCTATGAGATCATGGCCGCGGGCATGGCGATCTTCTTCGTCAACGTGATCTATTCACTGATCGCGGGTCCGAAGGCGCCGGACAATCCCTGGGGCGAAGGCGCGACGACGCTGGAATGGACGCTGTCCTCGCCGCCGCCGTATCACCAGTTCGAGACGCTGCCGAAGATCGACTGACGGCGAGGGCAAGCGTTGCAAGCAAGCTTGCAACGCGGTGCGAGCGGCAAAACGCTCGCAGGCCTTCGGCCCGGCCGACGCGGCAAGGCCGCGATCGACGTCACGGGATTTAATCCCGTGACGGGCCAACGATAAAAGATGAAGCCCCGGAGAATTCCTCCGGGGCTTTTCGTTTGCCGGCCGCCCTCCCCGGATTTGGCGCGTGGGGGAAAGCATGGGGCGAACATTCCCCCGCGGAGCAGTGGACCCCGGAACACGTCCGGGGTGACCGAGGGAGTTGGGCGGCCTCCCATTCGTTACGCGTACGACCAATCCGGCTCTGTATGCGCCGACTTGAGGCCACACCCTGCTTATCCGTTAACACTTTGACACGTATGATGTCGGCGTCTTCGATACGTCGGCAGGTGGGTGCCGCCGTCGCGGGGGTGGGGACCGACAATCATATGCTGGACGCGGAACGGGCGGGCGCGGGGGCGTCGCCGGAAGACGTGGGCGACACCGGAGCGGGCGATGCGCCGACGCTGCCGATCGCCCTGGGCGGAGCGACGGGCGCGTCCGCCGCGCTGAAGATCGGCAGCGCGATCGCGCCCGCGGTGCTACTCGCGGCCTGCGGCGGCGGAGGCGGCGGGTCGACACCGACACCGACCGCATCGACACCGGTCGTCGTCACGCCCGCTGCGATCACCGCGACCCAGGCGAGCCGCTTCCTCGCGCAGACAACGATGGGGGCGACGCGCGTGATGATCGATACGGTCATCAGCCGCCGCTACGAAGGCTGGATCGACGACCAGTTCGCCTTGCCGCGCGCGACGTCGCACTGGGACTGGCTGGTGGCGAACGGCTATAACATCGCCGCCAACATCAATAGCGAGACCGGCTTCGACGCGACGATGTGGCGGCAGATGATCGTCGAGCCCGATCAGCTGCGCCAGCGGATCGGCATGGCGCTGCTCGACATGCTCGTCGTCGGCATCGGCGGCGTGAACCTCAACTGGAAACAGTTCGCCACCGCGGCGTATGTCGACGTGCTGCTGGACAATGCGTTCGGTAACTACCGCACGCTGCTGGGCGCGATCACCACCAACGCGGCGATGGGATCGTTCCTCACCTTTCTCGGCAATCGCAAGGCGAACACGACGACCGGCGCGCAGCCGGACGAGAATTACGCGCGTGAGCTGATGCAGCTGTTCACGCTAGGCCTCTACCAGCTCAACATGGACGGCAGCGTCAAGACGAACGGCGGCACCCCGCTGGAAACCTATGGCCCAGCCGACGTCAGCGGCCTCGCGCGCGTGTTTACCGGCCTCAGCCTGGCGAGCAACGTCAACACGACGCCCGATCGCTATCGCCAGCCGCTGGTGATGAACGCAACGATCAACGAAACGGGCAGCGCCACCTTCCTCGGTACCACCGTCAGCGGCGGCGGCACGGCGGCGGTAGACAAGGCGCTCGATACGATCTTCGCGCATCCGAACATCGCGCCCTTCGTGTCGAAACAGCTGATCCAGCGGCTCGTCACCAGCAACCCCAGCCCCGCCTATGTCGGCCGCGTCGCGTCGGTCTTCGCCAACAACGGCTCGGGGACGCGCGGCGACCTGAAGGCCGTGATCAAGGCCATTCTGCTCGATACCGAGGCGCGCAGCGACGACGCGTTGACCGGCACCACCGCCGGCAAATTGCGCGAGCCGGTGATGCGGCTCACCGCCTGGGCACGGCTTGCCAAGATCAACTCGGCGTCGAACGCCTGGGCGTTCGGCGACACGTCCAGCCAGTCCACCCGGCTCGCCCAATCGATGGGGCGCAGCGGATCAGTCTTCAACTTCTTCCGTCCCGGCTATGCACCACCCGCAACCGGGATCAGCAACGCCGGCCTCGTCGCGCCCGAATTCCAGATCACCAACGAACAGAGCGTCGTCGCCTACGTCAACTACATGCAGGGCCTGGTCGCCAACGGCACCGGCGACATGAAGCCCGATTACAGCGACCTGACCGCCAAGGCATCCGACAGCGCGGCGTTGGTCGATGAGATCAACGTCGTGCTGGCTGCCGGCCAGCTGAGCAGCGCCACCGTCACCGCGATCCGTGCGGCGGTGGACAGCGTCGCGACGACCGCGACCAACGCCGCGACCAACCGCGTCGGCATCGCCCTGCTGCTGACGCTCGCCTCCCCCGACTTCCTGACGCAGCGGTGACCATCATGGACACGACCCGCGATTCCTCCCGCCGTGCCTTTCTGAAGCGCTCCGCCGCTTTGGGGCTTGCCGGCGTCGCCACACCCTTCGTCACCAGCCTTGCCGCGATCGGCGAAGCCGCCGCAGCGACCGCGACCGACTATAAGGCGCTGGTCTGCGTCTTCCTGTACGGCGGCATGGACTATGCCAATACGCTCGCCGCCTATGACGCGGACAGCTACGCCAAATATCTGGCGGCGCGATCGAACATCGCGCTGACCCGCGAATCGCTCAGCAGTACGTTGCTCAACCCCGCGACCGGCCTGCCCAACGGCCGACAATATGCGCTGGCGCCGACGATGGGATCGCTGCTGCCGCTGTTCGATGCAGGCAAGCTCGCGGTGGCGCTCAACGTCGGCACGCTGGTGCAGCCGACGACGAAGGCGCAATATCAGGCGAACAGCGTGAAGCTGCCGCCCAAGCTCTTCAGCCACAACGACCAGCAAAGCTATTTCCAGGCGTCCAACCCCGAAGGCGCGACCAGCGGCTGGGGCGGGCGGATGGGCGACCTGTTCCAGTCGGGCAATGGCGCGGCAACGCTGACCTGCATCAATGCCAGCGGCAATGCGGTGTACCTGACGGGCAAGTCGGCGGTGCAATATGCCATCGGCACCGGCGGCCCGATCGCGCTGCTCAACAATGCGACCTCGCTTTATGGATCGACCGCCGCGGCAGCGACGCTGCGCAGCCTGATGACCGGCAGCAGCGGCAATCTGTTCGCCGACGAACATGCCCGCGTCTCGAAGCGTGCGCTCGACACCTATTCACAGGTCACCAGTGCGCTCGCCGGAGCGCCGGCCAGTGGCTTCTCGCTATTCCCCGGCAACAACGGCCTTGCCGATCAGCTGAAGATGGTCGCGCGGCTGATCGCCGTCTCGTCGCAGCTGGGGGCGAAGCGGCAGGTGTTCTTCGTGTCGATCGGCGGGTTCGATCTGCACGACAATCTCGTCGCGCAGCATCCCGGGCTGATGGGCAAGGTCGCCGATGCGATGCGCGCCTTCTACGACACGACCGTCGCACTGGGCGTCGCGGATCAGGTGACGAGCTTCACCGCGTCCGATTTCGGGCGGACGTTGCAGTCGAACGACGACGGGTCGGACCATGGCTGGGGCAGCCATCATTTCGTGCTGGGCGGTGCGGTGAAGGGCCGGCGCTTCTATGGCACCCCGCCGGCGATCGGCAACAACACCGCCGATGACGTGGGACAGGGCCGCCTGCTGCCGACGATCTCGGTCGACCAATATGCCGCGACGCTGGCGAACTGGTTCGGGGTGAGCAGCGGCAACATGACGACGGTGCTGCCCAACATGGGCAATTACAATGCGTCGAGCTGGAACCTCGGCTTCGTCTGACGCTCAGCCGCAGGTGACCGGGGCGCCGGCCGGCGCGACGACGCGGCACTTCGGCCGGCCGGCGACCTCAACGGTGCCAAGGCCGGTGCTCGTCACCTGCGCGGTATAGCGCGCCTGCGCCCGCACGGTCCCGGGTCCGTCGAGACGGACGACCACGTCGCCCGCATCGAGGGCACGTGCATCGATCGTCCCCGATCCGCCGTCGAACAGCCGCGCGGCGGCGACGCGGCCGGCAAGCGTGATCTGCCCGTCACCCACCTGCTGCGCGGCAAGGCGATCGCCATCGACCGACGCCGCGCCGATCGTTGCGGCGCCCATTGCGGCAAGATCGATGCTGGCGCCCTTCAGCTGGGCGGCCGAGACTTTGCTCGCCCCCGTCACGCTGATCGCGCTTAACCGCGGCGTCGACAACAGGATGCGCAGCGGCGTGGTGGGACGCGCCCGATCCTGCTCGGTCCAGGTGCCGGCGCGCGCGGTCCGGATCGTCAGCGTCGATCCCTCGACGCGGATGTCGACGTCGCCGATCGCGCCATCATCGCCCACCACCGTCGCACCAGGTGATCCCGTCGTAACGGTCACGTCGAAGGCGCCAAACACCCGCAACCGATCGAAGCTGCCGATCGACACGCGCCGCTCCCCCGCGCTCGCCGCCGATGGCAGCGCGAGGGACGACAGAACCAGCAGGGCGGAGGCGGGACGGATCATGGTCGCAGCCTCGCACCGCCGCCACGCGGCGGCAAGAGTCTGCGTTATCGGCCGCAGCGGACCGAACCCGATCCCTTCTTCGATACGTCGCACTGTGCCGCCGCGCCCAGATCGACGTTGCCCGATCCCATCAGCTCCACTTTCGCCCGGCCGCTGACCGCGGCGCGGACGTTGCCCGATCCGGCGACGGTCACGTCCGCCTCGCCGACGCGCAGACCCGCCGCATCGAGGCTGCCCGATCCCATGACGTTGGCCTCCAGTCGCTTGATCGCTCCCCCGGCGCGCAGCGTGCCCGCACCCGCGATATTCACCTCGGCCGCGTCGGTGGTCAGCGCAGCGATGTTGAGATCCCCCGATCCGGCAATATTTGCCTCGAACGTCGTGCCTTCGATCCGATCGACCGTCATCGTGCCGGATCCGACGATATTGGCCTCGGACAGGCGCGGCAGCGTCACGAAGACCTTCACGCCCTTGCCGCCGCCGAAGCCGAACACACGCTTCTGGCGGCCGATGACCAGATCGCGGCCATCACGCGCGATGCGCAGCCTATCGAGTTCGTCCGCCGGCCCCTCGGCGCGCACGGAAAAGGCCGTGCCGGCGCGGACGTCGACATCGTCGCCACCCGCCACCGCGATCCGGTCGAACCCCTCCACTGCATAGGTTCGGGTCGGGCCGCTGCCACTCGCGGGCACGGTGCTGCCCTCGTCGCTGCTGACCGAACAGGCGGTCAGCGATGCCGCTCCCATCAACGCGATTGCAATCCGGTGCATGGCCTGTCCCCTCTATGTGTATTGCTATATTAATACACATAGAGGGGCATCGCAAGTCGTCTGCGGTCAGTTGCCGCAGCGCACCCGCCCGCCGCCGACCTTGCTGACCGTGCAGCGCGCCTGCGGCCCCAGATCGACCATGCCGCTGCCCGCCATCGACACTTGCGCCGGACCGCTGACGGTCGCACGGACCGTGCCCGACCCGCCGACGGATACCTGTGCGTTGGAGGCGCGCAGACCAGCAGCGGCGATCCCGCCCGATCCGCCGACATTGGCCTCCAGCGTGCCCACTGTTCCTGCGGCCGAGATCATCCCCGACCCGCCGACGTTGAATTCGGCGGTCCGCGCTTCGAGCGCGTCGATGCGCAGCGATCCCGATCCGCCGACGCCGGCCGAGAACCGGTCACCGCCCGCGCGATCGGCGTTCAGGCTGCCCGATCCACCGACACTGGCGGCGCGGAGTGCGGGCATAGTGACGTGGACGACGATCTGCCGCTCCATCGTGCTGCTTTCGCGCTCGTCATAGCGCCGTCCGACGACCAGCGCCGATCCATCGCGCGCGATGCGGAAGTTGACGAACGCCGCCGCCGGCCCCTCCGCCCGCACGCTATAGCCATTGCCGATATGGACGACGACACGTTCCGACCCACCCAGTCGGATCGCATCGAAATCGCGCACCGGATAGACCATCGCCTCACCCTGCCGCTGCCCGGCGATACCGGGGCCATGGTCGCGTTCCGCGGCGATCGCAGCGGTGGCGGCGAGCGGGATCAGGGCAAGCGCAAGATATTTCATGGCGGGCATCCTCTCGTGGTGTGGCCGGATGCTAGCCGATCGCCTACAGATGTAAACACCAGATCGTTCGGAGGGGGGCACGACCGGCCAAACGAAAAAGGGCGGCCCGTTGCGGGGCCGCCCTCTTCGCTTGCACGCGGCGAACGGCTTACGCCGGCACCTTGTCCTTGTTGTAGATCGCCGCGGCGGCGCGCAGAATATCGAGGATCTTTTCCTGCGCCTTCAGCTCGTCCACCTCTTCCATCGCGGCGAGTTCGCGCGCGAGGCGGCTGCACGCCGCTTCGAAGATCTGGCGTTCCGAATAGCTCTGCTCGGGCTGGTCGTCGGCACGGAACAGGTCGCGGACCACTTCGGCGATCGACGCGAGGTCGCCCGAATTGATCTTCGCTTCATATTCCTGCGCGCGGCGCGACCACATGGTGCGCTTGACCTTGGGCTTGCCCTTCAGCGTTTCCATCGCTTCGCGCATCGTCTTGTCCGACGACAGCTTGCGCATGCCGACCGACTCGGCCTTGTTGGTGGGGACGCGGAGCGTCATGCGCTCTTTTTCGAAGCGGAGCACGTACAGCTCCAGGCTGGTTCCGGCGATCTCCTGCTTCTGCAGTTCGATCACACGGCCGACGCCGTGCTTGGGATAAACAACGTAATCACCGACATCGAAGGACAATGCCTTGGCAGCCATGAACGGGCCTTTCTAAGGTCGCATCGCTCGCGTGAACGGTCCGTGGCGGAAAACCGCTGGGCAGGACCGACGAGGATGGTTGGTACGAGTGTCTCCTGATCGGGCATGACTCATCCTGCCCGTCGTGGACCCATTTAACACACTCGCAACAAAATTACCAGCGCGGTTGAGTCGCTTAGCTTCGCTCAACCCACTGGAATCGCGCAACCTCAGTCGCCGGCACCCGGCTCGGGCGAGAAGAATTTGTCGTACTTGCCCTCGACACCCTTCATCGCGTCCGCGTCGGGCGGCGTCTGGTCCAGCTTGCGCGTGACGTTGGGCCATTGCGCGGAGAAGGTCGTGTTGAGCTCCAGCCACTGTTCCAGGCCGCTCTCGGTATCGGGCAGGATCGCCTCGGCCGGGCATTCGGGCTCGCACACGCCGCAGTCGATGCATTCGCTGGGGTTGATGACGAGCATGTTCTCGCCTTCGTAGAAGCAGTCCACCGGACACACCTCGACGCAGTCCATATACTTGCAGCGGATGCAGGCATCGGTGACGACGTAGGTCATGGGGCTTCCTTGCGGCCTTGGGCGATCGATCTCCGCCCTATGAACCAGGGGACGAAGAACGGGGTACGAACGCGAGGCTGCTATGCCGCGTTCCGGCTCACGTCAATCGATCGCGGGTGTCTGCGATACGTTCGCAACCAGTTCCTGGTAGCAACCTTGCGCTTCGGGTGCCGGTCCACGGCGCAGCGGCAGCGCCTCGACGCGCAGCACGCGGACGCGCCCCTGGTGCGCGAAGGTCAGGATATTGCCGACGCGCACCGGCGCCGCGCTGCGCCCCACCGGGCGGCCGTCGATGCGCAAACGCCCCTCGCACGCAATCGCCTGCGCCGCCTCGCGCGTCTTGGCGAGCCGCACGAACCACAGGTAGCGATCGAGCCGCATCGTCGCGTCAGCCATGCCCGCTCCATCCCGCGAGTGCCGCAAAGGCGCCGGTCGCGGGCGGTGCGGGCCGCGCCTCACGCCGGACCGTACGGCGCCCTTGCCAGATCCACGTCGGTGCCTCGCTGCCGCGCACGCTGCGAAAGCCGAGTTCGGCCATCAGCCGTTCGAACGTCGCCGGCTCGACGCCCATCGAAATGCCGAGCGCCGGATCGGGCGCGAACGGCTTCCTGCCCTGCCGCGCATCATGCGCCGCGCGCGCGATCCGCTCGACGAGGTCGAGCCGCACCGCCTGTGCGCCAAGCGGCCGAAAGCCACTGGCGACCTGCGCCCCCGGGCTGCCACGTGCCAGCACGCTCGCGCCGTCGCGTGGCAGCACCGGTGCCGGTCCCCGCACGCCGAGCAGCGCCGTCCGCCAGCGCGCCGCGCCGGGCTTGAGCAATCGCGCATCGAACAGGTCGAGCGCGCCGATCGTCACCCCCGCCTTGCGCAGCCGCTTGCGTTCGTCGGGCGACAGGCCGTCCACCGCCTCGCGCAAGGCGATCCGGGGGGCGAGCCCGCCGGCCGCCTCCAGCTCTCCGGCCACGACGCGCAAGGCTGGCGTCGCCTGCGGATCGCGCGCCATATCGGCAAGTGCGATCAGCGCCGGCACGTGGCGGCGGAGCATCGCGTCGAACCAGCGCACCAGCCGCGCCTGCACCGCCTCACGCTGCGGCTTGGCGAGGCAATCGAGATCGCGCTGCAGCTCCAGCTGCGGCCGCGCCAGCGAGCGCCCCGGCGTCAGCTTGGCCACGCCATGCCCGTTCCAGACGATCATGCCGTCGACGAGGGTCAGCGCCGCATCCTCTGCCGCCGCCAGCGCCTCGCCCCGCCGACCGCGTTCGGTGACCAGCCGTTTTTCCGCCGCGGCGAGCAACAGGCGGCGATCCGCGGCCCGCGCGGCCGGATCGACGGTGAAACGGAAGCCATCGAGCCGCCCGATCGGATGATCCTCGACCAACACCTCGCCTTCCGGCCCGATCGTCACGGGCAGCAACGACGCATCGGCACCGATCTGACGGATCAGCGCGGTCGTGCGCTTGTCGACGAAGCGTTGCGTCAGGCTGGCGTGCAGCCCGTCGGACAGCCGTTCCTCGATCGCCTTGGCGCGATCGGCGCCCGCGGCAGGATCGGCGAGCCAGTCGGGGCGCTGCGCGATATAGGCCCAGCTGCGGATCGCCGCGATCCGCCCGGCGATCGTCTCGACATCGCCCGAAATCGTATCGAGCCGCGCCACCTCGTCGGCGAACCATTGATTGGGGACGACACCGCGCCCTTCGGACAGATAGGTGAAGACGCGCGACACGAAGCGCGCATGCGGATCGAGCCCCAGCTTGCGGAAATCGGGCAGGCCGCACGCCGCCCATAGCCGCTTGACCATCGCCGGCGACCGCACCCGGTCGCGCACCCAGCTCTCGTCCGCCAGCCGTTTCAGCACCGCAAGATCGGTCGCCTGCGGCGCGGCGAGCAGCACGCCCGGTTCGGGCCGCCGCTCCAGGCTGGCGATCAGCGCGTCGATGCTGGCGAAGTCCGGCTCGCCATTACGCCAATAGAGGTTGCCGATCGGGGGGAAGCGATGCTCCTCGATCGCGAACACCTCTTCGGGCAGGAACGCGCCCGGCCCCTCTTCGGTCACGCCGCCGAACGTGCCATCGCGCTGGTGCCGCCCGGCGCGGCCGGCGATCTGCGCCATCTCGGCGACGGTCGGCCGCCGTGTACGGCGTCCGTCGAACTTGTGCAGCCCGGCGAAGGCGACGTGCGCGACGTCCATGTTGAGGCCCATGCCGATCGCATCGGTCGCGACCAGATAATCGACCTCGCCCGCCTGGAACATCGCGACCTGCGCGTTGCGGGTGCGGGGGGACAGCGCGCCCATCACCACCGCCGCCCCGCCGCGCAAACGCCGCAGCATCTCGGCGACGGCGTAGACCTCCTCCGCGCTGAACGCGACGATCGCGGAGCGCTTGGGCAAGCGGCTGATCTTCTTGGCGCCCGCATAGGTCAGCTTCGAAAAGCGCGGCCGCCCGATGATCTCCGCATCGGGCACCACCGCGCGAATCATCGGCCTGAGTGCTTCGGAGCCCAGAATCATCGTCTCCTCGCGCCCGCGCCGCCGCAGCAGCCGATCGGTGAAGACGTGCCCGCGCTCCGGGTCCGTCCCCAGCTGCGCCTCGTCCAGCCCGACGAAGGCAACGTCGGTATCCGGCATCGATTCGACCGTACACAAATGCCAGCGCGCGTTCGGAGGGACGATCTTTTCCTCGCCCGTCACCAGCGCGACCTGATCGGCACCCTTCAGCTTGACGACGCGGTCGTACACCTCGCGCGCCAGCAGCCGCAGCGGAAAGCCCATGATGCCGCTGGAGTGCGCGCACATCCGCTCGACGGCGAGATGGGTCTTGCCCGTGTTCGTGGGTCCGAGGACCGCCGTAACCGCCGCTTTCATGGCAACAACATCGTGCGTCGCGGGCCGGTGCGCAATGATGGAGATGAAGGCGGGCGGGCTACAGCCGCCGCGCCTCCTCGGGCAGCATCACCGGTACGCCGTCGCGGACCGGATAGGCGAGGCCCGCCGCTTCCGACACCAGTTCCTGCGCAGCCTCGTCATAGCGCAGCGGCTGCCGCGTCACCGGGCAGACCAGCCGTTCGAGCAGCCAGGGATCGAGTGGGGCGGCGCTCATTGCAGCGTCACCCGCTCGTCGCCGTCATGCCGGCCGAAGAATTGCATCAGCTGGATGATAAGCTCCGCGCGCGATTCGATATCCGATGCTTCGAGCAACGCCTGCTTCGCCGCGGCGTCGAACGGCGCGATCTGCGCGATGCCGTTGACTAGGCTTTCGTCGTCCAGCCGCCCCACCGCGTCCCAGTCGACCGCATAACCCTGTGCATCGGCAAAGCGACGCGATTCCTGCTCCAGCGACGATCGACGGCCCAGCGACAGCGTCTCGTCCGCGCGGACCGGCAGCAGCTCCGCCTCGATCTGGCGGAACGGCGTCGTCACGTCGAGTTCGCGCACCACGCGGAACAGCGCGACACCCTCCAGCACCAGATTGTACCGGCCGTCGTCCAGCGCCTCGACCTCGGCGATCTTGCCGACGCAGCCGATGTCGTACAGCGCGGACCGTTCCTCGACCGTCGCCGGCATCGTCAGCGGCTGGATCATCCCGATCCGCCGGTCGCGCGCCATCGCGTCCGACACCATCGCCCGATAGCGCGGCTCGAAGATGTGCAGCGGCAGGTGCATGCCCGGGAACAGCAGCGCCCCGGGCAGCGGAAAGATCGACAGGCGGGTCCCCTGCGTCATCCGAACAGGATCGCGGACAGGCGGCGCCGCTGCGTGGACACCCAGGGGTCCATCAGGCCGACGACCTCGAACAGCTTGAGCAGCTGCTGACGCGCCGCGCCCTCGTTCCAGTCGCGCTCGGCGGCGATGATGTGGAGCAGATTGTCGGCTGCGGCATCGCGATCGCCCGCTGCCATCTGGGCGTTCGCCAGCGCGAAGCGGCGTTCGTGATCGTCGGGGTGCGCGGCGACCTCGGCGGCGAGGCCGGCGGTGTCCTCGCCCTGCGGCGCGCTCTGTGCGAGCGCGAGCGCCGCCTTGGCGCGCTCGATCCCGGCGTCCTTGATGTCGGCGGGCAGCGCGTCGATCGCGACCTGGGCTTCGTCGGTCTGCCCCGCCGCGACGAGCGCGCGAATGCGACCCGACAGGATGGCCGGATTGTCCGGCGCCATCTCGAACAGCTGGTCGAAGATCGACAACGCCCGCTCGGCATCGCCGCTCGCCAGCACATCCTCGCCCATCGCGATCAGCGGTTCGATCTCGGCGGCGGCATCGGCCGCCTCCGACTGGATCGGCAGCTGCTTCAGCAACTGATCCAGGATCGTGCGCAGCTGCGATTCGGTGCGGGCGCTGGTCAGGTCGGCGACCAGCTGCCCCTGGAACATCGCATAGACGGTGGGGATCGACTTGATCTGGAATTGCGCGGCGATGAACTGGTTCTTGTCGGTATCGACCTTGGCCAGCACCACGCCCTTGTCGGCATAGGCCGCGGCGACCTTGTCCAGCACCGGGCCCAACGCCTTGCACGGCCCGCACCATTCAGCCCAGAAATCGATGATGACGAGGGACGTCATCGACGGTTCGACGACGTCGCGGCGGAAATCCTCGACCGCCTGCTTGTCGGCTGGCGACAGTCCTAACGTGGCCACGTCTTGCTCCCTTCGTCCATTCTTCGCGCCCATGTGGGGCAGGCAAGCGCCGACGCCAAGGCTTTTGCTACCAACTCCTCCCCCGCCAGGGGGAGGTGGCAGCGCGCCAGCGCTGACGGAGGGGGAGGACGGCGGTGTACTCGGCCGCGCAGACGCCGCCTACCTCCCCCTCCGTCACGCCTCCGGCGCGCCACCTCCCCCTGCCGGGGGAGGACTTCGGGTGGAAGCCAAACCGGCCCAGGAGGATGGCCAACGCCTTTTGCTTTGCCCTTGTCGCCGGTTGGCCGCTGGAACGAATCAGAGGGGTCGACGGACGGACCTCAATGAAAGTCCCGCGATTTCGGCAGGATACGCACATCCCGCGGATGCCGCCCGCGCGGATCCTGGCTGACGATCGGCTTCGGACGGATCACCTCATCCACCGGCGCGAGGGGCATCTGGCCGTCATAGTCCGACGACAGCCGCCGAAGCTCCACGGTGCGGTCATAGGCCTTGACCGTCATCAGATGGACGACGCCCTCCTCGCTGCGCTGGATCACGCCCTCCAGCACCAACAGCCGCGCCGCCATGATTGCGCGCCGGTTCGCCTCGAAATCGCGCGCCCATAGCAGCGCGTTGGTGATGCCCGTCTCGTCCTCGATCGTGACGAAGATCGCATTGCCCTTGCCCGGCCGCTGGCGGACCAGCACCACGCCGGCGACGCGCGCGCGCCGCCCGTCCCTCGCCCGCGCCGCCTGCTCGCTCGACAGCACGCCTTCGGCCGCGAACAGCGGCCGCAGGAATCGCATCGGATGCCCCTTCAGCGACAGGCGCGTCGTCTGGTAATCCGCCGCCACCTCTTCGCTGATCGGCATCGCGGGCAGCGGCGGATCGGCCTCTTCGCGCAATTCGGGTGCCTCCGCCGCGGCGAACAGCGCCAGCTGTTTGGGCGGTGTCCGCCGCACGTCCCACAAAGCGGCACGGCGGGGCAGCGCGATCGATCCGAACGCATCGGCATCGGCGAGCAGGTTCAGCCCCCGCGTCGGCAGGCCCGCACGGCCCGCGACCTGTTCGACGCTCGCAAAGGGCCCCCCTTCCCGCGCATCGACCAGCGCGGTCGCCCAATCCTGCCGAAACCCGTCGATCTGCCGAAACCCCAACCGGATTGCGAAATCCCCATCCTCGGTCCGCTCAAGCACATTGTCCCACGCGCTGGCATTCACATCGATCGGCCGCACCACCACGCCATGCGCGCGGGCGTCCTCGACCAGCTGCGCCGGCGCGTAAAAGCCCATGGGTTGCGAATTGAGGATCGCACAGCCGAACACCGCCGGGTGGAAGCATTTGATCCACGACGACACATAGACCAGCCGCGCGAACGACAGCGCATGGCTTTCGGGAAAGCCGTAGCTGCCGAACCCTTCGATCTGCTTGTAACAGCGTTCCGCGAAGTCGCGGCTGTAGCCGCGGCGGACCATGCCCTCGACCAGCTTTTCCTGAAAGTTGTCCATGCCGCCCACCTTGCGGAATGTCGCCATGGCGCGGCGCAGCTGGTTCGCCTCGTCCGGCGTAAAACCGGCCGCGACGATGGCGAGCTTCATCGCCTGCTCCTGGAACAGCGGCACGCCGTAGGTGTCCTTGAGCAGGTTACGCAATTCGTCCGGCGGCCCGAAAGCAGGGTCGGGTGAGGGATAGTCGACCGCCTCCTTCTCGGCGCGGCGACGCAGATAGGGGTGGACCATGTCGCCCTCGATCGGCCCCGGCCGTACGATCGCCACCTGCACGACCAGATCGTAGAGCCTCTTCGGCCTGAGGCGTGGCAGCATATTGATCTGCGCGCGGCTTTCCACCTGGAACACGCCGATGCTGTCGCCCTTGCACAGCATATCGTAGACGGCGGGATGCTCGTCGTTGGCGATCGTTTCGAGCTGGTGCGTCCCCAGGCCATGCGCCGCCATCAGGTCGAACGCCTTGCGGATGCAGGTGAGCATGCCGAGCGCCAGGATATCGACCTTCATCAGACCCAGACAGTCGATATCGTCCTTGTCCCATTCGATGAAGGTCCGCTTCTCCATCGCACCGTTGTGGATCGGCACCGTCTCGTCGAGCCGGTTCTGTGTCAGCACATATCCGCCGACATGCTGCGACAGGTGCCGCGGAAATTCGAGCAATTGCCCCACCAGATCGCGCAGGCGGGCGATCTCGGGCGTTTCGATATCGAACCCGGTCTGGTTGAGATGCTTGTCCTCCAGCCGATGCGCGAAACTGCCCCAGATGGTACTGGTCAGTCGCTGGGTCACATCCTCGGACAGGCCAAGCACCTTGCCCACCTCGCGCACGGCACTGCGCGGGCGGTAATGGATTACCGTCGCCGCGATCGCCGCGCGATGCCGACCGTAGCGCTCGTAGATATACTGCATCACCTCTTCGCGGCGCTCATGTTCGAAATCGACGTCGATGTCGGGCGGCTCGTCCCGCTCGGCCGATACGAATCGTGAGAACAGCAGGTCGTGCTGCATCGGATCGACCGATGTGACGCCCAGCACGTAACAGACCGCCGAATTGGCCGCCGAGCCGCGCCCCTGGCACAGGATCGGCGGGTCGAGTGTGCGCGCGAAGCGGACGATATCGTGCACGGTCAGGAAGTAATGCGCGTATTCTCGATCCCGAATCAGCGCGAACTCTTCACGCAACAACCCAAGCAACTTGTCCGGCACATATCCGTCGTATCGATCGATCGCACTCTGCCATGCGAGGTGTTCCAGCCAGTCCTGCGCCAGCCATCCCGTGGGCACGGGCTCGTGCGGATATTCGTAGCGCAACTGATCCAGGCTGAACGTGATGCGATCGAGCAGGCGCAGGCTTTCGGTCGCCGCATCGGGCCACACTTCGAACAGGCGGGCCATTTCCTGCGGCGGCTTCAGGTGACGCTCGGCATTGGCGGCCAGCAGACGGCCGGCGCGCGCCACCGTTCGTCCTTCTCGGATACAGGTCACGACGTCGTGAAGGGGCCGGGCGTCGGGGTGCGCATACAGCGCATCGGTCGTCGCCAGCAGCGGTACGCCGGCGCGACGGGCCAGATCGACATAGCCCGCCAGTCGCCGCCGATCGGCACCGGCCCGCGGCATGGTGACGCCCAACCACACACGCCCCGGCGCCATGTCCGTAAGCAGCGAAAGGGTGGCGCCAAGTCCCCCATCGCTCCGCATCGGTGGGAGCATCGCATCCGGCATGGCTTCGACCGGCGTCGCACTGCTCTGCGGCAAGGCGATCAGGAGCAGATCCTCGCAATGCCGGGCAAGATCGCCGAGTCCCAGAATGCAGCCGCCCTTCACGGCGCGCCGGTTACCGACCGTCAGCAGCCGGGTGAGCCGGCCCCAGCCATGACGGGTCGCGGGGTAGGCGACGATGTCTGGCGTGCCATCGGCGAACACCAAGCGTGCGCCCACGACCAATCGGAAGCCGATCGGCGGCAAGGCATTGCCAAGCAATCCCTTCTCCGCCCGTTGCAAGGCATCATAAGCGCGGACGACGCCAGCGACCGTGTTGCGATCGGCAATGCCGATCCCGGCAAGCTTCAGTTGCACCGCGCGGGCGACCATGTCGCTGGGCGGGCTCGCGCCATACAGGAACGAGTAATTGGTTGCCGCGACCAGCTCAGCGAACCCGCTCATGGCGCGACCGCATCGCTGTCCCCCTCCACCCCGTCACCCAAGACTCGTTGCGGGGCCCACCGAGCCGCAAGGGGGCGGCAGGAGCCTCCAGCCATCCCCCCAGTCGCACAGTGGACCCCGGACCAAGTCCGGGGTGACGGAGTAGGCAGGGCGCCCCTCATGCGAACAGCCCATGGACGTACCAGCGCGGGTGCGCCTGTTCGCTATGCAGGCCGTGGCGGAAGATCCAGAAGCGCCGCCCCCGGCGATCCTCGATCCGGTAATAATCGCGCGTCGGGATCGCGGCGTCGTGGCGGCGCCACCATTCGCCCGCGATCCGCTCCGGCCCCTCGGCGCGCGCGACCTCGTGGACGCGGCGGCGCCAGCGGAAGCGGTGCGGCGGGCCGTCGGGCACCTCCGCCATCACCGCCTCGATCGGCTGCGGCGGATCGAACAGATAGATGGGCCTCAGCGGCGGCTCCCCCGCTTCCGCCTGCGGCCACTCCCCCGCGGGCGGCGGCGCGGCGGCGGGCAGCATCAGCTCGGCCTGCTCGGGGATATGGCTGTCGCGCGGTGCGAATCGCCGCACCCGCTCGCGCCCCAGCCGGGTCGACAGGCGATCGATCAGCTCCGCCACCGCCGGCGCCTGGGTCGCCCCCTCGCCCCCCTCCAGCCGCAGCTGCGCCGCATCGAGCCGCTCGGCGAGCGTCACGTCGAGCCGGATCAGGTCATAGCCGTAGCCGGGATCGAGCGGGTCGGCGAGCGCGTCGATTCGCTCGGCAAACAGCCGCATCAGCAGCGCGACGTCGCGCGTCGGCTGCCCCGTCTCGACCCGCAGCGACTGGATGTGGCCATCGCTGCGGAACAGCCGCGCCTCCCATCGGCGCCCGCCCTGATGGCGCTGGCCGAGCGTGTTTCCCGCCTCGCCCGCCAGCTCCTCGATCACCTCCAGCGCATAGTCGGTCCGCGCGATCGGTTCGGCAAAGCGCCGTTCCACCACCACCGGCGCGACGCGCACGCGCGGCCGGACCGGCGCCTTATAGTCGCCCGACAGCCGCCGCACCGCCGTCGCCGCTTCCTCGCCGAAGCGCGCGGCGATGCCGGCGAGCGGGCGCGCCATCACGTCGCCCACCGTCTTCAACCCCGCGCGGGTCAGCGCCACCGTCGCGTCCGCATCCAGCTCCAGCGCCGCGACCGGCAGGCGCTTCACCGCGCGCGTCTCGTCGGGCGCCGGCGCGCCGGCATAGCGGGCGAGCGCACAGGCGATTTCGGGCGTATCGCCGAACGCATGGCGCGTCAGGATCCCACGCCGCGCCATCCGCGCCTCGACATCGGCGGCGAGCGGACGCTCCCCTTCGAAAGCATGGACGCACCCCGCGATGTCGATCACCAGCGCATCGGGGGGCAGCAGCGCCACCGTCGGGCTGTAGCGCGTGCAGCCATCCGCCAGCCGTTCCAGCCAGTCCATGTCAGCATGCGGGTCGGCCGGAAACACCTCCAGCTCGGGCACCCGTGCGCGGGCATCGGCCAGCGTCAGCCCCGGCTCAAGCCCGGCGCGCGCTGCGGCCAGATCGGTCGCGGTCAGCCGGATCGCCTGGCCCACCGTCTCGACGAAGGCGACCGGCGCCTCACCGCCGACGAACAGATGCGGCCGGGTGGCGCGCAGCCGCTCGATCGGGAGCCACGGAAAGACCAGCGCCAGATAGCGGCGCGTCACGGAAACTCTTGGCATCACGATCCCACTCCACGCGCCAGCGCTGCCCCGCGGGGCCGCCACGCCGGCGCACACATTCGACGTCGAAAGCCGGCAGGCCTGGCGCGCCCTCCCCCAGCCCCTGATCCAGCGCGGTCGAGGGCACGGCGGCGACGCTCCACCGCGTCGCAGCGGCACTCGCCACCGGTTCCGCGCCGATCCGCAGCGACAGCAAGGTGACGCCCGACGCCTCCGCCGCCAGCATCAGCCGCCGCGTCGCGGTGAGGTCCAGCCCCGGCATCGGCCCGGCGCTTTCGACCAGCACCATGCCCAGCCCCCCGCAGCGCGCCGCATCCGCCGCCGCGCGCAGCAGCGCCGATTCGTCGGCGACGACGACCAGCAGCACCGAATCGGCCGCCAGCCCCAGGTCTGCGAGGCCGCTGGCATGCAACCGGCCTTGCGCCCGCTCCCCCGCCTCGGTGCGTAGCCACAGCAGCGGCACCGCCCCGGCGGCGAGCGCCAAGGCCAGTCCGAACCCCGCGGCGCTCGCCCCATCCTCGCCCTCCAACGCATAGATTTCATGGAGTTGCGCGCGCGCCAGCCCTTCCGTTCGCCAGGCGTCGATCGGTGCCGCCGCCGCTTGCGCAGCCCCGCCGGCAGCGGCAAGGCCACGCAGACGGGCGATCAGGGCGGACGAGTCGGACATATATGTTCTTGTAATGTTCCAGATATCGAGTCGCCAAGTCGAAATCGTTTGCGAAAATCACAAGATGGGGCTTGCGGCCCCGCGCAGTCGCCGCTAGTGGACGCGCCTCACCCAGCCGGTGGCTCCAACGAGCAGCCGGCACAGGCGCCAGAGCGGGCGTAGCTCAGGGGTAGAGCACAACCTTGCCAAGGTTGGGGTCGAGGGTTCGAATCCCTTCGCCCGCTCCAGTTTTTCCTATAGTGTCATGTGGTTACGACGGTCCTTCGGGGCCGTTTTTCGGCTTCCCCGGCTTGCCGCTCGGTAATGCAGTAGCATGGAGGAAGGCGACGCGGTCCAGTGACCGGCGCGCTGAGTCTTCATGGCACCAAGCGTTCTACCCCCTGACCGCGGATGTGCCTCGATTGCCGCGATCCGGTCTTGAAGTGTCGCCGGTGGCCCCGGCAGGCATGATTCGCGCTCATCGGGCAATCCTGACCTCGTCAGTCATTCGGTTCGTCGGCCGTAGCGTCAGTCGAAGGGGGCCATGACGTCGGCAGGATGTTTGGTCGTGTGTTCGACATATTCGACCAGCATGCCATCGGGGTGACGCACCAGCATGTTGCGCCCGGTCGGAACCGACTTTGCCGCTTCCAGGATCGTGCTGCCGGTCGTCGGGAGATGCGCGGCGAACGCGTCGAGATCCTCGACCATGAAGGTCGCTTCGGTGGCACGGAACGGCGCCAGGCTTGCGTCGGTGCCGGCGATGAACAGGATCGAGGCGACCTGTGCCAGCTTCAGGTCATGTTCCGGGTAGTCGAACGCCAGACGCCGCTTCTGCCCGATCAAGGCTTCATAGAAGCTGACGGCCGCATCGATCTCGTCGAGCGAAAGGTAGCGGCGGACGAGGATGTTCAGGATTCGCATATCGGTGGTGCTCCGAAGGCCGTGATGCTGACCATATCGCACCAGCCTGGCCGAACGCGCGCCGCGGGTCGAGCCCGGCGCCCGCGGGGCACTGGTGCAGGGCTTTGGCGGGGTCATGCTCTGCGGCGCGGTCTGCACCACCGGCCTGTCGGGGCTGAGTTCGCTCGTCTTCGGCCGCCGGAAAGCTGCAATCGTCGATGCAAACGATGCCCCATCCCTCCCACGTCCCTTGAGTCCCCGCCCGCTCTCCCCCAACACTCCCGGCCGATGACACGCTACGACTGCCGCTTCTGGTTTCTCGCCGCCGGTCTTTCGGCGACGGCGGGTTATGTCGATGCGATCGGGTTTCTGCGGCTGGGCGGGTTCTTCGTGTCGTTCATGAGCGGCAATTCGACGCGGTTCGCGGTCGGTGCGGTGACGGATGCGCATGTCGCATATGTGGCGGGCACGTTGATCGCGGGCTTTGCGGCCGGCGTGGCGGGCGGGACATGGCTGTCGGTGCGCCACGGGGGTGGGCGCCTGCCCGTCTCACTGCTGCTGATGGGCGCGCTGCTGGCGCTGGCCGCGGCGAGCGATGGACGATGGCCCGCGATGGCGACCAGCCTGATGATGGCGGCGGCGATGGGCGCGGCGAACACCATCTTTCAGCGCGATGGCGAGGTGAGCATCGGCGTCACCTATATGACCGGGACGCTGGTGAAATGCGTGCAACGGCTGACGGCGGCGCTGATGGGCAGCGGGCCGCGCTGGGCGTGGCTGCCCTATGCTTTGCTGTGGATGGGGCTGGTTGCGGGCGCGTGCGGCGGGGCCGCCGTTTATGGCGTGGTGGGAACGGCGGGCGTGTGGCTGGCGGTCGCCGCGGTCGCGTTGCTCGCCGTATATGCGCGCGCGATCGGGCAGCCACACGCCCCCTGACCGCCGGGCGCGCACGCCCGGCGGCGGTGGCTCATTCCATTTCGAGGATGATCTGGTCGACCGCCAGGCTGTCGCCCGCAGCGGCGGAGACCGCCTTCACCCGGCCCGCCTTCTGGGCGCGCAGGATATTCTCCATCTTCATCGCTTCGACCACGGCGAGCGGCTGGCCCGCCTCCACCGCATCGCCCGCGCCGACGTCGAGGCGGACGAGAAGGCCCGGCATCGGCGCGATCAGGAAGCGCGATAGGTCGGGCGGCACCTTCTCGATCATATGCTGCGCGTACGGCGCGGCGTGCGCGGGCAGGACGCGGACGTCGTGGCTCGCGCCGCGCGTGGTCAGGCGGAAGCCGCTGCGGATCGGCAGGATGCGGACGGTAAGCTGCGCATCCTCCCCGTTTTCTCGGCCGATCTCAGCCTCCACCATCCGGTCACCGGGGGTATATTCCAACGCGATATCGAGCGCGTCGCCGTCGACGGTGATGCCGTCGGTCGAGACCGCCACGGCATGATCCTCGCCATCGATCCGCGCAGCCCAGGCATGCGGCGGCTGCAGGCGGCTGCCGAGCTGGCCGTCGATGCGGCGCGCGCGGTCGGCCTGCGCGGTCGCGGCGAAGGCGGCGATGGCGGCGAGATGGCGCTTCAGCTCGGCGTCGGCGGGGGCGCCGTGGAAGCCATCGCGATATTCCTCGGCGATGAACCCCGTGGTGATATTGCCCGACCGGAAGCGCGGGTGCTGCATCAGCGCCGACAGGAAGTCGATGTTGGTGCCCGGCCCCTCGATCTCGAACGCGTCCAGCGCGGCGATCTGCGCGTCAATCGCCGCCTCGCGCGTCGGCGCCCAGGTGACGAGCTTGGCGATCATTGGATCGTAGAACATGCTGACCTCGCCGCCCTCGGCGACGCCGTCGTCGACACGGATGCGGGGTTCGTCAGCTTGCGTCGACGACGGCGTGGATTCGGGCGGATTGTACCGCACCAGCCGCCCGATGCTGGGCAGGAAGCCGCGATACGGGTCCTCGGCATAGACGCGGTTTTCGACCGACCAGCCGTTGATGCCGACCTGATCCTGGGTGATCGACAGCGGCTCCCCCGCCGCCACGCGGATCATCTGTTCGACGAGGTCGAGGCCGGTGATCTCCTCGGTCACCGGATGCTCCACCTGCAGCCGCGTGTTCATCTCGAGGAAGTAGAAGCTCTCGCCGCTCGTATCCGCGCCCGAGACGATCAGCTCGACCGTACCCGCACTGTAATAACCCACCGCGCGGGCCAGCGCGACCGCCTGTTCGCCCATCGCCTTGCGCATCGCCGGTGTCACGAAGGGCGAGGGCGCTTCCTCGACCACCTTCTGATGGCGGCGCTGCACCGAGCATTCGCGCTCGTTGAGGTACAGGATGTTGCCATGCTGGTCGCCAAGCACCTGAATTTCGATGTGGCGCGGCGATTCGATGAACTTCTCGATGAAGACGCGATCGTCGCCGAAGCTGGCGAGGCCCTCGCGCTTGGTCGCCTCGAACCCTTCGCGCACGTCCTGTTCGCTGTAGGCGAGGCGCATGCCCTTGCCGCCGCCGCCGGCGGACGCCTTCATCATCACCGGATAACCGATGTCGGTCGCGATCCGCACCGCCTCGTCGGTGTCGGCGATCTCGCCAAGGAAGCCGGGGACGACGTTGACGCCCGCTTCCTTGGCCAGCTTCTTCGATTCGATCTTGTCGCCCATCGCCGCGATCGCGTTCGGCGGCGGCCCGACGAAGGCGATGCCCGCCTCGGCGCACGCCTTGGCGAAGCTTTCGCGTTCGGACAGGAAGCCATAGCCGGGGTGGATACAGTCCGCGCCCGTCTCCTTGGCGGCGAGCAGGATCAGCTCGGCCTTGAGATAGCTTTCCGCGGCAGGTGCCGGCCCCAGGCGCACCGCCTCGTCCGCCATCAGCACGTGGGGGGAGCGCGCGTCGGCATCGGAATAAACCGCGACCGTCTTGATCCCCATGCGCTTCGCGGTGCGGAACACGCGGCAGGCGATCTCACCGCGATTGGCGACCAGGATTTTCTTGAACATCCTCTTCTCCCCTCCCGCTCGCGGGAGGGGCCGGGGGAGGGCCTGTCCGCGCGCGGGCATCGTTTTGATGATGGGGAGGACGGGCCCTCCCCCAACCCCTTCCGCAAGCGGAAGGGGAATGGCTGTCTATTTTCCGACCTGCTTTACGACGTGACGGGCAAACCAGTGGCAGAACAGGGTGCACAGCACGGCGTAGAGCAGCGTTGGCACCGCGTAAAAAAGGTACGTCGTGACGTAGCTCGCCGACCTGGCTAACTGGACCGTCACGATCGCGCCGCCATCGAGAGTGATGCTCGTTGCGAGCAACCAGAACGACGTCGAGACGATCGTAAAGACAATCGCCGCGAAGCGGACCAGACCTTTCACTCCGCCGCCTCGGCCAACACCGCGTCACCCCGGGCTTGACCCGGGGTCCCGCTTCTTTCCACGGAACCGCAGGCGCGGGACCCCGGCTCAAGACCGGGGTGACGCGCACTGGGCTCCGCCGCCATCGGCGTCACGCCCAGCTTCGCGAACAGCGCGGCATCCTTGTCGTCGCCGGCGTTGCCCGCGGTGAGCAGCTTGTCGCCGGTGAAGATCGAATTGGCCCCCGCCATGAAGCACAAAGCCTGCGCCGAATCCGACATGCTTTCGCGCCCCGCCGACAAGCGGACCATGCTCTCGGGCATGGTGATGCGCGCGACGGCGACGGTGCGGACGAATTCGATCTCGTCGATCTTGGCGAGCGGCGTGTCGGCGAGCATGTCGCCCAGCACCGTACCCTTCACCGGCACCAGCGCATTGACCGGCACGCTGCCGGGATGCTCGGGCAGGGTGGCGAGTGCATGGATGAAGCCGACGCGATCCTCGCGCGTCTCGCCCATGCCGACGATGCCGCCACAGCACACGTTGATCCCCGCGCTCCGCACCGCATCAAGCGTGTCGAGCCGCTCCTGGAAGCTGCGCGTGGTGATGACGTCGCCATAGCGTTCGGGCGAAGTGTCGATATTGTGGTTGTAGTAATCGAGGCCCGCGTCGGCGAGTTGCTTGGCCTGGTGCGGCTCCAGCATCCCCAAGGTCATGCACGTTTCCATGCCCATGCCGCGCACGCCCTCGACCATCGCGACGATCGCGCCCATGTCGCGGTCCTTGGGGTTGCGCCACGCCGCGCCCATGCAGAAGCGGGTCGAGCCATTGTCCTTGGCCTGCGCCGCCGCCTGCAGCACGGCGCGCACGTCCATCAGCTTCGTCGCCTTGACCCCGCTGTCGGCGCTGACCGACTGCGAGCAATAGCCGCAATCCTCCGGACAGCCGCCGGTCTTGATCGACAGCAGCGTCGACAGCTGCACCTGCCCCGCCGCGTGATGCGCGCGGTGGACGGTCTGCGCCCGCCACATCAATTCGTCGAACGGCAGGTCGAACAGCGCGGCGATCTCCTCGCGCGTCCAGTCGTTGCGTACCGGGCTCATGGCTGCACTCACGTCATCGTCCTCAACTCTACTCGACCGCGGCTGTAGCAGACTGCTCACGCGGCATCCTCCTGCGGCGGCATATTGTGGCCGAGCAGGCGCAGCACCTCTTCGGCCGCCTTGATGAGGTTGGTGCCGGGGCCGAAGATCGCCTGTACGCCCGCGTCGCGCAGCGCCTGATAATCCTGCGCCGGGATCACCCCGCCGGCGATCACCTTGATGTCGGCGCGGCCCGCGTCGCGCAGGTGGCCGATCAGTTCGGGGATCAGCGTCTTGTGCCCGGCGGCGAGGCTGGAGGCGCCGACGACGTCGACGTCCTCCTCCAGTGCTAGCACCGCGGCTTCCTTCGGCGTCTGGAACAGCGGGCCGGGGACGACCTCGAACCCCAGATCGCCGAACATGCTGCTGACCAGATTGGCCCCGCGATCGTGCCCGTCCTGCCCCATCTTCGCGACGAGCATGCGCGGTTTGCGCCCCAGCCGCCGCCCGGTGGCGGCGACGCCCTCGGCAAGCCGATCCCAGCGCATGTCGTCGGTATAGGCCCCGCCATAGATGCCCTTCACCGGCGTCGGCTGCGTGCCGAAGCGGCCGAACACATCCTCCATCGCAGAGGAAATTTCGCCGAGCGTCGCCCGCGCGCGGGCCGCGTCCACGGCGAGCGCGAGCAGATTGTCCTTACCGCGCGCGCCCTCACGCAGCGCATCGAGTGCCGCGCGGCACGCCGCCTCGTCGCGGGTCGCCTTGACCCGTTCGATGCGGCGAATCTGTGCCTCACGCACCGCGATGTTATCGACGTCGAGGATGTCGATCGGATCCTCGTCGGCCTTGCGGTATTTGTTGACGCCGACGATCACGTCCTCGCCCCGGTCGACGCGCGCGGCGCGGGCGGCGGAGGCTTCCTCGATCATCGCCTTGGGCCAGCCCGCCGCGACCGCCTTGGCCATGCCGCCTTCGGCCTGCACGCGCTCGATGATCTCCCATGCACCGTCGACCAGGCTCTGCGTCAGGCTCTCGACGTAATAGGAGCCGCCGAGCGGGTCGACGACCTTGGTCATCCCCGTCTCTTCCTGGATCACGATCTGCGTATTGCGTGCGATGCGGGCGGAGAAATCGGTCGGCAGCGCAATGGCTTCGTCGAGCGCGTTGGTGTGCAGCGATTGGGTGCCGCCCAGCATCGCCGCCATCGCCTCGATCGTCGTGCGCATGACGTTGTTGTACGGGTCCTGCTCGGTCAGCGAGACACCGCTGGTCTGGCAGTGGGTGCGCAGCATCTTGCTGCGTTCGTCCTTCGCGCCCAGCTGCGTCATCGCGCGATGCCACAGCACGCGCGCGGCGCGCAGCTTGGCGATCTCCATGAAGAAGTTCATGCCGATCGCGAAGAAGAAGCTCAGGCGGCCGGCGAACTTGTCGATGTCGAGGCCGGATGCCACGCCGTATTTCACATATTCCATGCCGTCGGCGATGGTGAAGGCGAGCTCGTGGAGCTGCGTCGCCCCCGCCTCCTGCATGTGATAGCCCGAAATCGAGATGCTGTTAAACTTGGGCATCTCGCGGCTGGTGTAGCCGAAGATATCCGAGATGATCCGCATGCTTGGTTCGGGCGGGTAGATGTAGGTGTTGCGGACCATGAACTCCTTGAGGATGTCGTTCTGGATGGTCCCGTCGAGCAGCTTGCGGTCGACGCCCTGCTCTTCGCCTGCGACGATGAAGAAGGCGAGGATCGGGATCACCGCGCCGTTCATCGTCATGCTGACGCTCATCTGATCGAGCGGGATGCCGTCGAACAGGATCTTCATGTCCTCGACGCTGTCGATCGCGACGCCCGCCTTGCCGACATCGCCGGTGACGCGCGGATGGTCGCTATCATAGCCGCGGTGGGTGGCGAGGTCGAAGGCGACGCTAAGCCCCTTCTGCCCGGCGGCGAGATTGCGCCGGTAGAAGGCGTTCGATTCCTCGGCGGTCGAGAAGCCGGCGTACTGGCGGATCGTCCACGGCCGGCCCGCATACATCGACGCGCGCACGCCGCGCGTGAACGGCGCGAAGCCGGGCAGGCCGGGATCGGCGGTGACATCCTCAGCCGTATAGAGCGGCTTGACCGCGATGCCTTCGGGCGTCGGCCAAATGAGGTCCTTGCCCTTCACCTCCTTCGCGGCGGCGACCTGCCAGTCGGCGAGCGTCGGGCGCGGCGTCGGTTCGGGTGTGGGCTGCGCCTTGGGGGCGGCGCCGCTGTCCTCGCCGGTGTTGGTCTCAATGATCGCCATGCGGCGTCTCCATCAGTTCGACGAGCACGCCGCCCATGTTCTTGGGATGTACGAAGACGATCGGTGTTCCGTGCGCACCGATGCGGGGTTCGCCGAGCACGGTTGCGCCCTTGGCCTTCAGGTCTGCAACGGCGGCGTGAATGTCGGGCACTTCGAAACAGACGTGATGCTGCCCGCCCGCCGGATTCTTCTTCAGGAAGCCGGCGATAGGCGAACTGTCGTCATAGGGCTCGATCAGCTCGATCTGCGTGTTGGGCGTGTCGATGAAGCACACCTTCACCCCCTGCGCGGGCAGGTCGAAGGGTTCGCCGACCACCGCCGCGCCGAGTAGGGTGCGATAGGTCTCGATCGACTGCGCGATCGACGGTGTCGCGATACCGACGTGGTTGAGGCGGCCGAGGGTCATCGCTTATCTTCCAAGCTCACGACAGTATTTGGCGGGCACCAGACGGAGACAAACGCGTCGGCGTGATACTCGATTTGCATATCGTCTAAGCTGTTTTCGACCAGCGCAACCACTTTAGCGAACTTCCCGGGTTCGATATCGAAGATGTTGAGCCAGGGTTCGAGCATCAGCCGCATGGGCTCGGCGTGCTTGTTTTCGATCCACAGCACGACCGGACGGATCGCATCCGCCACCTTTTTAGAGCGGAATATTGTCATGCTTCTTCCACGGATTCTCGAGGCTCTTGCCGCGTAGCTTCCGCAAACCGAGCGCGATGCGCCGCCGCGTCGAGTGCGGCTGAATCACCTCGTCGATAAAGCCCTTGCTCGCCGCGACGAAGGGGTTGGCGAAGCGCGCCTCATATTCCGCCGTCCGCTCGGCGATTTCCTCGGGCGTCTTTCCGCGGAAGATGATCTCCACCGCCCCCTTCGCGCCCATCACCGCGATCTCGGCGGTCGGCCAGGCGTAGTTCAAATCGCCGCGCAGGTGCTTCGACGCCATCACGTCATAGGCGCCGCCATAGGCCTTGCGCGTGATGACGGTGATCTTCGGCACGGTCGCCTCGGCATAGGCGAACAGCAGCTTGGCGCCGTGCTTGATGATGCCGTTATGCTCCTGCGCGGTGCCGGGCAGGAAGCCGGGGACGTCGACGAACGTCAGAATCGGAATCTCGAACGCATCGCAGAAGCGCACGAATCGCGCCGCCTTCTTCGAGCTGTTGATGTCGAGCACGCCCGCCAGCACCATCGGCTGGTTGGCGACGATGCCGACGGTCTTGCCCTCGATCCGGCCGAAGCCGGTGATGATGTTCGCCGCATGCGCCGGCTGCGTCGCGAAGAAGTCCCCTTCGTCGACCACCTTCCGGATCAGCTCGTGCATGTCATAGGGCTGGTTGGCGCTGGCCGGCACCAGCGTGTCGAGGCTTGGCTCCAGTCGGTCCCAGGCGTCGGCGGTCGGGCGTTCCGGCACCGCCTCGCGGTTCGACAGCGGCAGGAAGTCGATGAAGTCGCGCGCGGCGAGCAGCGCCTCGATATCGTTCTCGAACGCATTGTCGGCGACGCTCGTCTTGGTGGTGTGCGTCACGGCACCGCCCAGCGCCTCCTGCGTCACCACCTCGTTGGTTACCGTCTTCACCACGTCGGGGCCGGTGACGAACATGTACGAGGAATCCTTCACCATGAAGATGAAGTCGGTCATCGCCGGCGAATAGACCGCGCCGCCCGCGCACGGGCCCATGATGAGGCTGAGCTGCGGCACCACGCCGGATGCCAGCACGTTGCGCTGGAACACCTCGGCATAACCGCCCAGGCTCGCGACGCCCTCCTGAATGCGCGCGCCGCCCGAATCGTTCAGACCGATGACGGGTGCGCCGACCTTCATCGCGGTGTCCATCACCTTGCAGATCTTCTGCGCGTGGCGTTCGGACAGCGATCCGCCGAAGACGGTGAAATCCTGGCTGAAGACATAGACCAGCCGGCCGTTGATCGTGCCTGATCCGGTGACGACGCCGTCGCCGGGGATCACCTGATCCGCCATGCCGAAATCGACGCAATTGTGCTCGACGTACATGTCGATCTCTTCGAACGAGCCTTCGTCGAGCAGGATGTCGAGCCGTTCGCGCGCGGTCAGCTTGCCCTTGGCGTGCTGCGCGGCGACGCGCTTTTCCCCGCCTCCGGCCCTGGCGGCGGCGCGACGGCGTTCGAGTTCGTTCAGCGTGGAAGACATGGGCAAACTCCTGCGCGGCTGTTTCTGCCGGTCTAGGCGCTGCTTTCAACTGTGGGTTTGCAAAATTGCAATTTGCACGTTTGCAAACTAGGTCCGTTCGATGACCGTCGAGCCGCCCCGTCCCCGTCTGTTCGCCGGCGATCGGGTGCGCACGCTGCGGGCGCGGCTGTCGCTCAGCCAGACGGCGCTCAGCCAGCGCCTCGGCATTTCGACCAGTTACCTCTCGCAGATCGAAAGCGGTGACCGGCCGATCACCGGCGGCGTCCTGGCGGCGCTGGCGCGCGCCTTTCCGCTCGACTGGGTCGACGTCGCGCCGGAGGAGGAATCGGCGGCGCTGGTCGCCGCGCTGGCGGCCGGGACCGACCCGTCCGTACCCGCCGCACAGCTCGACGAGGATGCGGTGCGCCGCGGCGTGCGCCAGCAGCCCCTGCTCGCACGACGGATGGCGGCGCTGCACGCCGCGCTCCAGCGCACGCAGGAGCAGCTGCGCGTGCTCGACGACCGCGTCGATGCCGGCGGCAGCCAGCCCGTGCCGCTCCCGTGGGAAGAGGTGCGCGACTGGTTCCAGGGCAGCGGCAATTACATCGACGCGCTCGATCGCTTCGCCGAGAGCCTCGCGGCCGATCTGTCCGGCGCGCGCGCCTATGCCGAACGGCTGGAGCGCGCCCACGGCATCCGATTGATCGACGATGGCGACGCCCTGCGCAGCTACGATCCCGCCGCCGCGACGCTGCGCATCGACGCCGCGCAACCGATCGAAACGCGCGCCTTCCAGATGGCGCACCAGCTGATCCGGCTCGAGGCAGCGGATCTGATCGAGCGGATCGTCGCCGACGCTCCGTTGCAGTCGGAGGCGGCGCGCGAGCTGCTGCGCGTCGGCCTCGCCAATTACGGCGCGGGCGCGCTGATGATGCCCTATGCCGCCTTCCGCAGCGCCGCGCGGCAGCAGCGCCACGACGTCGACGCGCTGCGCCAGCGCTTCGGGGTCAGCTTCGAACAGGTGTGCCACCGCCTCTCGACACTGCGCCGCCCCGGCGCACCCGGCATCCCCTTCTTCTTCTGCCGGATCGACATGGCGGGCAACATCACCAAGCGACATTCGGCGACGCGGCTGCAATTCGCGCAATATGGCGGTGCCTGCCCTCTGTGGGTCGCGCACGAGGCGGTGGCGATCAGCGACCGCATCCTCGTCCAGGTCGCCGAAATGCCCGACGGCGTGCGCTACGTTTCGATGGCGAAGGGGCTGGTGAAGGCCACCGCGAGCTACCGCCGCTCCCCCCGCCGCTATGCCGTGGTGCTTGGCTGCGAGGTCGAGCATGCCGCCGCCTTCGTCTATGCCGACGGACTCGACGTCGCCGGTGCGGACAGCGCGACGCGGATCGGCCCCTCCTGCCGCATCTGCCCCCGCCGCGACTGCGACCAGCGCGCCTTCCCGCCGGTGGGCCGCGACCTGCTGATCGATCCCGACCGGCGCGGGATCGTCCCCTATCGCTTCGACTGAGTGCGCGCACCGGCGCGGAGGACGCAAAGACGCCTCATGCGCGACAGCGCCCTTCTCCGCTGGGGCTCATTGTAAGGAGTGACCGACGCCACCGGCCCAACCTCTCTGCGCTCTCCGCGTCTCTGCGCGAAAAATCTGCCTCGCCGCAAGGCATGTCCCCCGGTCGCACGCGCCGTTATGCTCCCGCCCATGACGATACGAATCGGGATCGGCGGCTGGACCTACGAGCCGTGGCGCGGGACTTTCTATCCCGAGAAATGGCCGCAGAAGCGCGAGCTGGAATATGCCGCATCGCAGATGACCGCGATCGAGATCAACGGCACCTATTATTCGAGCTTCAAGCCCGCGAGCTTCGCCAATTGGGCGGCGGCAGTGCCCGACGGCTTCGTCTTCACACTGAAGGCGTCGCGCTACTGCACCAACCGCAAGGTGCTGGCCGACGCCGGCGAATCGATCGAACGCTTCGTCGGACAGGGCATCACGGAGCTGGGCGACAAGCTCGGCCCGATCCTGTGGCAGTTCATGGCGACGAAAAAATTCGACGCCGACGACATGGGTGCCTTCCTCAAGCTCTTGCCGGCCAAGCACAACGGCATCCCCCTCCGCCACGCCATCCAGGTCCGCCACGACAGCTTCGCCGACCCCGCCTTCATCGCCATGGCGCGCGCAGCCAACGTCGCGATCGTCTACGCCGATTCGGCCGACTATCCCGCGATCGCCGACGTCACCGCCGACTTCGTCTACGCCCGGCTGGAAAACGCGGTGGAGGCGGAGCCGGCGGGCTACAGCGATGCTGCGCTCGACCGCTGGGCGAAAGCGGCTCGCGACTGGCAAGCCGGCGGCCGCCCCGAGGGCCTGCCCTACGTCACCCCCGACACGCCCGCGAAGGCCCAGCGCGACACGTTCGTCTTCTTCATCAACGGCGCAAAAGTGCGCGCGCCGCACGGGGCGAAGGCACTGATCGAGCGGGTACGGGGGTAGGCAGATCGGCGGCTTACGCCAATTGGGGACGTACCTTTGAGGTTGCATCTTGAGGATCATGCTTGGCTGGTTGCGCAAAAAGCTCGTGAACACCTCGCCGCTGACGCGCTGGAATGTCAGCTTTTCGGATGGCGACATCGTGACCAGCGATGGTCAGGGCGCTGAACGAAAGCTGCCCCTTCGCGACCTACGTCGGGTTGTAGTCGCGACAGACGATAGCGGCCCTTGGGGCGCAGACGTCGTGTTTCTGTTGTTCTCAAATGCCCCAGACCCTGCCGCCGTCTTTCCACTCGAAGCGACCGGGCGAGAGGGCTTCGTGGAATGGCTGGGTGCCCAACCGGGCTTTCAAGACCGCGAATTAGCCAAAGCGATGGGTTCGACGCGGGTCGCGAGGTTCGAAGTCTTGGCTATCAAGCCGAAGGTCAGCTAGCCCCCAGTAACGGACGAGCCAACCTCAGTTCGATTGCCGCCCTTTCGGATTGAACGGCGGCGACCATTCGTCACCCCCCCGCCAGCTTCGCCTTCAGATCCTTCAGCGCGCCGAAGGGCCCAGCCTCTTCCTCGCTGATGACACCCGCGGCCTTCAGCGCGTCGGCGGCGTCGGGGCTGCGGGGGAAGGGGTCGAGCGACAGCGCGAGGGTTTCGGCGGCAACCTCGCCGAGGTCGATTCCGCCGCCCTCGATCTCCACCGTGTCGAGCGCGCCGGCGTCGAGTTCCACCTCGTCCTGACCGTCGAGACGCTCGACGAACAGCAGCGCGACCGGTTCGTCGATCGTTGCAGGCAGCGGCACGCCCGTGACCGAACACGCCTGCGACACCGCGCCCGTCACCCGACCGCGCACGGCGATGCCGGCGGCCTCGCGGCGCAGCGTCAGTTCCGCCTCGAGTCGCTCGACCGCGATCAGATCGAAGCGCCGTGCCAAGGCGGCGCGTTCGGCCTCGTCAGCGATGATGTGGACGGCACGATCGCCCGCACCGATCGCGTCGAGGCGTTCGGGGCGACTGAATTCGGGGGTCATGGCAGGTCTCCGGCGGTCAGGCGGTCGAGCGGCGTCGCGTCGAGTGCGGTGCGGAATGCAGTCAGGTGCTGCGCCACATGCGCCACGGCCTCCGGCGCGGGCGCCTCGCCGCGGTACAGGTTGCGGACCAGCGCCGGCGTCAGGTCGCCCGCCGCCAGCCCGTCGCGATAGGCGCCGAGACGGCCGCCGAGCATGCTCATCATCTTGCCGACATGCTTACCGACGACCAGGTCGCCCATGCCCATCTGCCGAAGCTGCCCGTCCATATCGTCGACGAAGCGTTCGGTGAGGTGCGCCGACAGCGTCGCGGCGGCGGGCTCCGCCTCCAGCCGCAGCAGCACCATCGTCAGCACCGCGGCGATCATGTCGAACCGGCCATCGACCGTGTCGGGCACGGCGCCGGCCAGATACCAATGCTCCGCCCGCCCGCGCGTCACCACCGCATTGTACAGCGGCAGCGCCTGGTCCTGTCGCTCGCCGAACAATCGTCCCCACCAACCCACTGTGCGCCCGTCCTCCCTGGCACGCCCCGCGGCACTGCCGCTTGAAGCCTTGTCGTTCCTCGCATATCGAGGCGATCGGCGGGCGATGCAATCGATCCTGCGCGCGCCATGGGCGGGAAAGCCGCCGCTGGAGATTGTGATGAGCGTATCCGTTGCCCGTTTCGGCGCCCGCGCCCGTGCCCGCGTGGGTCTGATCGCGGGACTGGCCTGTGTCCTGGGTGCCGGCGCCTGCACGCCGCTGCGGTCGCACCAGGGCTATATCATCGACGCCGATCTGGTGAATTCGGTGCAGCCGGGCGTCGATAACCGCGCATCGGTGGCGCAGGTGCTCGGCCGGCCGACGATCGCGAGCCAGTTCGGGGCACAGGACTGGTATTACGTCTCGCGCGACAGCCGGAACCTCAATTTCCAGAAGCCCAAGGCGAAGGACCAGATCGCGCTGAAGATCACCTTCGATCCCAACGGCACGGTCAAGTCGGTGACGCGCACCGGCATCGATCAGATCGCCAATGTCGATCCGTACGGCAAGACGACGCCGACGCTGGGTAAGAAGCGCGGCTTCTTCGAGGATCTGTTCGGCAACATCGGCACGGTCGGTGCGGCGGGCGCAGGCGGCCCCGGCGGCAGCAACACCGGCGGCGGTCGCAACACGCCGTAACGGCCCCGGCTGGCCACCACGGCGTTGGCCGCGCCGCCTGCTACGCATCGGCGCGGCCGTGCCGTGCTTGGACCGGCACTGATCCCAAAAGGGGTTAAGGGATCAGTGGCGGCTAACGCGTCATGCGGGCTTTGGTTCTTTCGTGGCGCACGATTTTCGTCAGCGCACCGTGAACAGGATCTGGTCGACGATCCGGCCACCGCCATCGACCAGCCGCAGCCGGTGCAGCCCCGGCCCCGGCATCACGGGTTCGCCGTGATCCGCCGGCCCCAGATCGCGTGAATCGAGCTGGATGCGATGCGCGGCAGCACTGCCGCTGACCCCGATCACCAAGCGCTGGCGATCCGCCGGAATATCGGGATCGAGCGCATAGACGCTGCCCGCCACCGGATTGGTGAAGCGCGGCCGATGCGCCTCGGCCGGCGCGGCGGCGACCCGCGTCTGCGCAGTGCCGCGAACGAAAAACTCCTGCCGCGCCTGTTCGCGCGTGTCGGTGAAGGCGACGCGGCTCGCGACGACATCGGCGGGCTTCGGCGGCGCGCGACCGGGCGCGCGGGCATGCAGGGCCAGCATCACGTCGCGCCATACCGGCGCCGCGCCGCTGGTGCCCGACACCGCGCGCATCGGGTCGCCCTCCGCATTGCCGACCCACACGCCGACGGTGAAGCGATCCGAATAGCCGATGCACCAATTGTCGCGCATCGCCTTGGACGTGCCCGTCTTCACCGCCGCCCAGAACGGCAGGCGCAACGCCGAATCGAGGCCGAAGGTCGCGGCACGCGCATTGGGATCGGATATCATGTCGCCGACGATCCACGCCGCCGCAGGGGAGACGATCGCGCGCGGCGCCACCCGCGGCTGGTCTAGCGTCAGCCGCAGCGGGCTCCACCGCCCGCCCTGCGCCAGCGTGCGATAGGCGTCGGCCTGCTCCAGCAACGTCACCTCCGCGGACCCCAGCGCGAGCGAGAAGCCGTAATAGGCGCCGTCCTCCACCAGTCCGCGATAGCCCAGGTCCCACAACCGATCGCGGAACGGCTCCACCCCGACGAGCAGCAGCGTCCGCACCGCCGGCACGTTGAGCGACCCCGCCAGCGCGATCCGCGCCGACACCGGTCCCTTGAATCCACGGTCGTAATTCTGCGGCACGTACAAGCCCGATGCGGTGTCGAGCTGCACCGGCGAATCGTCGAGGATCGACGCGGGGGTGAGGTAGCGCCGCTCGATTCCCAGCGCGTACAGGAACGGCTTCAGCGTCGATCCCGCCTGGCGATAGGCATTGGCGTTATCCACCGCCGGTGCGGTCGACGCGCCGCCGATCCCGCCGACATAGGCGAGCACGTCGCCGCTCGCATTATCGACCACCACCACCGCGCCATCCCGCGCGCGCGTGCCGCCGAGGCCGAGCAATTGCCGCCGCAGCGCCGCCGCCGCCATCCGTTGCACTCCGGCATCGAGCGTCGTGGTGATGCGCAGCCCCGGCTTCGTCAGCAACCGGTCCGACAGATGCGGCGCCAATCCCGGATCGAGCGCCAAGCTGCGCGCCGGCCCCAGCATCGCGGCGACCTGCGGCGCGAACCGCGTGCAATCCGCCCCCCCCGACAGCGCACACGCCCGCCGCGCGATCGTTGCCGCATCGGCGCGCGGATCGGGCAGCAGCGCGGCGAGCAGCAGCGCATCATCGCGGGTCAGGCTGGCCGGCGTCTTGCCGAACAGCCCCAGCGCCGCCGCGCCGATCCCCTGCGCCTCACCGCGATAGCCGGCGAGGTTCAGATAGGCTTCGAGGATCTGGTCCTTGCTCCACCGCGCCTCCAGCGCACGGCCCGCGCGGATCTGGCGCACCTTGTCGATCCACCCGCGCGCGCCCGGCCGCGCCAGCGTCGGCGACAGAAAGCCCGCGACCTGCATCGACAGCGTCGACGCCCCGCGTGCCCGCTGCCGCTCGATCCGCGCGCGCGTCGCCCCGGCCAGCGCCACCCAGTCGACACCGCCATGATCGAAGAAACGATGATCCTCCGCCCGCACGATCGCGGCGCGGGCATCGGGCGCGATCACGGACAGCGGCGTCCAGGCGAGCCGCCGCGCCGCGAAATCGACGCGTGCGCTGTCGATCAGCGCGCCGTGCCGATCGTACAGCCACGCCTCCGACGGTCGCCACCGCGCGCGGACGGTGGCGTAGTCCGGGAGGGGTGGTGGGCGCGTGGCGTAATCGAGGCCGCCACCGATGACGGCGACGACGCCGACCAGTGCGAGGGCGCGCCGGGGGGTGAAGCGGAACGCCACGTCAGACGCTCAGGCCAGCAGCCCCGCCGCTCTGCCACCCCGCTTGCCCCACCCACTCCGTCACCCCGGACTCGTTCCGGGGTCCACCGTGGGGCTGGGGGGACGGCCTGCGCCTCCGGCCTTCCCCCTCGCCGCGGAGTGGACCCCGGACCACGTCCGGGGTGACAGGGGATGTGAGGCGACCGCAGCGCCGCCATCCAGGGCGTCCTGATTCGGCGCTGCATCGCCGCGCCCTCCTCGCAATGACGGCCCCCCTCACCGCTGCCCCACCACCACCGGCTGGTTCGGCACCTGCGCCCGCACGCTCGGCGAATACATCGCCTCCACCCGCGTCGGCGGCAGGCTAAACCGGCCCGCGCCGTTCAGCCGCAGCGCATAGCTCACCGTGAAGCGCCCGCGCGGCACCCAGGCGAAGAAGGCGCGCCAGCTGTCGTTGCCACGCTCGATATACGACGGCTGCACGCCGTCGCTGTCGCCGCCCTCCCCCAGCATCTGCGACTGGTTGGCGAGGTCGCCGATGATCGTCGCGCCCGCGGGGATCGGATCGTCGACCACCACCCAGTTGCGCTCGGCACTGGCATCGACGGTGATCGTCACGCGCAGCACGTCGCCGCGCGTTAGCTGCCCGCGTTCACGCGCCTGCACCACCTGCACCGTCCGCGTCGCGCGGTATCCGGCGAAGACGGGGCTGGTCAGCGGCACCGCAGCGCGCACCAGCACCGTCGCCCATGGCCCCGCCCCACCACTTTGTCGCAGGACCAGCGGCGTCTGTGCCGGCGGCAGCGGCAGACTGACCGTCCGCGCGTCGGCGGCGAGCGGCCAGCTGCGCGACGCGCTCGCCGAACCCAGCTGCAGCGTCGTCGTGCCCGCAATCGCCTGCGCCGGATACAGCCCCGCGAACTTGCGCACCGCCACCGCGCCCCAGGCATTGGCCGTCGTCGTGTCCCAATGGCCGCGCGACTGGCGCAGGCTGACGCCGACCATCATCTTCGCCGCCTCGTCCTGCCAGCCCGGTCGCCCGAGCGTAACGAGCAGCGCCTTGATCGCCGCCTCGTCGCCCGACGCCATCAGCCACCACGGCGCCGACGACGCGTCGGACAGGTCGAGCCGCGTGCCTTCGTAGACCAGCCGGCTGCGCAGCACGCCCTCCGCCTGCGCCTTCAACGCCGCCGCATTGGCGGCCGGCACCCGGTCGAGCGCCGCGATATAATCGGCGAGGAGCGAGGTCGGCATGTCCTGTGCCGGCAGGCCGATCTGCCCCAGCATTGCGGGCGTGGCTTCCCCGGCCCGCGCGAGCGCCGCGAACGCCACCAGCTTCTGCTGGCGCGGATCGCCATAGGTCTCATGCCGGACGCGGCCGTCGAGCACCGCCTTCAGCCCCTCCACCATCCGCGCGCGCGAGGCCGGCGGCAGCGGCAGCCCCGCCTCGCTGGTCAGCGACAGCACATAGGCCGTCAGCGCCTCCGACCCGTCGAGCGATTCGCGCGGCCAGTAACGCAGCAACCCGTCGGATGCCTGATAGGTCGGGATCGCCCCCGCCAGCGCGCTCCACCGCGCCGCATCGCCGAGCGCGACGATCCGGCTCAATTGCTGTTCGAAGCAATTGTACGGATAGCGCGTCATGTAATCGCGCACGCCCGCCAGCGGCGGCGCGAGCGTGTCGGTCAGCTGTACGTCGACCGATCCGCGCCCCGGCAGCGCGCCCGCGGGGGCCGCGATCGGCAGGCTGGTGGTGTCGCTGACCCGGGTCAGCGCCGCCGCCCAGGTTTCGACCGGTACCGCCGGCACCACCTGCTGGCTGACGGTCAGCCGGTCGCTTGCCTTGCCGTCCTTCGACGTTGCCGTGACCTGCCAGCGCAGCGTCCCGCTCGCCTGTGGGGCGGTCAGGTTCCACGCGACCGGCACCGCGCGTCCGGCGGGGATCGTCACGGTCAGCGGCTTGCCTTGCGCGATCCGCGGGAACACCTCCACCTTCGCGGTGACGGTCATCGGGTGATCGCTTCCGTTGCGCAGCGTAAAGCCTGCCGCATACCAGTCGCCGCTGCGCACCAGCGGCGGCAGGCCGGCATAGACCGACAGATCCTGCGCGGTGCGGATCGCGGTCGATCCAGTGCCGAACAGCCCGTTGCCGTCGGTGGCGATCGCGACCAGCTTGAACGACGACAGCGCATCGGACAGCGGCACGCGCAGCGTCGCACGCCCGCTCGCGTCGAGCGGCACCTGCCCCTGCCACAACAGCACCGGCTTAAAATTCTCGCGGTTGATCGCCGCCGCGGCATCGCCGCCGCCACCGCCCGCTTCCACCGCCTTGCGACCGTAATGCCGCTTGCCGACGACCTGCATCTGCGCGGTCGAGGTGAGCACGGACAGCGGCCGCTCGCCCATCATCGCGGTCAGCACGTCCCAGCTGTCGTTGGGGGCGAGCTGCAACAGCGCCTCGTCCACCGCGACGAAGGCGACATCGGCGCTCGTCGCCGGCGAGCCGTCCGGCCGCTTCACCTGCACTGCGACCGCCGCCGTGCCGCGCGGCGCAAAGCGTTCGTGATCGGCTTTCACCGTCACGCCCAACGTATGCGTCTCCCACCCCACCTTCACCTTGGCGATACCGAGGCGGAAGGCGGGCTTGGCGAGGTCGACCAAAGCGGTCGGTTCGGGGGCGGGCTCGCTCTTCACCAACCCCAGCGACTGGCCGATGCCGCGCAGCCAGCTGGTCCAGCCGCTCTCCACCCGCCCGCGCACCGCGAGGACGGAGACGAAGACGTCGGGCGCGTACGATCCCGGCAGCGGCACCTCGACCACCGGATCGGTGCCGCTGAGGTCGGTGACGAAGCTCGACAGCACGCCCTCGCGCTCCACCGTCACCAGCGCGGTCGCGGCGCGGAACGGCATGCGCACCTGGAATCGCGCCGTCTCGCCCGCCTTGTAGGCGGTGCGTTCGGGGATCACGTCCATCCGGTCACCATTGTCGCCGCCGAACCACCAGGCGTCGTCGCCGACCAGCCACACCGATTGCACCGCGCGTGCGACATTTCCGTCCGCATCGGTCGTCGTCGCGACCGCATAGACCTCGCCCGACACGCCGGGATCGATCGTGCAGCTGGCCAGCCCCTGCGCATCGGTGGTGGCGGTGCAGGCCGCCGCCAGCTTCGTCGTGCGCATCTGGTTGTCATAGGCGTAGAAGCCGCCGATCAGCCGCCGCCGCGCGGTGAGGATCTGACGGCTGTACAGCGCGACCGAGACCGTCTGCCCCTTGATCGGCTTGCCGCGCGCGTCGAGCGCGACGAACTTCAGCCGCAGGTCGTCCTGTTTCATCAGCCAGCCGTCGGTCTTGATGCCCAGCTGCACCGCGGACGGCAGGATCGGGATCACGCGGCTTGCGGTCAGCACCTCGCCATTGGCGTCCTGATAATCCATCTCGACGCGCATGTCGGCGAGCCCGTCGAGCGCGGGCACGTCGACGTTGATATGGCCCGTGCCGTCACCGCCCAGCGTCGCCGGCAGTGTCTGCGTCGGGGGCAGCGGCGTCTCGCGATCGTCGCCGTCGCCGTTCATGGCGCGCGTGCCTTCCTCCACCTTGGCACCGCCGAAGGTGTACGCCTCATAGCCTTCCGGGTTGGCGCTATGTGCGAACCAGCCGACGCGCACGTCGACGGGCAGGTTGCTCGCGCCGCCGCCGGAGAGGTAGCCGACATACAGATCGAGCGGCAGCGACTTGGGCCGCACCGCCGGCGCCTTCGGCCCGGTCACGCTCGCCCGCATTGTCGGCAATTTGTATTCGTCGACCTTGAACGACTGCGACGTATAGGTGACGTCGTCGCCCCGCACGCCATCACGCACGATGCGCAGGTCATAGTCGCCCATCGGCGCGCCCTGCGGCACCGTCCAGCTCGTCTCGCCCACCCCGCGCGCATCGATATTGAGCGGCAGGTCGAACTGCGTGTCCGATCCGCGATGCGCGAGGCGCAGCGTGCCGCTGAAGCCCGGCGGGATCGCAAAGCCGCTACCATCCGGACGGCGGACGATATGCTTCATGTGGATCGTCTCGCCCTGGCGCACCAGCGCGCGGTCGAAGACGGTGTGGAACGTCTCGGACGGCGCCGAATAGCCATAGGGCAATTCGAAATCGTACGGCCGGATGCCCTCGCCCCACGTCGTCAGCGCAAAGCTGAAATCGTCGCCGTTGCGTGCAGACACCATCAACGGATGCGCGGTCGCGGTGTCGGAACAGCTGCCGTAGGTCTCGGGCTCGGGCAGCCCCTTGGGCACCATCAGCCCGCCGCTGCGATCGGTGACGCCCCGCGCCAGCAGGCGGCCAGTGCAGCTGTCGCTCACCTGCACGCTCGCGTTGGCGACCGGCTTGCCGCTGTCGAGCGCGGTCACCCAGGCAAGGCTGCGCTCGCGGCCCCATTTGAAATGCACCGCCATGTTGGTGACGAGCGCCGCGGTCGCGACGTAGCGCGGCGCGTTGCGCCCGAGCAGCGACCGACCGAGCCGCGGACTGGCGAGCTCGACCACGTAGAACCCCGGCTTGCCGAGCGGAATGCCGACGACCTCGAATGCGCGCCCCTTGCCCGGCAGGCCCAGCGTCAGCCCCGCGCCCTGATCGCCCAGAATTGATCGGTCGCCGGTGTGGTTGATGCGCGCGACGACCTCGTCGCCGCGCTTCACGTCCTCGATACGGGTCTCGCCCGCCGCGGTGACGGTTCGTAGCCATTCGGCGACCGCCGCGTCCGAATCGCCCACCTTCAGCGTCCGCCCGCCGATCGCCAGGCTCTTGCCCTGCAACGCCGGTTCGACGTTGCGCACGGTGACGGGCAGCACGCCGCCTTGCGCCGATTCGAGGATGCCGAAATCGGCCGCGAACTTTACCAGCGGCGGCGCTTCGTCGAACTTCACCTCCAGCGGAAAGCGTTCGGCGTTGCTCAAGGCTCGTCCGCTTTCGTCCTTGATCCCGGCGGGCAGCGTCAGCTTCGCGGTCGCATCGGCGGGCAGCGGCGCCTTGAAGGTGACGTCACTGATCGTCGCCTTCTTCTTATCGTCGTCATCGAACGTCGGCGCGATCGATTTGCCGTCCGCGAAGGTCAGCCGGATCGCCGCGGCCTGGCTCATCGGCACCGGCGCGGTGAAGCGGACGTACGCGGGCTGTACCGGGCTGCACCCGGCCTGCGGGTTGGTACGGCTGCATTCGAAGCGCGCGGCGAACGGCTTGCGTACGGTAAAGTCGAACCGCTGGTCCGTGCCGGCCAGCTTACCGGACGCCGAGGCAATCCCCTTGCCCCACACCAGCGCCATGTCGCGCCCCGGCGGCAGCGCGCGGCGGCATTTCAGGGCGGTGATCCCCGCATAGGCGGTCTGTCGCTCCGCAGGCGTGGCGGGCACCGCCTCGGGCAGCCCGGCATTCTCCAGGAAGCTGCGCACCGACCAGTTGCGCGTGCCCATCTCGCCCAGCAGCTTCGCGGGCAGGCCGGCATCGAGCACGTCGACCGGAATCTTCTCGCCCAGCCCGTCGACCGCGCAATAGGCATTGGCCGCGACCGAAGCGCGCGTCGGCGCGACCGGCGCGGCGACCAGGAACACCTGATCCTCTTCGATCTCGTCCCCCGACGGCAGCACCGCGAGCGCGCGCGGCCCGCCCGCCTCGACCGTGTAATTCGCCCGCCCGGAGAAGCTGTAGCCCGATACGCTCTTCAGCCCCTCGACCGCGTCGAAGCTGCATTTGGCATCGCCGGTCAGCGGCGCGGCGAAATCGAACACCCAGGTCTGCGGATCGACCCAGCGGCCGGTGCCGGCACAGCCTGTCTTGAACGGCGCCTTCACTCGCGGGTCGCCCAGCGGTACCATCGCCTGGCTGAAGCGGATCGTATAGCGTTCGATCGCACCGCCGCCGTTCGCACCGGCGCCGCCCGTACCGGGCTGGGCGAGCACCACCTGCGGGCTGTCGTCACCGAACGCCGCGACGGGCGCCAGAGCCAGTGCCAGCACCGCCAACCGTACCGCCGCATTCCGCCGCATGCCCGCGCCCCCCTTGTTGCGCCATGTCTAGGCCGTTCGCGGGGCCGAATCCAGCGGGCCGGAGCTGCCTGCCCCACGCGAATGTGCAGGCCATTATTGATCCGATTCGCGCGAAGACCTCGAAGCCGGCGGCACGACCGGCCCGTTATCTTGGGCCAATTCATATCGATGCCAGAAGTGACTTGCCGAACTTAAGTCCATAACGGAGGTTTGTCGCCGGGGCGGACCGGGGGGTGGCGCGTGGATTGGATCACCGCGATTATTGACGCCGCTGCGCGCGAAACCATGTTGTTCGCCGCCGCCGGCCTGTTGATCGGCGGCCTGGACGATCTGATCGTCGACCTGTGTTTCCTGGTGCGACGTGGAATGGGACGCGGCGCCATTCCCGCGCATCTCGATCGACTGCCGGCGCCGACCGGCAGCGGATGCCTCGCGATCTTCGTAGCCGCCTGGGACGAACAGGCGGTGATCGGCCAGATGCTCGCCACCGCCGTCGCGCGCATCGATCATCCCGATTACCGGCTCTACGTCGGCGTCTATCCCAACGATCCCGGCACGATCGCCGCAGCGCATGCGGTGGCGGCGACTGACCCGCGCATCCGCGTGATCGTCGGCCCGCGCAACGGCCCGACCACCAAGGCCGATTGCCTCAACAGCCTGTGGCGCGCGCTCGTCGCCGACGCCGCGGACGGCCCGATCAAGGCGGTGGTGCTGCACGATGCCGAGGATGTCGTCCACGCCGCCGAACTCACCGTGTTCGACACGCTGATCGAGGGATGCGCCGTCGTGCAGTTGCCCGTGCTGCCGCTGGTCCGTCGCGGATCGTTGGTATCCGGCCACTATGCCGACGAATTCGCCTATGCGCATATCGTCCAGCAGCCGGTGCGCGCGATGCTGGGCGCCGCGATGCCGCTCGCCGGTACGGGCTGCGCGATCGCGACCGACATGCTCGCGGCCATCGCCGCGGATCGGGGCGGCGCGCCGTTCGACGACACCAGCCTGACCGAGGATTACGAGCTCGGCCTTCACATCGCCGAACGCGGTGGCCGCAGCCGCTTCGCCCGCGTGCGCGATCCCCGTGACGACAGCCTGATCGCGGTGCGCGCCTATTTCCCCGACAGCGTGCCCACCGCCACGCGGCAAAAGGCGCGGTGGATGACCGGGATCGCGCTCGCCGGATGGGATCGCACCGGCTGGGGGCGGCCGCAGGCGCTGGCCGACCACTGGATGCGCTTTCGCGACCGGCGCGCGCCCGTGTCGGTGCTGGTGCTCGCAATCGCTTATGCTGCGATCCTCCTGTGGCCGCTGTCCGTCGCGCTGCACTGGCTGACCGGAACCGCGGTGGCGGATGACCGGCTCGCCGACTGGCTGCTGACCGCGACCACGCTGCTGCTCGTCTGGCGGCTGGGCATGCGGGTCGGCTGCACCGCGCACGATCATGGCTGGTGCCAGGCGGGCTGGTCGCTGCCGCGATTCTTCGTCGGCAACATCATCGCGCTGATCGCCGCGCCACGCGCGATCCGGCGCTACCTCACGCTGCTGCGCGGCGGCCCGCTGATCTGGGACAAGACCGCGCACGCCTTTCCGGAGCCAGGCACGCCGCTGGCATGACCGGCGGGCGCCCCTTGCGCTTTCTCGCGATCGTGCTCGGCGGCTGGATCGGCATGCGAACCCTGGCCCTGTTGCAGACAGGCGAGCTGCCGCTGGCGCCGCTCGCTGGCCCGGTCGAGCATATCGTCGCCGCACTCGGGGTCGGGACGGCGGAGGCGGCCGGGCGCTCCCCGCTTCCGATGCGCGGCGCCACACCGATCCCACGGCCGAACCCCACGCAAATCGCGGCGCCGCCACCACTGTCGCGCATCCCGACCGCCGCCACTCAAACGGACGGCGACCGCCCCGCGCCCGCCATGACGACGACGCCAACGCCCCGCCCCACGCCGCCACCGCCCCTGCTCCCGCTCGCAACGCCCGCCGCGACCACCCCGCGGGGACCGTCGCGTCTTGCCGGCAGCGTCTGGGGCATCACCCGCGACGGCGGGATCGGGCAGGCCAGCGGCGGCCAGCTCGGCGGATCGCAGGCGGGGATTCGCGTCACCTATGCGCTGGGCGCATCGCGCCGCGTCGCGCTCGCGGTGCGGTTCTCGACCCCGCTCGCCGGCCGTGGTGCGGAAGCGGCACTGGGCCTCGACTGGCAGCCCACCCGATTGCCGATCCACCTGCTCGCCGAACGCCGCATCGCGCTCGACGGCGGCCGCGGCGGCGCGATGCTCGGTCTCGTCGGCGGCTATGGCCCCGCGCCCATCGCCGGGCCGGTCACGGTCGAGGGCTATGGCCAGGCGGGACTGATCGCGCGCGACGGCACCGAAGCCTTCGTCGATGGCGCTCTCCGCCTCGCGCATCCCGTCGCGCACCGGGGCAAGGCGCGCCTCGACGCCGGAATCGGTGCATGGGGCGGGGCGCAGCGCGGCGCCGCGCGGCTCGACATCGGCCCGTCGCTCGGCCTCGTCGTGCCGGTCGCGAACCACAACCTCCGCCTGACCGCCGACTGGCGCCAGCGCATCGCCGGCAACGCCCGCCCCGATTCGGGCCCCGCCCTCTCGATCGGCACCAACTTCTGACGACGGGCCCCGAACGCCCCCTCCCGTCACCCCGGCCATGAGCCGGGGTCCCGCTTTTCCGGCGGTCGACCCAAAGCGGGACCCCGGATCAAGTCCGGGGTGACGAGATAAGACCGGTCTCTGTCCGGCACGGCCCGCCGAACCGCACGATGACGATGGTCCTAGTCCCGCGGCGCCAGCCGCGTATAAAGCCTTTCGTGGACCTCTACCTCCCCATCGCCAACCTGTCGGTCAACGCGCTGGTCATCATCCTGCTGGGCGGCGGCGTCGGGCTGCTGTCGGGCATGTTCGGGGTCGGCGGCGGCTTTCTGACGACGCCGTTGCTCATCATCTACGGCATTCCGCCCACCGTCGCCGCCGCTTCCTCGGCCAGCCAGGTGACGGGCGCGAGCGTGTCGGGCGTCTTCGCGCATTTCCATCGCGGCGGCGTCGATGTGAAGATGGGCAGCGTGCTGGTTGCCGGCGGTATCCTCGGCAGCGGGGCGGGCGCGTGGATCTTCCAGCTGCTCAAAGCGAGTGGCCAGATCGATACGGTGATCGGCGTCGTCTATGTCGCCATGCTGGGATCGATCGGTACGCTGATGGCGCGCGAATCGATCGGTGCGATCGGCGTCGCCAAGGGCCGCGTCCGCCCCCGCGCGCGCAAGCGGCGCCACCATCCGCTGGTCGCCGCGCTGCCGCTGCGCACGCGTTTCTACGCGTCGGGCCTCTACATCTCGCCGCTCGCCCCGCTGCTGCTCGGCTTCTTCACCGGCATCCTCACCATCCTGCTCGGCATCGGCGGCGGCTTCATCCTGGTGCCGGCGATGATCTACCTGCTCGGCATGGCGACCAGCGTCGTCGTCGGCACCAGCCTGTTCCAGACGCTGTTCGTCACCGCGGTCGCGACGATGGTGCACGCGACCACCACCAAGGCGGTCGACATCGTGCTCGCCGGCCTGCTGCTGCTCGGATCGGTGACGGGGGCGCAATTGGGCGCGCGCTTCGCCAGCCGGGTGAAGCCCGAATATCTCCGCCTTGCGCTCGCGATCATGGTGCTGCTCGTCGGTCTGCGCATCCTGCTCGGCCTCGTCTGGCGGCCGGAGGAAATCTTCACGGTCGAGCTGACGTGAGCGCGCGCGCGGCTCTGCTGCTCGTCGCGCCGGCGCTGCTGGCGTCGTCGGCGCCGCCGGGCGGCTTTGCGACGGCGAAACCGGTGCTCGTCCCCGACGTGTCGCAGCGCCAGATCGAGATCGCCTACAGCTTTACGGGCGCCGAGCTGCTGCTGTTCGGCGCGATCCTCTACCCCGGCGGCCGCCTGCCCCCCGGCGAATCGCCGACGGATATCGTGGTGATCGTGAAGGGCCCGACGCAATCGGTGCTGGTCCGCGAAAAGGAAAAGATCGCCGGCATCTGGGTCAATGCCCAGCATCAGCGCTACAGTTCGGCGCCCAGTTTCTACGCGCTCGCCTCGTCGCGCCCGATCGACCGGATCGTCGACGAACGCACCCGCGCGATTTACGAACTGGGGCTCGACAGCCTGCAATTGTCCCCCGGCTCCAATGCGGTCAGCACGGTCGAGCATCGCTTTCAGCAGGGCCTCGTCGACCTGCGCCGCCGGGCCGGCCTGTATGTCGAGGCGCCGCGCGCGGTCGAGATTACCGACGACGTCTTGTACCGCGCGCGACTCACCATCCCGGCGCGCGTCCCCGTCGGGCGATTCACCGCAGAAACCTTCCTGATCCGCGACGGCCGCGTGCTGGCGGCGGCGGTACGCGACATCGATATCCGCAAATCGGGCTTCGAACGCTTCGTTGCGCGCGCCGCCGAACGGCATGCGTTCCTGTACGGAATCGCGGCGGTGGCGCTGTCGATCGCGCTCGGCTGGGGCGCCGGCTGGGTCGCGCGCCGTGTGTGACCGTTCCCAACGCTAAATTAACCAGCGCCCTCTACCTTCGGTCCGGTATGAACGGGGATCGGGCGTGATGAACGATATGGCGGGGGCGGGTTCGTTTTCGCAAGGTACGCCGTTGAGCGCGGCGGACGTGCAGGAAACGATCGGCCTGTCCGGCGCACCGATCGGTTGCGTCCTGACGATCGCGGGCAGCAGCAGCCGTGTGCTGTTCGACCGCAATGCGCTGGCCCTGTCCGCGCAAGGATCCGATCCGGTTTCCGCCGGCGCGGGCCAGGTCGGCACCCAGATCAAGATGCGCATCGGCCAATCGTGGTTGGTCGCCAACGTCCGCAGCCTGACGCTGCGCGACGGGTCGAGCGACTGGGTCGCCGCCGAAATCGACTTCCTGGGCGAAGGCATGGAGGAACAGCTGACCGGCCGCCTATACGGCTTCCGCCGCGGCGTGACGCGCTATCCGATTCCGGGGTGCGAGGTGTTCCCGATCACCACCGCCGACCTTCAACAGATCTATTCGGCCAGCAACCGCGCGCATATCCAGATCGGCACCGTCTATCCGACCCGCGACGTGCGCGCCTCGCTCTACATCGACGCGATGCTCGGCAAGCATTTCGCGCTCGTGGGCTCGACCGGCACCGGCAAATCGACCAGCGCCGCGCTGATCCTCCACCGCATCTGCGAACTGGCGCCGCAGGGCCATGTGCTGATGATCGATCCGCACGGCGAATATGGCGCCGCCTTCGGCAACAATGGCGCGCTGTACGACGTCAACAATCTCCAGATGCCCTATTGGCTGATGAACTTCGAGGAGCATTGCGAGGTCTTCGTCACCGCCCGCGGCGAAGACAGCCAGCTCGACCGCGACATCCTGGCGAAGTGCCTGCTGATGGCACGCGGCAAGAATCGCCTGGGACAGGGTGTCGCCAAGCTCACCGTCGACGCGCCGATCCCCTATCTGCTCAGCGACCTCACCAATTTCATCAGCCTCGAAATGGGCAAGATGGATCGCGCCGGCGACACCGCCCCCTATCTCAGGCTCAAGACCAAGATCGAAGAGATCAAGGCCGATCCGCGCTACGGCTTCATGTTCTCCGGCATGCTCGTTGCCGACTCGATGGCGGATTTCCTCGCCCGCATCTTCCGCATGCCGGGCGGCGGCAAGCCGATCTCGATCATCGACGTGTCGGGCGTGCCGTCGGAAATCACCTCGGTCGTCGTCGCGATGCTCAGCCGCATGACCTTCGACTTCGCGATCTGGGCGCGCAACGAGCCCAGGCGCCCGATCCTGCTCGTCTGCGAAGAGGCGCACCGCTACATCCCGAGCAGCCTTGGTGCCGACGGGCGCAACGCCTCGGTCGGCCGCATCCTCGGCCGCATCGCCAAGGAAGGGCGCAAATATGGCGTCAGCCTGGGGCTGATCACGCAGCGTCCGTCCGACCTCGAGGAAGGCGTGCTGTCGCAATGCGGCACGATCATCGCGATGCGCCTCAACAACGAACGCGACCAGGCCTTCGTCCGCGCGGCGATGCCGGAGGGCGCGCGCGGCTTTCTCGATGCGATCCCGGCGCTGCGCAACCGCGAATGCATCGTCTGCGGCGAAGGCGTCGCGGTGCCGATCCGCGTCAGCTTCGACAACCTCGAACCCGCCAAGCAACCCGCGTCCACCGACCCCATTTTCTCGCAACTCTGGTGCGACGCCGGTGGCGAAGACGATATCATCGCCCGCACCATTCTCCGCTGGCGCGCTCAGGGGCGGTGAGTCGGACGCGCTGCGCCCAATCCAGCCGTCATCCCAGCGCAGGCTGGGATCTCCCGATGATTGCGCGCCGCAGGAGCCGCTGAAGACCCCAGCTTTCGCTGGGGTGACGCTCTCAAACGGGCGCCAAGCGGGACCCGTCTACCGCCCGCCCACCGGCACCGCGAGCAGCCCGGCCGCGTAGCTGCGGAACCGCCGCAGGTCGCTGCCCGACAGCGCCGCGACGCTGGCGAAGCTGATCGAGCGCGGGTTTACCGTCTGGCCGTTGCGCCATACTTCCCAGTGCAGATGCGGCCCGGTCGACAGGCCGGTCGAGCCGACATAGCCGATCACCTGCCCCTGCCGCACGTGCTGGCCGCGCGTCACCGCGATACGGCTCATATGGCCATAGCCGCTGGCAAGGCCGCCGGCATGGCCGAGCTTGACGAAATTGCCGTAACCGCCCGAGCGCCCCGCGCCCTGCACCACGCCGTCGAGCACCGCATAGATCGGCGAGCCATAAGGCGCACCGATGTCGACGCCCTTGTGCATTTTCAGATAGCCGAGCAGCGGATGCATGCGGAACCCGAAGGACGAGGTGATCCGCCCCGCCACCGGCATGCCCATGAAGCCGCGGCGTTCGCTCTGCCCCTTGGCGTCGAACCAGCTCGCATGGCCGTCCGCATCGTCCCAGCGGACGAGTTCGACCTTGCGGCGTCCCTGGTCGATGCCGGCGAACAGCAGGTCGCCGAGCCGCTGTTCGCCCGTCGCGGCGCGGTCGCGCTGGATGATCAGGTCGAAGCTGTCGGCGGCCCCCACGTCGCGGCCGATCGACAGGCGCGTCGCCAGCGCCTTGATATAGCTTTCCACCACGCGCGCCGGCGCGCCGGCCGCGCGTGCCGAACGGTACAGACTGGAACCGACGAGGCCCTGGATGCGCAGCGGCGTGCGGTCGACAGCGATCGGCTGGCGCGTCAGCACCAGCCCGGTGGCGGCCCGATCGAGCGTCAGCGCCAGATCGAAGCGCGCGCGCAGCGACAGCTTTTCGAGCGGCCGGGCGACGGTGCGCGTCGGGCGGCGGCCGAGCGTCAGCGACAGGCGGGTGCCCGGCTGAATGTCGTCGAGCGATACCGCCTGCGCGATCAGCTCCGCCGCACGCGCCGCATCGGCGCGGCCGACGCCGGCACGGGTCAGGACGTGCGCCAGCGCATCGCCCTCGCCCAGCGTCGCGCTCAGCTCGACATGCGGGCGTTCGGGTGCCTCGGCGAGCGGCGAGACGAGGTCGTTCGCCGCCATGCGATGGCCGGTGTCGCCGCCCCAGGCGAGCGGCGCGATGGCTTGGCCGCGCGCCTCTTCCCAGGCGGCGCCGTCGAGCGCGGCGGGGGTGGCGCCGACGAGAGGGCGCACGCCGGGGTTCAGCGCCCAGACCGTCGCCAGCAGGCCGGTCAGCGTTGCGAGGCCGCGCCACCAGTCGCGCGTGCCGATCTGCGCGCCGAGGTCGGGCGCCCAGTCGATCGCGCCCCAGTCGATACCGAACAGCCCCGGCGTCCGCACCGCCGGCCGCGCGCCGGGCACGCCCGGCAGGCGCACGAACGGGCGCGCCGCGGTGCCGCCGGCCAGCTCATAGCCTTGATCGTTGCGCAAAAACACGCGGGCGGCGCCTCATGATCCGTGCGCCGCGTCCCCCCGGCGTCAGGGTGGCAGCGTTGTGGGGCCAAAGCGCTAAAGTCAAATTAACCGCGGAATGTGCGGGTTACGCCTGCGACGAGCCGGTTGCCCGCTGCGGCAGACAGGGGCCGGATTAGCGCAGCAGCGCCAGCGCCGCCATCAGCAGCGCGGCGACGCTGGGATAGAAGGTCAGGCCGAAGCCCAGCGCGCGCGCCGCCGCGCCGTCGCGATAGCCACTCCAGAACAGCAGCCGCCCGGCCGAGAAACAGGCCGCGAACAGCGCAACGGCCACACGCGCATGATCGTCGAGCAGCGTCAGCGCGCCATAAGCGATCGCGGCGAGCAGCGCCTGTTCGGCGGTGTTGCGCAGGATGGCATTGGCCACGTCGACACGGGGGTCGACGCCGTCGCCGCCATCGATCGCACTCGCCGACGCGAAGCGCCGCCGTGCGACGTCGCCGATGGCCGCCGCCACCCATAGGCCGAGCGTCAGCAGCGCGACGCCCAGCGTCCAGCCGCGCGCCTCCAGCATCATCGCATCGCCGCGGGCGTAGCCGATCAGCGCCAGCGCCACCGTCACGACGACGGCGATGCCCATGGCGCGCGTCACGCCCGCCTGCGCGCGGGCAAGCGGCGTCGCGGCTGCCCGCGTCGCCGGATCGACCGGCGTCTCGCTCACACCAGCAGGCCCTGCAGCAGCTTGGGCAAGGTGCCGCTTTCGCCGCGCGCTTCCGCCATGAAGCGGTCCTTCAGCGGCGGCAGGCGATCGACCGCGGAAATGCCGAAGCGGCGCACCGCGCTCGCCGTCTTGCCCGGAATGCCGAACAAGCGCGTCAGCGTATCGGTGGCGGCGGCAACCATGAACGTGTCGAGCCCGCGCCAGCGCTGGTAGCGTTCGAGCAGCGCCGGATCGCCCAGGTCCAGCCCCAGCCGTTTGCCCTCGACCAGCACCTCCGCCAGCGTCGCGACGTCGCGCAGGCCCAGGTTCAGCCCCTGCCCCGCGATCGGATGGATGCCGTGCGCGGCATCACCGACCAGCGCCAGCCGCTCCGCAGTGATCCGCGCAGCATGGTGGAAGCCCAGCGGATAGCTCGCGCGCGGCGATGCTGCGCTGAGTTCGCCGAGGAACCCGCCCATCCGCTTGGTCGCCTCTGCCAAAAAGGCGCGGTCGCCCAGCTTCATCATGCCCGGCCCGTCCGCGCCCTTCACCGACCAGACGATCGCCGATCGATGGCCGATGTCGTCGTCGGGCAGCGGCAGCAGCGCGAACGGCCCGGCGGGGTAGAAGATTTCGTAGGCGACGTCCTCGTGGGGATATTCGTGGTGGAAGGCGCCGACGATCGCGGCATGGTCATATTGCCAGCGCGCCACCGGAATCCCCGCCGCCTCGCGCGTCGGCGAATTGCGCCCCTCCGCCACGATCACCAGCGGCGCGGTGACGGTGATGCCGTCGCTCAACGTCGCGGTGACCTGATGCTCGCCGCGTACCAGCTCGGTCGCGCGCGTCTGCATGCGCAGGTCGACATGGGTCGCAGCAGTCGCGGCGGCGAACAGCGCGGCGCGCAGCGCCTTGTTTTCGTACATCGTGCCGAGCGGATCATCGTTGTCGCCAGGCCGGAAATCGAGCTTGCCCGGCGCCAGCCCGTCGCTGACCCGGATATGCCGGATCGCACAGCCCTGGCCCGCCAGCGCCTTGCCCACGCCGATCGCATCCAGCATCCGCCCGCTCGCGCTGGCGATCGCCGACGCGCGCCCGTCGAAGCCCGGGGCGTGGACCACCGCGGGGTCGGCGGGATCGACGACGATGCTCGTGACCCCATGCGCGTCGAGCGCCAGTGCGAGGGTGGCGCCGACCAGGCCGCCGCCGAGGATGATGACGTCCGAATTCATGTGCATCCCCTTACAGGTCGCCGCGCACCGTGCCAACGCTCCCTACGGTCGTAGGGCAGGCGTTGTTCCCGGCGTGGGAGCGGTTCGGAAAGTCACAAAAGTCACGCCGACGCACGTGTTTTTCGAAACGGGGGGCCTGCGGTGAGACAGAGCGTGGAAGGGGTGGCACGGATGGGGCGTGTAGGACAGCGGGAATGTGGTCGGCCGATTTCGTTATCCATATTCAATGGGTTGGCGGTTGACAGCAGTAGCGGCGATCCAACGGGTCCGACGCTTCGTAGCCGACGCCTTGCCCCTGAACTGTTTTGCCCATCCCCGTTCACCTGGTGAGCAGGTTGCCGAGCCTCCCAGGCTCGGCTGAAACCATCCGGGGGATGGTTTCACCTGCTCACTGTCGAAGGGCGGCTATCCGCGAGCGCGACGCTGGTGGCACGCGCCCTTCGACAGGCTCAGGGCGAACGGGTGAAGCAGGCGATCGGCCCGCCATCTTGACGGAATCGCCCCATCGGCCGATGAACCCGCGTTAACTTTTCGGAACATTGAAGGAATCGAGCGATGGCGAGCCGTGCGCAGCCAGGGCTGTTGCGTGAGACGGTGAAGGCGGGCGCCGTGCGGGGTGGCGCGTTGGTCGCCGCGATCGCGCTGTTCGTCGCCACCGCGGTGATGGTGCTCGCGCTGGCGAGCTACCGCGCCAGCGACGCCGCGCTCAACACCGCCTCCGGGGGCCCGGTCCAGAATCTCGCGGGCCCGCCCGGCGCCTGGTTCGCCGACCTTGCGCTCACGCTGTTCGGCCCGGCGGTCGCCTTGCTGCTGCCGATCGCGCCGATCGTCGCCGCGCGGCTGTGGCGCGATCGGCCCGCGGGTCGCTGGCTCGCGATGCTGCGCAATGCCGCGATCGGCGTCGCGCTGATCGCCGCCGCGCTCGCCTTCGTCTCCGATGCGTCGGTGCTGGCGCTGCCCGCCGGCTGGGGCGGCGTCGCCGGCCTGTCGATTGCGAAGGCGGCGGAATGGGGCCTGTCCTTCATCGGCCAGCCGGGCGCCGAACGCTGGGCGGCACGCGGCATCGGCCTGATCGTCGGTATCGCCGGCATCGTGATCTGGGCCAAGAGCCTCGACATCGACCTCGGCGACCGCCGCTTCCGCCTGCGCCGCACGCGTGGCGACGCGATCGGTGCCGATGACGATGGCGACGATCTGTACGACGACGCCTATGACGACGGGGACGAGGAACCGCTCCAGCTCGCGCGCAAGGTCGTCGAACCGCGCGCGGTCGCGACGCCAGACCCGCGTCCCGCCCCCAACATCGCCGACCGCAATCTCGCGCCCTCCGCCGCCAAGCCCAAGCCCAAGCAGCAGAGCCTGGATCTCGGCCACAGCTATACGCTGCCGCAGCTCGACCTGCTGACCCCTGCGCCGCCGGCGCCGAAGGGCACGATCGACAAGGCGTCGCTGGAGCGCAACGCGCGCCTGCTCGAAAACGTGCTCGACGACTTCAAGGTGCACGGCGTCATCAACGAAGTGCGCCCCGGCCCGGTCGTGACGATGTACGAACTCGAGCCCGCGCCGGGTATCAAGGCCAGCCGCGTCATCGCGCTCGCCGACGATATCGCGCGCAACATGTCGGCGATCTCGGCGCGCGTCGCGGTGATCCCGGGGCGCAACGTCATCGGCATCGAACTGCCCAACCAGAAGCGCGAATCGGTCAGTTTGCACGAACTCGTCGGCAGCCAGACGTTCGAGGATCAGGCCGCGCAGCTGCCGATCATCCTCGGCAAGAACATCGCCGGCGATCCGGTGATCGCCGATCTCGCGCCCATGCCCCACCTGCTCGTCGCCGGCACCACCGGTTCGGGCAAGTCGGTCGGCCTCAACTGCATGATCTTGAGCCTGCTCTACCGGCTGACGCCCGAACAGTGCCGGATGATCATGATCGATCCCAAGATGCTCGAACTGAGCATGTACGACGATATCCCGCACCTGCTGTCGCCGGTCGTTACCGATCCCGCCAAGGCGGTGCGCGCGCTCAAATGGGCGGTCGAGACGATGGAGGATCGCTACCGCCAGATGTCGTCGGTCGGCGTGCGCAGCCTGGCGGGCTTCAACGACAAGGTCCGCGCGGCGAAGGCGAAGGGGCAGCGCCTCGGCCGCCGCGTCCAGACCGGCTATCACCCCGACACCGGCCAGCCGGTGTATGAGGAAGAGCAGCTCGACTACGAACCGCTGCCGCAGATCGTCGTCATCGTCGACGAGCTTGCCGACCTGATGATGACCGCGGGCAAGGAGGTGGAATTCCTGATCCAGCGGCTCGCGCAAAAGGCGCGCGCGGCGGGCATCCACCTGATCATGGCGACGCAGCGTCCGTCGGTCGACGTCATCACCGGCGTCATCAAGGCGAACCTGCCGACGCGCATCAGCTTCCACGTCACAAGCAAGATCGACAGCCGCACGATCCTGGGCGAACAGGGCGCCGAACAGCTGCTGGGCCGCGGCGACATGCTCTACATGCCCGGCGGCAAGGGCATCGTCCGCGTCCACGGCCCCTTCGTCAGCGACGACGAGGTGCGCGCCATCGCCGATCACTGGCGCGCGCAGGGCCAGCCCGATTACATCAGCTCGGTCACCGAAGAACCCGAGGACAGCTTCGCGCTCGATGGCGCACCAGAGGGCGAGGACACCGCCGAGGACCAGCAGTATCGCGCCGCGATCCAGCTGGTGTGCGAGTCGCAAAAGGCCTCGACCAGCTGGCTGCAACGCCAGCTGCGCATCGGCTACAATTCGGCCGCGCGGCTGATCGAACGCATGGAAAAGGACGGCATCGTCGGCCGCCCCGACCATGTCGGCCGCCGCGAAGTGCTGCGCGATACCGAAGGCCACGCGATCTGAGGCGGGGGATCAGACCCCGTCCGGAGAGAACAGCCATGCCACGGCCGCGTCGCGGTCGACGAAGTAGCGGAATTCGGCGTGGTCGCGATTGGCGCGCTCGGCCTGAAACCTGGTGAGCGCGGCGCCCGTGTAGACCGCGACGCGTCGTGATCGCACCGCGGGATCGGCCATCATCGCGATGAATCCCGCCACGACCTCCTGGCTCTGCACCATCGCACCCGAATAGTCGCACAGGCTGACCGGCTCGCGGCCCGTTGCGCGGATACGGGCAACCGCATCCTCCAGCGCACGACGGAAATCGGCCAGCGTCTCCAGCGTCCAGAAGCCCTGCATCGCGGTCTCGAAGCAGCCGCGATCCATATCGACCGTCACGCGAAACGTCGGGTGCGTATCCATCCGACGCCCTCTATGCCGCCGGGGTTACGAGTCGGTGAAGCCCTACCGCGCCGCCGGTAGCCACGCCGGCTCGAACGCCGGCTGGCGCGGCGGCAGCGGCGAGAGCTGCCGCAGGCGATCGACATCGAGCAATCGCACGCGATGCCCCGTCCGCGCGATCAGTCCCTCGTCCTCTAGCGCGCGCACCGTGCGGTTGACGTGCACCCCGGTCAGCCCGAGCAGATCGCCGATCACCTCCTGCGTCAGCGGCAGATCGAACGCATCGTCCTCCACCATGCCGATCGGCGTCAGCCGGGTGTGCAGGTCGATCAACAGCCGCGCCAGCTGTTCGCGCGCCGAGGCATTGCCGGTGATCGCCAGCATATCCATCAGCGCCAGCCGCTCCATCTGCACCGCCACCGTGAACAGCGCGGCGAGCCGCGGCGCCGTCTCGTACAACCGCCCGAACCGCGCATAGGGCACGAGGGCGGTCACCGATTCGGTGATCGCGGTCAGCGTGTCCGCCGCCTCCGACAGCACCATCGTCGGCGTACCCAGCATGTCGCCGGGCAGATGCACCTTCTGGATCAGGCGGTTGCCGCTGCGCAGGATGATCGACGAGGCCACCCAGCCTTTCAGCTGCAGGTAAAAGCCGCTTACCGCATCGCCTTCGCGCTGGAAGACTTCGCCGCGCCGGCGCACCACTGCGCCCTCGCCGAGCGTGCCGAGCAGTTCGACTTCGGTGCGGGTGAGATCGGCGAACGCGCGGTAACGGTGGATCGGATACGTCATATACGTCAGGTTTGCCGACCGTTACGCTGGCGTTCAAGCTGAACCCCCTTGATGCAAAGCAGGACGCCGGCATGATGGCGCCCTCACGCCGCAGGGGGCATCGATCATGACACGCGTCAGCGCTACGACACGTTCGGTCCAGACGCTGCCGATGCTGGCACTGCTTGCGACCTCCGCGTCCGCCATCCTACCCCCGTCGCGTGAGCAGGCGGTGATGGACGCGATCGAGCGCAGTATCGTCCTGCCCCAGAAAGCCTGGCCCTTCGCCGCCTACGGCCGCAACTATGCCTGGTCGGATACGACGCATGTTGTCGCGACCTATATCCTGCCTTCGCTGCCGTCCGACCCGCGCGAGGGGTGCGACCTCCTGACCGACGACTTTAAGACGCGGCCCTGCACGCCCGAAAAGAACGCCGAGATGGACCGTCAGGAGACCCAGTTTCTGACCGCCGAAACCCCCGCCGGCAACCGCCGGTGGTTCGCGCAGCCAATCGACCTGCCCTCCATCGACGATGGCGGCTGCATCCAGGTCACGGTCCAGTATGACGTCGTTAGCCGCAGCATCACGCGCGCCCAGTGCAACGGCTACGCCTGATGACATCGCACTCTGCGCACCATTTTCCTTGATCCCCGCCGCCAAGCTGGCAAGGTGTAGCTAAGACATAATACACCGGGGAGTATTATTCGATGAAACACATCGCCGCCGCCGCCGCGCTTCTGCTTGCCGGCACCGCCATGGCGCAGGACAGCGCTACCGTCGCGCCGCCCGCCGCGATCGTGGCGGACGGTATCCCGCCGGTGCCGCAGGCGCTCGCCGATGCGACGCGGCCCTATATGGAATCGCGCTCGTCGGCGTTCGGCGGCTGGAATCCGGTGACGCGCGGCGTGCTGATCGCGACGCGCTTCGGCAATACGGTGCAGGCGCACGAGGTCGCGATGCCGATGGGCGCGCGCCGCCAGCTGTCGTTCGAGGCGGATGCGATCGCCCGCGCGAGCTATGCGCCCAAGCGCGGCGACGTGATGGTCGTGCAGAAAGACGTCGGCGGCAGCGAATTCTGGCAGCTCTACACGCTGAAAGACGGCCGCCTGACGCTGCTGACCGACGGCAAGAGCCGCAACGCGATCAACGCCTGGAGCCATGACGGCCGCTGGCTCGGCTATTCGTCGACGCGGCGCAACGGCGCGGACAACGACCTCTACGTCATCGATCCGCGCGATCCGAAGAGCGACCGGCTGGTCGCGCAGGTGAAGGGCGGCGGCTGGGCGATCAGCGACTTCGCGCCCGATGCGAAGACCGCGGTCGTCACCGAATATCGCTCTGTCAACAAGACCAACCTGTACCGGATGGACGTCGCGACCGGCGCGATGACACCGATCGGCGATCCTGCCGCCGCCATCGCCTATGGCGAGGCCAAGTTCGCACCGGACGGCACCTTGTGGGTCACGTCGGACGAGGGATCGGACTTCCAGCGCCTCGGCACGATCGATCCGAAGACGGGCCGCTTCACCGCGGTCGCCCCCGAACCGAAGTGGGACGTCGACGCCTTCGACATTTCGGACGACGGCCGCACCATCGCCTATGTCGTCAATGAAGCGGGCATCGATCGGCTGAAGCTGCTCGACATCGCGAGCCGCCGCGCCCGCACCGTGCCGCTGCCCGCCGGCAGCATCGGCGGCGTGGCATTCGCGCCATGGGGCGCGCTGGGCTTCTCGCTCAATTCCGCCAAGGCGCCGACCGACACCTATTCGCTCGATCCCGCGACGCTGACGGTGACGCGCTGGACGGCGAGCGAAACCGGCGGCCTCGATCCCGCGCGCAACGTCGAACCGGAATTCGTCGAGGTGAAGAGCTTCGACGGCGAACCCGTGTCGGGCTTCCTCTACCGCCCCGATCCCAAGCGCTGGCCGGGCAAGCGCCCGCTCCTCTTCAACATCCACGGGGGACCGGAGGGGCAGTCGACCCCCGGCTTCCTGGGGCGCAACAATTACCTGCTCAACGAATTGGGCATCGCGCTCTTCTATCCCAACGTCCGCGGCTCGACCGGGTTCGGCAAGCGCTTCGTCGCGCTCGACAACGGGCCGTTCAAGCGGGAAGATTCGGTGAAGGACATCGGCGCCTTCCTCGACCGATTCGACAAGGACCCACGCATCGATTCGAAGCGGATCGCGGAGACCGGCGGCAGCTACGGCGGCTATATGTGTTACGCGCTCGCGATCCGGTACGGCGACCGGTTCAAGGCGGCGAACTGCATCGTCGCCATCTCCAACTTCGTCACCTTCCTCGAAAACACGCAAAGCTATCGCCGCGACCTGCGCCGCGTCGAATATGGCGACGAGCGCGATCCCGCCCAGCGCGCCAAGCTGGTCGAGATCAGCCCGCTCACCCGCGCGAAGGAGCTGAAGATCCCGCTGATGGTCGTCACCGGCGGCAACGATCCGCGTGTGCCCGCATCGGAAGCCAATCAGATGGTCGCCGCGGTGCGCGCGAACGGCGTGCCCGCCTGGCACCTGCTCGCCAAGGACGAAGGCCATGGCTACGCCAAGAAGGAGAACCAGGACTATCAGTTCTGGACCAGCCTGATGTTCTGGCAGGCGAACCTGCTGGGGAAGTGATGGATTGGATGGCATTTAAGCACTTGCGATAAAACGATGGATTAGAATCACCGGCCCTCATACCCCGGCCGTACCGCACCCGCCCTCACCCTTCGCCGCCTATGGCGGCTCTTCCCTCTCCCATTGGGAGAGGGAGGGAGCGGCGCAGCCGCGGAAGGGTGGGGATGGGCCCACGACATCACCTTCAAAAACGAACCGATCCTTTTCTTTCGGGTGTTCACGTCGTCCATGTTCCCGGCACCAACACCCGTCCCGACAGTTAAGGGCCGGTTCAACGCCTTCCCGCCATCAGGACCCGCATGACCCGATACGCTCTTGCTCTCACCCTGCCGATCGCCCTCGTCGCGCCGGCCGCTCTGCCCGCCCAGGCGACCGGCGACCTCGCCGCGGTGCAGCGCCACCTCCAGTCGGTCGATACGATGACCGCCGACTTCACGCAGACCGACCGCAACGGCAAGGTGCTGACCGGTACGTTCACGCTCAAGAAGCCGGGCAAGCTGCGCTTCCAGTATGAAAAGGGCGTGCCGATCCTGATCGTGGCAGAGGGCGGCGCGCTGACCTTCATCGATTATTCGGTGCGGCAGGTGCAGCGCTGGCCGATCAAGAATTCGCCGCTGGGCGTGCTGCTCGATCCGACGCGCGACATCACCCGCTATGCCAAGCTCGTCCAGACGGGCAACGACCGCGTCGTCTCGGTCGAGGCGAACGATCCCAAGCATCCCGAATATGGCAAGATCACGTTGATCTTCGCCCGCGACTCGTCGGCCCCGGCAGGACTCGCGCTGCAGGGATGGGTCGCGCTCGACAGCCAGAACAACCGCACGACGATTCGCCTGTCGAATCAGCGATTCGGCGTGCCGGTGAGCGACCAGACGTTCAAATGGAACGATCCGCGGAGGCCGAACGTCCGCTAGGCCGGGTTCATTCATGTACCCGACAGGTTTGCTGGCCTAGAGACGTCCTCGCGGATGTGGGGCGTTCGGGATTTTTTCCCCCTGTTGCCCGGATGACCATCAACCACTTCCCGCCTGCGTGACGAACGCTAGGTCGGCCCTCGCTCCATGCCCCCGGAGCGAGGGCCTTTCCGTTCATGCGGGGCAAGCCCGCATGCACCGGCCGGCGGGCACAGCCCGTCCGACGTCATGGGCTTCGCCCATGACGCGCCCCCTCTCCCGTTCGCCCTGAGCCTGTCGAAGGGCACGTTGCCACCAGTGTGGAGCTCGGGGAAAGCTGCCCTTCGACAGGCTCAGGGCGAACGGAATGCGCGTGGCGCATACGGCCCCAAGATCGCCCCCAACCTTGCCCCCCTCCCCGCCCCCGCCTAGATGCACCGGCGTGAAGATCGTCTCCTGGAACATCAATTCGGTCCGCTTCCGGATCGCCATCGTCGAACAGTTCCTGCGCGAGGTGGAACCCGACATCCTGTGCCTCCAGGAAACCAAGGTCATCGACGCCGACTTCCCCTTCGATGCCTTCCGCGCGCTCGGCTACGACCATATCGTCATCCACGGCCAGCGCATGCACCATGGTGTCGCGATCCTCAGCCGCGTGCCGCTGATCGAAGACGACCGCTTCGACTGGCAGGCGAACCAGGAGGCGCGCCACGTCGGCGTGCGCCTGCCCAACGGCGTCCGACTGGAAAACGTCTACGTCCCCGCCGGCGGTGACGTCCCCGATCGCGACGTGAACCCCAAATTCGGCCAGAAGCTCGACTTCGTCGAACGGATGACGCGCTGGTCGGAAACGCTCGACGTACCGACCATCCTGACCGGCGACTTCAACATCGCGCCGCTGCCCAGCGACGTCTGGAGCCACAAGGCGCTGCTGAAGGTCGTCAGCCACACCCCCATCGAGGTCGAGGCGCTCGATCGTCTCCAGGCCTCGAACGATTGGGTCGACCTGGGGCGGCATTTCCACCCCGCCCCCGCGCGCCTTCACACGTGGTGGAGCTATCGTTCGCCCGACTGGACCAAGAACGATCGCGGCCGCCGGCTCGACCATATGTGGGCGACGCGCGATGTCGCCGAAAAGGCCACGGCGCATGTCGTCCACGAAGCCTGCCGCAGCTGGCTGAGCCCATCGGACCATGTGCCGATCCTGACCGAGTTCGCCTTCTGATGAGCGCGTCCGCCCGCGATGTCGCGCGCGCGATCGACGCGCTGCGCCGCGGCTGGCCGATCGCCATCGCCGCGCCGGGTGAGGCCCCCCTGCCCCTGCTCGCGGTCGAAACCGCCGATCCGATCGGGCTCGAATCCTTCGTGGGCGGGGGCGCCTTCCCGCTGCTCATCTCCAACGGCCGCGCTGCGACGCTGAAGCTGACCAACCAGCTTGCCGCCGCCGATCCCGATACGCCGGTCGCGGTCGAACCGGCGCCGTGGCTCGACTTTTCCACCGCGGTCGCGCTCGCCGATCCGCAGTTCGATCTCGCGACGCCGCTGAAAGGGCCGTTCCGCACGATGGCGATCGATCGCCCGGCGGCGAGCCTCGCGGCGATCCGGCTGGCGCGGATCGCGGGACTGCTGCCCGCCTTCGTCCTCGACGGCACCGGCGCGGAGGTGACGATCGATCCGGCCGCGATCGACGCGCATCAGGCATCCGGCGCGTTGCGTCTCGCGACGCGCGCCCGGTTGCCGGTCGACGGCGCCGAGGATGCCGAGATCGTCGCGTTTCGATCGCCCGATTCGAGCGACGAACATGTCGCACTTCTGGTTGGCCAGCCCAATGGATCGCCGCCGCTGGTCCGCCTGCATAGCGAATGCCTTACCGGCGACGTGCTCGGCAGCCTGAAATGCGACTGCGGACCGCAGCTGCGCGCGGCGATCGAGGCGATCAAGGCGCAGGGCTGGGGCATGTTGCTGTATTTGCGGCAGGAAGGTCGCGGGATCGGCCTGGTCAACAAGCTGCGCGCCTATGCGTTACAGGATCAGGGGTTCGACACGGTCGATGCCAACACGCGGCTGGGCTTTGCGATCGACGCGCGTGATTTCGGCGTGGCGGCGCGGATGCTGTCGCTGCTTGGGCAGCGCACAGTGCGGCTGTTGACCAACAACCCGGCCAAGGTTGCGGGACTGGAAGCGGCGGGCGTGACGGTGATCGAACGCGTCGCGCACGCGCTGCCGCCCAATCCCCACAATGCACGCTATCTGGCAACGAAGCGGGACCGGACCGGCCACCAGCTCTGACTTCGCTCAGACGAACGCCTCCGGGTCGGTGAGTCCCGTCAGCCGTCGCGCCGCGCGCCGCGCGAAGGCGAGGGTGCAGCGTTTGCGAACGTGCGCGGCCAGCGGTACGCTATGCGCCTCGCGCAGGATCGCCGCGTCGTAGCGATCGGCGACGATCACGCCCGTCCGCTCCGGCAGGAACGCCGCACCGTCCAGTGGCGCGGTATCGAACCCCGCCGGCACCGCCCAATAATAGCGGTCGCAGTGACCGAGATAGTCGGGCCATTTGCCGTCACCCATCAGGTCGGCGCGCGACACCTTGATCTCGACGATCACCAACTGTCCGCGCGCGTCGATCGCCATAAGGTCGGCACGGCGGCCGCCCTCCAGCGGGACTTCGGGGATAGTGACGAGGTCGTGGCGCAGCAGCATCCGTGTGACGCCCCGCGCGACGTCGGCGGCGCAGATCGCGGGATCGCCGCCCTCAACGCAAGAAACCGGAGCCATGTCGAGCATGACCCCGGTTTAGAACATTCAGCGAACGAGGCAAGCGCCCCGTGGCGGATCAGCGATAGAAGACGTGGTTGCCGATCATCGCGATCTTGGTGACATTGGCACCGGGGCGACGGTTCGGCGTGTTGAAGAACAGCGCCTTGGGTGCCGGGCTGTCCCAGGCCGCATCCAGCGCGACGCGCGCGACGGCGAGGGCGGTGCGATAGGTCGCGCGCCCTTCGTCGATCGCCGGGATTTCGCCGTGGCGCACGAAGCTGAACTGGCCGCGCTGCTTCACGACCGAGCAGATGTCGCTGGGGAAGCGGCCCGACTTCGACCGGTTGATGATGACGTTGGCAACGGCGAGCTGGCCCGCGAGCGGTTCGCCCTTCGATTCGAAATAGATCGCGCCGGCAAGGCAGCGCTGCGTCTCGTCGACGTCGGCGCTGTCCTGCGCGGCAACGGCTTCGGCGAGGCTGTTATACTCTTCGTCTTCGCTGGCTTCGACCGTGGGGAGCGGCTGGACCACCGGCTTAGCGGGTCCGAACGTCGCGGCAACGGGAGCGGGAGAGACGGGGACCGATGCCGGAACGACCGGATCGGTGGAGGGGGCGGTCGGTGCGGGAATCGCGGTGCGATTCAGATCCGAGGCCCGGACCGGCGAGCTGTGGCTGATCAGGCCCGCCAGAGAGAAAGACATCACCGCGATGGCCGCGGCGCGCTGCAAAATCGTCATCAACGTATTCGATATGCGGTTGGACCACGGACCCGATCAGTCAGGCTGATCGTCCGGGCATCCCCCCGACTGCGTCACCGACCCGGATCGCACCCAGGCGCGGCACAACGCGCATTCAACGTGCGCGAGCCATCGTCACACATCCGTCACGAGTCAATTCGACAGGATCGTTTCAGCGGCGAACCGTTCGGCTTCCGGGATATCCAGTTCGACGACCCATAGATCGGGGTCGCGACTGCGCCGCCGCCGCCAATAGGCTTCGGCACCATCGGGCGGGACCGATTCGGCTAGAATTGCCACGCCATCGAATTCGATCGTGCGTTCGAGAACCCGAACCGGAGATGAACGGGATTCGATCAGCAGCAGAATTGCGCCCCCTTGCGGATCGCCCTTCGCCCGCACCATCGCCATGCCGCCCGCATCGTTGACCCGGCGCAGCAGGGCCCCGACCACCAAGTGCGTCGGCAGCCGATCGCTCACGGTGCGGCGCGATAGCCCGGCAGGCCGGACAGCGCGATCTGCGAGCGCATGAACGTGCCGGTGCCGCGCGCCGCCTCTTCGCCATCGGCGTCGATCAGCCGCGCATCGGCGACATAGACGCGGCGCTTGCCGCTGATCCAGCGCCCTTCGGCGATGACGGGCCCCGCCTTCATCGGCCGGGTAAGCAGCAGGTTGAATGCCGTCGTCAGCAGAAACCGGTCGGTGACGAGGCTGTTCGCCGCATAGAAAGCGGCGTCGTCCAGCATCTTGAAATAGCTGGTGCCATGCGCGGCGCCGGCCGCGTGATAATGTTCGGGCCCGATCAGGAAGTGGATGCGCGCGACACCCGCCGCCACGATTTCGAGCCGCGATTCGAACAGGCGGTTGATCGGTGCGGCAGCGTAGAGCGATTCGAGGCTGCGATAATGCGCCTGTGCGCCGCTGTCGTCGGCCGTCCCGCTCACGCCGCGTCGCGTGCCGCGTCGGCGGTGAACAATGCGTAGAGCGCATCGGGCGATCCCGCGCCGCGCAGCTTCGTAAGGAACGTTCGGTCGCGTAAGCGCCGCGACACGCGGGCGAGCGCCTTCAGGTGATCCGCACCGGCATCGACCGGCGACAGCAGCATGAACACCAGATCGACGGGCAGATCGTCGACCGCGTCGAATTCGATCGGCTGGGCAAGGCGCATGAAGACGCCGGTCACCGCGGGCAGATCGGGCAGGCGCGCATGCGGAATGGCGACTCCGCCGCCAAAGCCGGTCGAGCCGATCTTTTCGCGCGCCGCCAGCAGTTCGGCGGTCAGGCGACCGTCGATACCCAGACCCTCGGCCGCGGACGCAAGCTGCGCGAACAAAGCCTTTTTATGCGCGACGGCGACGTCCTTATAGACCGCCTCGGGGCGCAGCAGATCGCTGAAGTCGTTCATCCCGGTCTCGAATAAAAGAAAAGGGCCCCGCCGGGCCCGTAACAGTACCGGCGGGGGGTGGAAAGATCAGCTTGCGGCGGGCTGCTGTGCCTGCACGCTGCCGCGCTGGGGCTCGACCCAGCCGATGGTGCCGTCGCCGCGACGATAGACCATATTGTAGGCGCCGGTGCCCGCATTCTTGAACAGGAGCGCCGCGGTATTGCGCAGATCGAGCATCATCACCGCATCCGACACGCTGGCATCGGGGATGTCGACGCGCGTTTCGGCGATGATGAGCGGCGCGTCGCCCACATCGTCCTCGCTCGCTGCCGGCTCCCGGAACAGCGTATAGCCCGCATTGTCATAGCCCATGTCTTCCTGAATGGCCGCCGCCTCGCTGGCGTGGCGATCCTTCAGGCGGCGCATGTAGCGACGCAGCTGCTTTTCGATCTTTTCGGCTGCCCCGTCGAACGCGAGGTGCGCCTCTTGCGCCTGGTGGCTGCCCTTCAGCACCAGACCCTTCATGACGTGCACCACGATATCGCAGCGGAAGCCGACGTCATGCGGCCCCTTGCCGAACGTCACTTCGGACGAAATGGCGCGCGCGAAATGCTTGGTGGCGATACCCTGAAGCCGGTCGCTCACATGATTCTTGAGCGCGTCGCCGGTTGCGACCTGATGACCAGAAATCCGGATATCCATCGTCTTCTCCATTGATAGGGGCTGACCTGTTGGCCTTTGCCCGGTTGGCGTTAATCGAACGCCGCGACCCCCCAGATTGGATCCTGCAACTTGGAAACAAATGCCGCATGGGCGGCAAGTTCCGCCTCGGACGGGCGGAAGGTGCGCGGCGGGCGTACCGTGACCGGACGGCGGACGACCGGCGCCAGCGTGTCCGCGGTCGCGACCTCGCTGACCAGCCCCAGGCCGATCTGCCGTCCGCCCATCAGCTCGACATAGACCTGCGCCAGCAGCTGTGCGTCGAGCAGCGCGCCGTGGTGGACACGGTGCGACCGATCGACACCATAGCGGGTGCAGAGCGCATCGAGCGTATGCTTGGCGCCGGGATGGCGGCTGCGCGCGATCTGCAGCGTGTCGACCATCCGCGTCTTGTGGCAGATCGGCGGGAAGCCGAGCGCGCCCAGCTCGCCGTTCAGGAAGCCGAAGTCGAACGAGGCGTTGTGCGCGACGAGCGGCGCATCACCCAGAAAGTCGAGCAGCTCCGCCACGCCCTCGGCGAACACCGGAAACTTCGACAGGAATGCCGCGGACAGGCCGTGGACGCGCTCGGCCTCGGCCGGCATGTCGCGTTCGGGGTGGTAATAAGCGTGAAAGGTGCGGCCGGTTTCGACCCGGTTGACCATCTCGACACAGCCGATTTCGACCAACCGATCGCCTTCGCTGAATTTGAAGCCGGTGGTCTCGGTATCGAAGACGATCTCACGCATTACCCTCTTATCCGCCTGCTTCGGCCCTCATGCAAGCGATGACGCGGCGGACGGCCTCTCGCGTCTGGTCGATCGCGACATCGGTGGCGATGACGACGTCGGCACGCGTGCGCTTCTCCGCATCGGGCATCTGGCGTGCGAGAATGGCGTCGAATTTGGCGGGCGTCATGCCGGAACGGGCGAGCGTGCGCGCCCGCTGCACCTCGGGGGCTGCCGAGACGACCGCGATCCGGTCGACATGCGCGTCGCCGCCGGTTTCGAAGAGCAGGGGAATGTCGAAGACGACGAACGCCGCATCGGCGTTGGCGGCGAGGAAAGCCGCACGCTCCTCCGCCACGGCGGGGTGGACGATCCCCTCCAGCCGGCGCATCGCGTCGTCATCGCCGAGGACGGCCGCCGACAGCTTCGCCCGATCCACACCCCTATCCGACGTGGTGCCGGGAAACGCCGCCTCGATCGCCGCGACGACACGGCCGCCGGGGCCTTGCAGGCGATGCACCGTCGCGTCGGCGTCGAACACCGGCACCGCCTCGGCGGCAAACATCGTGGCAACCGTCGACTTGCCCATACCGATCGAGCCCGTGAGGCCGAGGATAAGCGGGCGCGCGATCGACGGAGCGGTCACGCCAGCAGCGCCTCGCGAAGCTCATCGTCGCGATCGCGTGGGGGTGCGACGCCGAAGAACAGTTCGAACGCCAGCGCCGCTTGGCCGATCAGCATCTCGAGTCCATCGACTGTCTCCAGCCCTCGCGCGCGCGCTGCCGCGAGCAGGGGCGTTTCGAGCGGCGAATAGACGATGTCATACACGACGCTATCGTCGTCGAGGTCGGGCAGGTCGACGGGCAGGGGGGGCTGGCCGGTCATGCCGAGCGTGCTGGCGTTGACCAGCAGCGCGGTGTCGGGCGGCACCGGTGCGGTCAAAGGCAGCGCCTGCCCCTTGAGGCCGAAGGACGACAGCAATACCCCCGCCTTCAACACGTTGCGGTTGAGCAGCGTCACCGGCCCCACGTTCATCCGGGCGAGCGCGAACAGCACCGCGCGCGCCGCGCCGCCGGCCCCGATCACCGTGACCGGCCGATCGGCGAAATCGAACCCAGCGATCGGCGCATAGAAGCCGCCGGCATCGGTGTTGGTCCCGACCAGCGCGCCGTCCTCGGCGCGGAAGACGGTGTTGATCGCACCGATGCCGCCGCGCACGTCCCCGCGATCCTCGACATGGTCGAGCGCGGCAAGCTTGTGCGGCATCGTGATGTTGCAGCCACGCCAGGCGGGATCGTCGCGCCGCTCGGCGAAGAAGCGCGGCAGGTCGTCGGTCGTGACCAGCGTCTTGCGATAGTCGGCGTCGAGGCCCAGCTGATCGAGCCAGAACCGATGGATGATCGGCGATTTCGACTGCGCGATCGGATCACCGATCACGTCTGCATAAGGGGTCATGAAGAATTCCGGCATTCGAAGCGACCGTCGCAGACGAGGTCGATGGTGAGCGCGCCCACACCGATCAGCACGACCGGCGCGGCCAGCGCGAGGATGGCGGCGAGCAGCAACGGACGACGTTTCGCCGCAAACTTTGCCAGCGCCGCGACGATGCCGAGGACCAGCGCCCCGATCAGGCAGGGCAAGGCAGACATCAGGCCGACGAACAACACGGTCAGTGGCCAGCCGCCCGCATTCGGTGAATCATAGAGCATCGGCGAAAACAGGATCGCCATCGCCGCGAACGGCAGGCCGAGGCCGGCGATCACCGCCACGATGATGGCCAGCGCGCGATCGCCGTTCATGCGAGCAGCATCCCGCGGACGCGCAAATAATCGAGCACGTTGAGCAACGGCAGCCCCAGAACGGTGAATTGACTCCCCTCGATGCGGCTGAACAGCTGCGCGCCGGGTCCTTCGATCCGATAGCAGCCGACGCAGCCGCTGATCGCCGGCCATTCCTGGTCGAGATACGCCTGGATGAAGACGGGGGAGAGGGGGCGGACATGCATCCGCGCCGCCTCGACATGGCGCCAGACCGGGCGTCCGGCTTCGGCGATCACCGCGGCGCTCCACAATTCATGGCGGGTGCCCGACATGGCGGCGAGATGCTCGGCCGCCTGGTCACGACTCTCGGGCTTGTCGAGCAGACGGCCATCGGCGAGCGCGACGACGCTGTCGCTGCCCAGCACCAGCCGATCGGGATGGCGCAGGCTGACCTTCACCGCCTTCAATTCGGCAAGCGCATCGGCCAGGTCGCGCGGGGACCGACCGGCGAGCGACGCCTTGGCGGCATCCTCGTCAACGCCCGCCGCAGTCGCGTCGAACGGGACGCCAGCCGCGGTGAGCATCGCTCGGCGCGAGGCGCTTTGCGAGGCGAGGAGGAGGGGGGTCATCTCAAATCTCCGTCATTCCCGCGAAGGCGGGAATCCAGAACCACTGACGCTGGTGATCGAGCCGCAACGGTAGCGCGTCTGGATCCCCGCCTGCGCGGGGATGACGACTTTGAGGGAGGGGCAACAGACACATCATCCCTTCCGCTCATTCGCCAGCGCGATGATCGCCGCGGCCGTCTCCTCGATCGAGCGGCGCGTTACGTCGATCACCGGCCAGCCATTGTCGGCGAACATCCGCCGCGCAAAGGCGATCTCGCGCGTCACCGCTTCCTCCTCGACATAAGCGGTGTCGGGCATCTGGTTGAGCGACAGCAGGCGGTTGCGCCGGATCTGGATCAGCCGGTCGGCGCTGGTCGTCAGCCCGACGACGAGCGGGCGCGTCAGGTCGAACAGCATCCGCGGCGGCGGACTTTCGACGACGATCGGGATGTTCGCGGTCTTCCACCCGCGGTTGGCGAGATAGATGGAGGTCGGCGTCTTCGACGACCGCGACACGCCCGCGAGGACGATATCCGCTTCCTCCCAATCCTCGTGCGCGATGCCGTCGTCGTGCGCGATCGTCCATTGAATCGCATCGACGCGGGCGAAGTAGGCGGCGTCGAGCGCATGCTGGCGCCCCGGCCGCGCCTTCGCCTGCTGGCCGAGCAGGCCCGACAGCGCATCGTTGACCGGATCGAGCGGCGCCACCGCCGGCAACCCCAGCGCCAGACACCGCTGCTCGAGGATACGGCGGGTCGCGGCGTTGACCAGCGTGAAGATCACCAGCCCGGGGTTCTGCGCGATCTCCTGGAGGATGCGCTCCAAATGCGCCTCGGTCCGGACCATCGGCCAGAAATGGCGCACGGTCTCGACGTCGTCATATTGCGCGAGCGCGGCCTTCGCGATGTTCTCCAGCGTCTCACCGGTCGAGTCCGATAGAAGGTGGAGGTGGAGGCGCATCATCGCGACCTCCGGGGCAGACCTGTGGACAACATGGGGATGATCGATAGGACAAGTCGGCAGGTCCGCCAAGCGACCCTCACGCCGTGGACAACCCGCATTTCATCCACATGTTCGCCAACATGGCACGTTTTTATCCACAGATCGTGGAAAACGGGGACATGGCGAACCGAATCGACACGATTCCGTGCGTCCTTGCCCGTCAACCTGTGGGTGATTAGGGCATGAAACCGCTTATCCCGTGTTCCACGTGCCAATCACTTCATCATCCTTTCTAAGAATCTTATTATAGGAAGAAGGACGCTGACCGATCCTGTGAACAAGCCGCTGCTCGCCACGCTGAAGGGTGCGAAGCCGGCCGTGCCGCCGATGTGGCTCATGCGTCAGGCTGGGCGCTATTTGCCCGAGTATCGCGCACTGCGGGCGGAGAAGGGCGGCTTCCTGGCGCTGGCCACCGACCCGGTCGCGGCAGCCGAGGTGACGCTGCAACCGATCCGCCGCTTCGGTTTCGACGGCGCGATCCTGTTCTCCGATATCCTGATGGTGCCCTGGGCGCTGGGGCAGGAGCTGACGTTCGGACCGGGCGAGGGGCCACGGCTGACCCCGCCGTTGGTCGATCATGCGCTGGGGGCGCTGGAACGGATGCCTCAGCGCCTCGAGCCTGTCTATGCAACCTGTGAGCGGGTGGCGGCCGCCTTGCCGCCTGAGACCACCTTTCTGGGCTTTGCCGGCAGTCCCTGGACAGTCGCGACCTATATGGTGGCGGGGCAGGGGTCGAAGGATCAGGGCGAGACGCGCGGTTTCGCTTATGCCGACCCGGCTGCATTCGGTGCGATCATCGATGCGATCGTCGCCATGACGATCGACTATCTCGCTCGCCAGATCGAAAACGGCGTCGAAGCGGTTCAGCTGTTCGACAGCTGGGCGGGATCGCTGTCGCCCGACCAATTCGAACGCTGGGTGATCGCGCCCAATGCGGCGATCGTCGCCGGGCTGCGAGCGCGGTGTCCGAACGCGGTCATCATCGGCTTCCCAAAGGGGGCAGGGGGCAAGCTGCCCGCCTATGCCCGTGAAACTGGCGTCGATGCGATCGGGTTGGATGAGACGGTCGATCCGGCCTGGGCGGACGCGGTGCTGCCCAAGGGGTTGCCGGTACAGGGCAATCTCGACCCATTGGCGTTGCTCGCCGGCGGTGCGGCCTTGGACGCGGGCATCGACCGGGTGCTCTCCGCCTTCCGTGACCGGCCGCACGTCTTCAACCTCGGCCATGGCATCGGCCAGTTCACCCCGATCGCGCATGTCGAGCATCTGATCCAACGGGTAAGGAGCGCGTAATGGAAGCCCTGGCAGGCGCCTATCTGTGGATCGTCGCGGCGCACGTGATCTTCGTCATCTTCTGGATGGCGGGCCTGTTCATGCTGCCGCGCTACCTCGTCTATCATCAGGAGGCACTGGCGGCGGGGCGCAGCGACGAGGCGGCGCAATGGGTGGAGCGCGAGGGCAAGATCCGCAGCATCATCCTGACCCCGGCGATGATCGTGGTATGGGTGCTCGGCCTGACGCTCGCGACCGTGGGCCAGCATTGGGGCGAGGGGTGGCTGCACGCCAAATTCGCCTTCGTGCTGCTGCTGTCGGGCTATCACGGCTGGGCGGTCGGCTATGCCAAAAGGCTGGCGCGGGGCGAGATGCGGCTCGATGGCCGCACGCTGCGCATGATCAACGAGGTACCGGCGCTGCTGGCGACGGTGATCGTCGTGCTGGTGTTCGTAAAGCCGTTCTGAGCGGCGCGACGCTGTTCTGCGCTTGACGGGGGCCTTGGGCCCTCTTACCTCCTGCCGACGCGTAGAGCCGCCGCCCGGTGGCTCCGCGTTCCTCCTCCGGCTGTTCGTCGCTGCGGTTCCTTCGCCGATCTGAAGCCTCTCCCCACTGCCTACGCATTCGGATTATTCCATGCATCTTAAAGACTTGAAGAAGAAGACCCCCGCCGACCTGGTCAGCATGGCCGAGGAATTGGGGGTCGAGGGCGCCTCGACGCTGCGCAAGCAGGATCTGCTGTTCGCGATCCTGAAGGTGCAGGCGGAGAATGGCGACCAGATTATGGGCCTCGGCACGATCGAGGTTCTGCAGGACGGTTTCGGCTTCCTGCGCTCGCCGGAAGCGAACTACCTCGCCGGCCCGGACGATATCTATGTGTCGCCCAATCAGGTCCGCAAGCACGGCCTGCGTACGGGCGATACCGTCGAGGGCGAGATCCGCGCGCCCAAGGATGGCGAACGCTATTTCGCACTGACCAAGCTGACCTCGGTGAACTTCGACGATCCCGAAGCCGTCCGCCACCGCGTCAATTTCGACAACCTGACGCCGCTGTATCCGGAATCGAAGCTGACGCTCGATCCCGCCGATCCGACGCAGAAAGACAAGTCGGCGCGCGTCATCGACATCGTCTCGCCGCAGGGCAAGGGCCAGCGCACGCTGATCGTCGCGCCGCCGCGCGTCGGCAAGACGGTGATGCTGCAGAACATCGCGAAGGCGATCACCGACAACCATCCCGAGGTGTTCCTGCTCGTCCTGCTGATCGACGAGCGGCCCGAGGAAGTCACCGACATGCAGCGCAGCGTGAAGGGCGAGGTCGTCTCCTCGACCTTCGACGAACCCGCGCAGCGTCACGTGCAGGTCGCCGAAATGGTGATCGAAAAGGCCAAGCGCCTGGTCGAGCACAAGAAGGACGTCGTGATCCTTCTCGACAGCATCACGCGCCTCGGCCGTGCCTACAACACCGTGGTGCCGTCGTCGGGCAAGGTGCTGACCGGCGGTGTCGACGCCAATGCGTTGCAGCGGCCCAAGCGCTTCTTCGGCGCGGCGCGTAACATCGAAGAGGGCGGTTCGCTCTCGATCATCGCCACCGCGCTGATCGACACGGGCAGCCGCATGGACGAGGTGATCTTCGAAGAGTTCAAGGGCACGGGTAACTCCGAAATCGTCCTCGACCGCAAGGTCGCCGACAAGCGCGTCTTCCCGGCGCTGGACGTCGGCAAGTCGGGCACGCGCAAGGAAGAGCTGCTGGTCGACAAGGACAAGCTCAGCAAGCAGTGGGTGCTGCGCCGTATCCTGATGCAGATGGGCACGATCGATGCGATGGAATTCCTGCTCGACAAGATGAAGAATTCGAAGACTAACGAAGACTTCTTCGACAGTATGAACCAATAGCCGGGCATGGCCGGCCGCATATTGCGGCCGGACTCATGCCGGCTCGGCCGGCGGGCGTGCCACGGCACGTCCCGTCCGACGCGGGCTTCGCCCGCGTCCGCCGAACTCCATCCGTCACCCCGGCCGCAGAGCCGGGGTCCCGCTTGTTGTTTCACCGTCCCGGGCAGACATAGCGGGACCCCGGGTCAAGCCCGGGGTGACGACGTGTTGCCCGCGCTTCGTCACCAGCAACAGAACGTCACAATCCTCATCCACGCGTCGCCGATGGCTTTTGCGCGTTGCTGCGGTATGCACCACGGCATCAACGGGGAGTAACGACGTGTCCATCATCGCCATGCTGAGCGCGGCCGCCGCCAGCGGGCCGGGGTCTCCGGCCGAGATCTGGCAGCATATTATCAACGATTTTTCGAACATCACGACTCCTGCGGCGCTGTCGGCGTTCGTGCAGGTGCTGATGATCGACGTCGTGCTGGCGGGCGACAATGCGATCGTCGTCGGCGCGTTGGCCGCGGGCTTGCCGGTCGATCAGCGCAAGAAGGTCATCCTGATCGGCATTCTTGCCGCGCTCGTCCTGCGCATCATCTTCGCGCTGGCGGTCAGCTGGCTGCTCGGCGTGATCGGGCTGATCTTCGCGGGCGGCATCCTGCTGCTATGGGTCGCGTGGAAGATGTGGCGTGAGCTGCGGGGCGAGCACAACGCCGGCTCACCCGAGGTCGACGGCGACGAGACCGCCGGCCTGAAGCCCGCCAAGAGCTTTGCGGCCGCTGCCTGGGCCGTTGCGGTGGCCGACGTGTCGATGAGCCTCGACAACGTGCTCGCCGTTGCCGGCGCCGCGCGCGATCATCCCGGCATCCTCATCATCGGACTGCTGCTGTCGGTCGCACTGATGGGCATCGCGGCGAACCTGATCGCCAAATATATCGAGCGCTATCGCTGGATCGCCTACGTCGGGCTGGCGGTGATCGTCTATGTCGCGGGCAAGATGATCTACGAAGGGGTGGTCGACCCCAATGTCGGGCTGATGAAGCTGTTCGGATAAGGGAAGGGGGGCCGCGAAGCCCCCCTTTTCATGTCAGCCTAGATGCGCCGCGAAGAAGCTGGCGGTGCGCTGATCGGCAAGGTTTGCAGACTCGTCCGAACGGCGCTGGCCGAACTCGGTTGCGAAGCCGTGGTCCTCGCCGGGATAGTCGAACAGCGTCACCTTCGCATGATCGTCCAGCCCGGCGTGCATGCGGGCCTGCGCATCCTTGTCGACGAAATGGTCCTCCTGCGGAATGTGGAGCAGCACAGGGTGCGCGATCGCATGCGCTTCGCCCAACAGTCCGTCGATGCCGACGCCGTAATAGCCGACACTGGCGTCCACATCGGTACGCGCCGCAGTCATGAAGGCCAGGCGACCGCCGAGGCAGTACCCCACGACCCCGACCTTGCCGCCCTCGGCCAGCATGCCCCGCGCGGTGCGGATCGTCGCTTCGATATCGCGGATGCCGGCGTCCTGATCGAACTGCCCCATCAGGTCGAGTGCGCGTTGCATCTGGTCCGGAACGTCCGGGTCCAGCTCGACGCCCGGTGCGATCTGCCAGAATAGGTCGGGGGCGAGCGCAAGATAGCCATCCGCCGCCAGCCGATCGCATTTGCTGCGGATGCCGGTGTTCACGCCGAAGATTTCCTGAATGACGACAATCGCCGCACGCGGCGTGCTCGCAGGTTCGGCGACATAGGTGTCGAAACGGCCTTTGCCGTCTAGCGTGTCGATGGTGATCGTCCGGGACGTGGCAGTCATGGGTGCTCCTCTCGCGCAGCCGATCCGGCTGGGCTATGGCAAACGCCACAGGGCCGCAACGGGATGCATGCGATGAAGGTAACGGTGGACGTCGATCTGACCCCGGAAGAGGCGCGCCGCGCGATGGGCCTGCCCGACCTGACGCCGCTGCACGAGCGCTATGTCGCCGCGATGCTGGAAACGATGAACGGCCAGGTCCGCCCCGAACTGCTCGAGAACATGATGAAGAGCTGGGCGCCGATGGGCGAAGCGGGCTTCGCGATGTGGCGCCAGATGTTCGAGACGGCGACCAAGACGGGCGGCGGCTCGGGCAGCTGATGACGACGATCTTCGCGCTGTCGAGCGGCGCGGCGCCGGCCGGTATCGGGGTCATCCGGGTGAGTGGTCCAGACGCAATGACGGCGGTGGTCAAGCTGGCGGGGTCCTTGCCGCCACCCCGCGAGGCACGGGTGCGCGCGTTGCGCGATGCCGGGGGTGCGCTGCTAGACCGCGCACTGGTGTTGGTCTTTCCCGGACCGGCAACGGCCACCGGCGAAGATCTGGTCGAATTGCATTGCCATGGCGGCCGTGCGGTGATCGCAGCGGTGCTGCGGAGCTTAGGGGAGCAGCCTGGCCTCCGCCCGGCGGTTGGAGGCGAATTCACGCGCCGTGCGCTGGCGAATGGGCGCATCGATCTGGCTGAGGCTGCGGGTCTCGCCGACCTGTTGTCAGCCGACACCGAGCGGCAGCGCGTTGCCGCGCTCGCAGCGGCGGAAGGCGTTGTGAGCCAGCGCGTGCGCAATTGGCTCGACCGGCTGGCGATGCTGTCGGCGATGGTCGAGGCGCAACTCGATTTTGCCGATGAGGATGATGTCGACGACGACTCGGCGGCGATGGTGGCGGTGGTCGAGGGTCAGCGCGCGCTGGCGACGGAGCTGGCGGCGGTGCTCGCCAACCCGCCCGTCGAACGGCTGCGCGACGGGATCAGCGTGGTGCTCGCCGGCCCACCCAATGCGGGCAAGTCGACGCTCATCAACCTGCTGAGCCAGCGTGAGCTTGCGATCGTCTCTCCGATCGCCGGCACGACCCGGGATCGGATCGAGGCGACCGTGGTGCGGGACGGTCTGGTCTATGTGCTGACCGATACGGCGGGGCTGACCGAAAGCGATGATCCCGTGGAGCAGATCGGCGTCACGCGCGCGGAGAACGCGATGGTTGCGGCGGACGTGCTGCTGTGGCTGGGCGATACCCCGCCACCGCGCGACGATGCGCTATGGCTGCACGCGCGGGCTGACGTGCCCGGCCGGGTTGCGGCGCAGGGAACGCAGGCGGCGGTGTCGCAGGATGATGCCTCCAGCATCGAGGCGGTATGGCGTCTGATTGCCGCGCGGGGGGAGGCCATGGTGCCCCGAGGTGACGCGCTGGCGTTTCGCGAAAGCGAACGCGCGGCCTGCCGGGATGCTCTGGACGCGATACGACAGCCGGATGGCGACCCGCTCGTCATTGCCGAGCAGCTGCGATTGGCGCGACGGGCACTGGCCACGATCCTGGGCATCGATGCCACGGAGACGATGCTCGACGCCCTGTTCGGACGCTTCTGCATCGGCAAGTGATGTTCCACGTGGAACAGTTTTGACGTTCCGCACGCGCTGGCATAGGCGCATCGTATGTATGACGTGATCGTCGTCGGTGGTGGCCATGCCGGCACCGAAGCCGCCGCTGCCGCCGCGCGCCGCGGCGCAAACACCTTGTTGCTCAGCCACGACCGACGCTTGATCGGGGCGATGTCGTGCAACCCGGCGATCGGCGGCTTGGGCAAGGGGCATATCGTTCGTGAGGTCGATGCGTTCGATGGCCTGATCGGTCGCGCCGCAGACGCAGCCGCGATCCACTATCGGATGCTCAACCGCAGCAAGGGTGCGGCGGTACAGGGACCACGCATTCAGGCGGACCGGCGACGCTATGCCGCGGCAATCCAGGCGATGCTCGCCGCCCTCCCGACGCTGACGATCGGCGAAGGCGATGTCGACGCATTGGTCATCGACGGGGGTCGCGCGACCGGTGTCGTATTGGGCGATGGCTCGCGGATCGCGGGGCGGACCGTAGTGCTGGCGACCGGCACCTTCCTTGGCGGTAGGATGTTCCGGGGTGACGAACGCCATGAGGGTGGCCGCATCGGCGAACGCGCGGCACGCAAGCTGGCGGAACAATTGCGGGCGCTGGCCCTGCCGCTGTCGCGTTTGAAGACCGGCACCCCGCCCCGGATCGACGGTCGCACGATCGACTGGGCGCGGCTCGACGAGCAGCCGTCCGATACGGAGCCGTGGACCATGTCACCGATGACCTCGGCGCGTCTGCTGCCGCAGGTCGCCTGTGCGATCACCCGCACCAATGGCGCGACGCATGATGCGATCCGCAGTGGGCTCGATCGCTCGCCGCTGTTCGGGGGGGCGATCGCGGGGCAGGGCCCCCGCTATTGCCCGTCGATCGAAGACAAGGTGCATCGTTTTGGTGACCGGGACGGGCATCAGGTCTTCCTCGAACCCGAGGGATTGGACGATGCGACCGTCTATCCGAACGGCCTGTCCACGTCCTTGCCCGTCGATGTGCAGACCACGATGATCCGTAGCATCGCCGGGCTCGAGCGCGCGGCGATCACGCTGCCCGGCTATGCCGTGGAATATGATTATCTCGACCCGCGCAGTCTGGACGCGACGCTTGCGCTGGCGGCGATCCCCGGCGTCTATTGCGCGGGGCAGATCAACGGCACGACGGGCTATGAAGAAGCGGCGGGACAGGGTCTTGTCGCCGGCCTCAACGCGGCAGCGACCGCGTGCGATCTGGAGCCCTGCGTTCTCGATCGCGCTTCGAGCTACACAGGGGTGATGATCGACGACCTGGTGTTGCAGGGGGTCACCGAACCCTATCGCATGCTGACCGCGCGCGCCGAATATCGCCTGTCGCTGCGCGCCGACAATGCGGAGACGCGGCTCGGCCCGATCGCCGAACGGCTTGGATGTTTGAGCGACGCCCGACGAGCACACCAGCGCGATCTGCACGAGCAGCGAACGGCAATCCGCGCAGGATTGTCGGGCATGGTCACCGCATCGCAACTCGCCCAGCGCGGTGCAAAGGTGGCGCAGGATGGCAGTCGGCGGACGGCCTATGAATGGCTGCGCATGTCGGGCGTCACGCTCGACATGGTCGCGCCCCACGTGGTTGGCATCGCCCCGGCTGGGGTCCTTGACGAAGTGATCGAGGATGCGCGTTACGCTCCCTACCTCGAGCGACAGGCCGAGGAGGTCGAGCGGATGCGTCGTGACGAGCATGCGGTGCTGCCGTCCGACCTGGATTATGGCGCGGTGCCTGGGCTGTCGAACGAGATGATCGATCGCCTCTGTAAAGCGCGTCCGGGCTCGCTGGGTGCAGCCTCGCGCGTGCAAGGCGTGACCCCGGCGGCGCTGTCCGCCATCTATCTTTACGCACAAAGGCGGGCAGCATGACCGAAGATGACGCTCGCGAATTGATGACGACGCGTTTCGGACCGGATCGCGTCGAGCGGATCGCCGCGTTTCTCGATATGGTGGTCGCTGAGAATGATCAGCAAAACCTGATCGCGCCATCGACGATCGATACGATCTGGGTGCGCCACGCGCTCGACTCGGCACAGTTGATGTTTCACGTGGAACAATCGGCGAAGTCGTGGATGGATATCGGCACCGGGGGCGGTTTCCCTGGTATGATCGTCGCGCTGCTCTTCGACGGCAAGGTGACGATGGTGGAACCACGAAAGAAGCGGGCTACGTTTTTGCAGGCATGTGTCGACCACCTCAGCATCGCCAACGCCGATGTGGTGGCGAGCAAGGTCGAGGCTGTCTCGGGACGGTACGACATTATCTCCGCCCGCGCGGTGGCATCGGTCGAAAAGCTTTTGCAAGCGGCGGCGCCATGCGCCAAACCAGACACGCGTTGGATCCTGCCTCGCGGTCGGATTGAGCCGGAGCAGCTTACCGCGCTTCGCCGTCAGCGCGATCGAGTGTTTCACGTGGAACATAGTCTTACCGATCCAGACTCGGCGATCCTCATCGTCGATCGTCACAAGGGGCGCGCTTCATGACCTGTATCGCCGTCGCCAATCAAAAGGGTGGGGTGGGCAAGACCACCAGCGCGATCAACCTCGCCACGGCACTGTCGGCGACCGGCAAGAGCGTCCTGCTGATCGATCTCGACCCGCAGGGGAACGCGTCGACGGGTCTCGGCATCGGTCAGGCCAAGCGTGGTCGATCGAGCTATCACGTCCTCGTCGGCGAGGCGGAGATTGCCGATGCCGTCATCAGCACGCCGGTGCCGCGCCTCGATCTGGTGCCCGCGACACAGGATCTGTCGGGCGCCGAGATCGAGCTGGTTGAGTTCGACCATCGCACCCATCGTCTCGATCGCGCGCTGGCGCAGGTAAAGGGGCGCTGGGACATCGTGTTGATCGATTGTCCGCCGTCGCTGGGTCTGCTGACGATCAACGCCATGGTCGCCGCGGACAAATTGTTGGTGCCGCTGCAATGCGAATTCTTCGCGTTGGAAGGCCTGTCGCAGCTCCTCACGACGGTCGAACGGATTCGCGAGCGGTTCAATCCCGGCCTCGCCATCCTCGGCGTCGCGCTCACCATGTACGACCGTCGCAACCGCCTGACCGATCAGGTCGCGGCCGACGTCCGCGCGGTATTGGGGCAGGTGGTGTTCGATACGGTGATCCCGCGCAACGTCCGCCTGTCCGAAGCGCCGAGCCATGGTCTGCCCGCGCTGATCTACGATCATCGCTGTTCGGGTTCCCAGGCCTATATCGACCTTGCGCGCGAGCTGATCGCACGCCTGCCGCAAACAGCCGCGGTGGCGGCATGAGCGATGGTGGCAAGCGCAGCCGTCCCGCCGGGCTGGGGCGGGGCCTCAGCGCGTTGCTGGGTGAGATGGCGACCGAGGCACCCGTCACGCCCGGTGCCAAGAGCAATACGCCGAGCGGCGTACGCATGCTGCCGGTCAGCGCCTTGGCGCCGCACCCCGATCAGCCGCGTCGCCATTTCGACGATGCACTGCTCGACGAACTCGCCGCCTCGATCGCCGCGCGCGGGCTGATCCAGCCGATCGTCGTCCGTCCGCACGGCCACGACTATCAGATCGTCGCGGGCGAACGCCGCTGGCGTGCGGCGCAGCGGGCCCGGCTGCACGAAGTGCCCGTCGTCGTTCGCGACTTCGACGATGCGCAGACACTCGAGATCGCGCTGATCGAGAATATCCAGCGCCAGGATCTCAACGCGATCGAAGAGGCGCAGGCGTACCAGCGGCTTGCCGGCGAATATGGCCATACGCAGGAAGCGCTGGCCAAGATCGTCCACAAATCGCGTAGTCACGTCGCTAACCTATTGCGATTGCTTGAACTTCCTGCGGATGTGCAGGCGCGCGTCACCGATGGTTCGCTGTCGATGGGCCACGCCCGCGCCCTGCTCGGCGCGCGTGATGTCGAGATATTGGCAGAGCAGGTCGTCGCCCGCGGCCTGTCGGTGCGCGAAACCGAAAAGCTCGCCCGCGGCGCCAAGCCGGAGCGGGCAGGGGGCAGCCGCGGCGGTGGCGCGGCCCCACAGGCGCCCGACGCCGATATCGCGGCGCTGGAGCGCCAACTGTCCGATCTGCTCGGTCTCAACGTCCGCATCGCGCACAGCGAGAAGGGTGGCACGCTGACGCTGACCTATGGCACGCTCGATCAACTCGACATGGTGTGCCAGCGCCTGACCGGCGACACGATATGATCTTCCGATCGGACGAGCACGACGATCTGCCGACGCCGGATGGCGGGGTGATGCGGACGCACTGGTTCCGTCCGGTGGCGGAGGGGCGTTATCCGGGGCTGTTGCTGTTTTCGGAAATCTATCAGGTCACCGACCCGATCCGCCGGCTTGCGGCGTTCTTCGCGGGGCACGGCTATGTCGTGGCGGTGCCCGAGGTCTATCACGAATACGAGGCGCCGGGCACGGTGCTCCGCTACGATCCGCCGGGCACCGATCGCGGCAATGCGCTGAAGATCGCGAAGCCCGTCGCGGCCTATGATAGCGACGCCCGGATTGCGCTCGACGCGCTCGTCGCGCATCCGGCCTGTACCGGCGCGCTGGGAACGATCGGCGTGTGCCTGGGCGGCCATCTGGCCTATCGCGCCGCGCTCGACCCACGCGTCCGCGCCGCCGCGTGTTTCTATCCCACCGATATCCACAGCGGTACGCTGGGCGAGGGGCGCTGCGACGACAGCCTGGCGCGCATGGCCGATCTCAAGGCGGAGACGCTGTTCGTCTGGGGCCGGCAGGACCCGCATGTCCCTTATGCAGGGCGAGAGGCGATCCGGACACGCCTCGAAGAGGTGGGCGCGACGTATGAATGGCATGAGGTGAACGCGCAGCATGCGTTCCTGCGCGACGAAGGGCCGCGCTACGATCCGGCGTTGTTCGTGGCGGCTACCGGCTGGGCGCTGGCGCTGTTCGGGCGGGTGCTGCGGTAAGCCAATCTGATCGTCATCCCAGCGCGCGCTGGGATCTGCCGGTTATAACGCGCACCAAGAGCCCGGCCTGCGCAGGCGTGACGATACGAGCGAGGCGGGCCTACCCCCGCCGCTCGACCCCACGCGTCAGTTCGGTCAGCGCATGGTCCGCGAGAACGCCGCCCGCATTGCCGCTCGCCATCACCGCCCGCTCGGCATGGCGTACGCGGTCGAGCGCGGCCGCCAGCATCGCGGCATTCCAGCGCCGCAGCGCCTGCGCGGTCGCGGCTTCCTCCCGAAAGAAGACGCGGTGGCGTTTGAACACGCTGTCCTGCCCCGCGCCGGCGTCGATCTCCGCCTTCATCTCGGCCAGCGTCATCAGCTTGCGCGCAAGTTGGCGCAGCCACGGAATGGGCGAGGTACCGGCCTCGCTCAACCGGGCCAGTTCCGCACCCAGCACCGCGGTCTGCCCGCCGACGACGGCGTCGACCACCCGGCTCGTCTCCGCTTCACCCAGATCCGCGCCGATCGCGTCGAGCGCCGCATCGTCCAGGTCGTGCGGGCGGTCAGGCGCCGCGTCGAGGAATAGCGCCAGTTTCTCGATCTCGCGCGCCAGCACCGCACGATCGCCGCCGCAGGCGGCCGCCAGCCGCGCCGGCACATTGCCGCCGGGGCGCAGGCCCGCATCGCGCGCCATGCCCGCTGCCAGGCGCTCCAGATCGGCCGCGGTGGGTTCATAGGCGCCGAACGCCATCGCCCGGCGCGAATCGATCGCCAGCTTGACGATCTTGGCGGTCGATTTGACCGTGGGTGCCAGCGCCACCACCGGGTTGCCGGCATGATCCGCCTCCAGCAGCGCGGTGAACGCCTCCAGGCATTCCTCGCCCGCCGGGGACACGCGGATATGCCGCGCACCACCGAACAAGGACATGGAGGCCGCCTCGTCAGACAAGCGCGCCGGATCGGAGCGCAGCGTGGCGCCGTCCAGATCGATACGCTCCGCCTCCGGCCCCATCGCCTTGGCGAGCAATCCGGCAAGCTCCGCCGCCGCCGAGGCATCGGGACCGTGGAGCAGATACAGGCGGATATCCGGCGACGGGCGTTCCAGCGCCGATCGGATATCGCGCGCGTTAGCCTTCATCGCCCCGCAGGACGGCCGTTGGCGTAGACGGCAAGGCGCGAGACGATCTGGTCCGCAACGATCCCCGACAGGCGCTCCAGCGCCGTATTCTCCGCCGCGATCGTCGCATATTCGGATTGGACGACGTCGATGCCCGCGTCCGATCCTGCCGTCGCATCGACCAAGACGCTGCCGTCGTTGAGGTCGACCAGCTGATAGCGCGCGCGCAGCGTCCGCCGCTCGCGCGTCACGCTGTCGTCGCGACGCACGCCGAAGCCGGCGATCTTGTCGTCGAGCTTCACGTCGAGGCGATAGCGCGGCGCATTGCTGCCATCCGCCGCCAGCCGGTCGCGCAGCGCATTGCTCATCAACCAGCCCGCCTTGCCCTCGATCGGCGCGACCTCGACATGAGACAGCGTGCCCGCGACCGCGCCGCCCGCACCGCCGCCATATAGCGGCTTGAGACCGCAGGCGCTGGCCATCAGCGCGAGCGGTACGAGGAGCGTCAGGCGAAGCGCGGGAAAACGGATCATGCGACGATATTCACCAATCGGCCGGGAACGACGATCACTTTTTTGGGGGCCTTGCCGTCGAGGCTGCGGACGATCTTGTCGCTGGCCAGCGCTACGGCCTGCAACGCGTCGCGGTCCATGTCCTTGGGCACGGTCAGCGTATCGCGCAGTTTGCCGTTAACCTGCACCGCGATCGTCACCTCATCCTCGACCAGCAGGCGCGCATCGACCTCGGGCCAGGGCGCATCGGCGATCAGGCCGTCCATGCCCTTGGCCGCCCAAGCCTCCTCGGCGATATGCGGCACCATCGGCGCGACGAGCAGCATCAGCGTGTAGACCGCGTTGCGGCGCGAGGCGCCGGGCGCGGCGCGCTCGATCGCGGTGACGAGTTCGTATAGCCGCGCAACCGCCTTGTTGAAGGCGAGCGCCTCGATGTCCTGTTCGATACCCAGGATCGTCTGGTGTAGCTTGCGATCGAGCGCCGCATCGTCGCCCTCACCGGGTTCCGGCGTCTCGCCGTCGAACAGGCGCCACAGCCGCTGGACGAAGCGCCATGCGCCCTCGATCCCCGATTCGCTCCACGGCAGATCGCGCTCGGGCGGCGAGTCGGACAGCATGAACCAGCGCGTCGCGTCGGCGCCGTACCGGTCGACGATCGGCTCGGGATCGACCGTGTTCTTCTTCGACTTCGACATCTTCTCGACGCGGCCGACCGTGATCGGGTTACCGGTCGCGGTTTCGATGCCGTCGCGAATATCGCCGGGCGACAGCCAGCGGCCGTCCGAGGATTTGTACGTCTCGTGCGTCACCATGCCCTGCGTGAACAGGCCGGTGAACGGCTCGGCGATGTCGAGCAGTCCCATGTGCTTGAGCGCCCGCGTCCAGAAGCGCGCGTAGAGCAGGTGAAGAATCGCATGCTCCACGCCGCCGATATATTGGCCGACCGGCAGCCAGCTCTCGGCAACGGCGCGATCGAACGGCTTGTCCTTCGGCTGGCTGGCGAAGCGAATGAAATACCAGGACGAATCGGCGAACGTATCGAGCGTGTCGGTCTCGCGCAGTGCCGGCTTGCCGCACGACGGGCAATCGACATGCTTCCACGTCGGATGGCGATCGAGCGGGTTGCCCGGCACGTCGAACGACACGTCGTCGGGCAGCACGACCGGCAGCTGATCCTTCGGCACCGGCACCACGCCGCAGCTTTCGCAATGGATCACCGGGATCGGCGTGCCCCAATAGCGCTGGCGGCTGACGCCCCAGTCGCGCAGGCGATAGACGGTCGACCCCTTGCCCCAACCGCCCTCTTCGGCCTTCGCGATAACCGCGCGCTTGGCGGCCTCCACGTCCATCCCGTCGAGGAAGGACGAGTTCACCAGCGCGCCCGGACCGGTGTAGGCCTCGTCGCCCTCGAAGACCGGATCGGTCATGTCGCCATCCGCGACGACGCGCTGCACCGGCAGGTCGTACTTGCGCGCAAAATCGAGGTCGCGCTGGTCGTGCGCCGGCACGCCCATCACCGCGCCGGTGCCGTACTCCATCAGCACGAAGTTCGCGATATAGACCGGCAGCTGGCGCCCGGGATCGAACGGATGCGCGGCAGTGAGGCCGGTGTCGTAGCCCAGCTTTTCCTGCGTCTCCAATTCGGCCGCGGTCGTGCCGCCCTGCTTGCAGCGCGCGATGAAAGTGGCAACCTCCGGGTTGCCGGCAAGCGCCTGCGCGATCGGATGATCCGCCGCCACCGCGACGAAGCTCGCGCCGAAGATCGTGTCGGGCCGCGTCGAGAACACCTCGATCGTCTCGCCATTCGACACCTGGAATCCGAAGGTCAGGCCCTGGCTCTTGCCGATCCAGTTCTCCTGCATCAGCTTGACCTTGTCGGGCCAGTGCGCCAGCTTGCCCAGCCCCTCGATCAGCTCGTCGGCGAACTGCGTGATCTTCAGGAACCACTGGTTCAGCTTGCGCTTCTCGACCAACGCGCCCGACCGCCAGCCGCGCCCGTCGATCACCTGCTCGTTGGCAAGCACGGTCATGTCGACCGGATCCCAGTTGACCGCCGATTCCTTGCGATAGACCAGGCCGTTTTCGAGCATGTCGAGGAACAGCGCCTGTTCGTGCCCGTAATAATCGGGCTTGCAGGTGGCGAGCTCACGGCTCCAGTCAAGCGCGAAGCCCAGGCGCTTCAGCTGCGCCTTCATCGTCTCGATATTGGCGAGCGTCCACGTGCCCGGATGCACGCCCTTTTCCATGGCGGCATTCTCGGCCGGCATGCCGAACGCGTCCCAGCCCATCGGGTGGAGCACTTCATAGCCACGCATCCGGCGGAAGCGCGCCAGCACGTCGCCCATCGTATAGTTGCGGACATGGCCCATGTGGATGCGCCCCGACGGATAGGGGAACATCTCGAGGACGTAGCTTTGCGGCTTGCCGCTGTTATCCTTGGCGGCAAAGGTCTGGCGATCGTCCCAGACCTTCTGCCAGGCCGAGTCCGCGGTCAGCGCGTTGAAACGCGTGGTCATTCAGCAATTTCCGTTATCAGCGCGGTGCCGGCCGCAAGGGGGCTCGGCACCGCAGGCAGGCATCAGCCCGCGATAGACGCCCGGCGCAGGTCGCGGGCGCGGGTGAGGATGATGTCTTCCAGCTTCTGCGTCGTCGCGGCCTGCACCGGCGCCGACACCCACTGGCCGCCGCGGTTCACTTCGCGCAGCGCCGCGACACGGAGCGCATCGGCACGCAGGTCCTGGTCGAGGATCGACACGGTCACCTTCATCCGCTCGGTCGGCACCTGCGGGTTGACGTACCAGTCGGTGACGATGACGCCGCCGTTGGAATCGGTCTGGAGCAGCGGCATGAACGACAGCGTGTCGAGGCTCGCGCGCCACAGGTAGGAGTTGACGCCGATCGTCGTGATCTTCGACGCGGCGAGATCGGCGCTCGCGACGGTCTTGTTGCCGCGACCACCGCAAGCGGCGAGCGGCAGGGCGATGGCGGCGACCATGAGGGCGGTGCGCAACGAGCGGATCATGGGCGTGACTGTCCTGCAGAAAAAGAAGCGCTCTCGCTCTATAGATGCGCACGATCACCCGCAAGCGAGCCGTGATTCGACCGGATTGGAACGATCGGCCGCCGAAACCTGTGTGCCGATTGCAACAGTCGGACAAAATGATGCCTGAGCCAGCAATACTTCCATATTGGCGCGCGCCGGAATCGTGTTAGGCGCGTTGCAGCGGGAGTCGAGGGGACTGCTTGTGTTTGCGAAGCGTGCCGGTGGGCGTGCGATGACTGTGTTGATGGCGGGAGCGCTGGTCGCTGCCGGCGTCGCCGTCGCGCCCGCATTCGGCGCCGCCGAACGCGCCCAGCCCGCCCGTCGTATCACGTCTGCCACGCCGCGCTTTACGGGATCGTTCACTCCGGCCGCGGCCGACCCGCGACTCGCCGCGGCGATCGCGCGCGGCGGGCTCGACGGCATGGACTTCCGCTTCACCCCGGCAGAGGCGCGGCAGGACAAGCGCGCCGTGACCGTCGCGGTCCGCGTCCGCTCGAACCGCGTCGCGCTCGCCGATGCCGCCCGCACCACCGCCTCGGCACCGACCGTCGGCATCCAGCCGATCGCCTACAATCTCGGCGCTTCGGTGGGCTGGAAGCGCTTCGCGGTCTCAGGGGGCATCAACCACATCGATCTCGGCCCCGTGCCGGGCAGCCGCGAATCGACCGATGTCGCGCTCACCTATCGCGCCGGCCGCGCCAGCAGCCGCGTGATGGCGGTCTCCGATCGTCCGCTCGACACCACGCCGAAGCTGACGCAGGAACCGTCGAGCTATTCGGTCGACGTCAGCAGCTCCTATTCGCTGACCCGCAACCTCGATCTGACCGCCGGCATGCGCTACCGCTCGGATCGCGACCGCCTGACCCGCCTCGACGATACGCGGCGCGACAGCCAGTCGGTCTACGTGGGCACCGCCTTCCGCTTCTGATCGCTGATGACGGGGCGGGCGTGACCTGACCACACGTCACGCAGCAAAGGCTGGGATCTCCTGGCGAGCGCGCGCAGCAGCAGCACACTGCGGCTAATCGAAACATTGTCCCCCGTCATTGCGTCGCTACGCTCGCAATGACGGCAAAAGGGGTCGATTAGCGCCTGCCCGGCATCAGCCCATCGATCGCCGCCCAGCCATCGAAGCCATAGCGGCGGATCGCCAACCAGCGTGCGCCCGTCATCCCGCCGAGCGCGACACGGCCGCCGCCAAGCCCTCGTCCGATACCCGCCGCTCGCCGCACACCCAGCGTCCGCGCACCCGGATGCGACCGGGTGGCAAAGACCGGCGACACGAACAGGTACGCAGCCCCCGCGCGGATACCGCGAATCGCCTCGCGCCGGTCATGTGCTGCATGGGTGAGGGCCCGCCGACCGCCATGCGACCCGACGCCCGGCATCCCGCCGGCCGCACTGATCCGCAACTGGCGTGCCGCCGCCAGCCGCCGCACCGTCAGGAACAGCCGGTGCCGCTCGCCTCGCGGCAGGCCGTAATGGCGGAACACCACGCCAGCGCCAGGCGGCAGCGCGCGGATCGCGGGCAGCAGCGCCGCACCGATGCGTTCGTCGGTCATCAGCCACGCATGACGGCGGGGAGACAGATTGCGGTTCAGATCGGCCACCACCCCGCTATAGCGAGCGTCATGACCGCCGACACCCTGTCCCCGCCTGCGCCCTCCGCTCTCCACAATGTCACCACCGCCATCGCCCAAGCCGCGCACATCGCCGGCCGGAAGGCGGAGGCGGTGACGCTGATCGCCGTCTCCAAGACGCACGACGCCGATGTGATCCGCCCGCTGCTCGACGAAGGCCATCGCGTCTTCGGCGAAAATCGCGTTGCCGAGGCGGCGGAGAAATGGCCGACGCTGCGCGCGGCCTATCCGGGCGTGTCGCTCCACCTGATCGGCCAGCTCCAGTCGAACAAGGCCGACGACGCGGTCGCGCTGTTCGACGCGATCCATTCGGTGGATCGCCCGTCGCTGGTCGAGGCGTTGGGCAAGGCGATGGCGAAGACCGGCCGCCGGCCCGACTGTTTCGTGCAGGTCAATATCGGCGCGGAAGACCAGAAGGGCGGCTGCGCCATCGCCGATCTGCCCGCCCTGCTCGATCAGGCGCGCGCTGCCGGTCTGCCGATCGTCGGACTGATGTGCATTCCGCCCGCGGACGTCGAGCCCGCACCCTATTTCGCGCTTCTCGCCAAGCTGGCGCGCGAGGCTGGCCTGACCGGGCTCAGCATGGGCATGTCGTCCGATTATCCGACCGCGGTGACGATCGGGGCGACGCACGTCCGCGTCGGCAGCGCCTTGTTCGGCGCGCGTGGCGGAGCCGCCGCATGACGCCGCGTGGCCTGTTGTTCGACTTCGACGGCGTGCTGATCGAGAGCGAATTCGCCGGCAACCGCCAGCTTGCCGAATGGCTCACCGACGCGGGCTATCCGACGACCCCCGCAGATTCGATGGCGAATTTCATGGGGCTCGCCGGCCCCGATTTCCGTACGGCGATCGAGGCGTGGATCGGCGGCCCGATCCCCGCAAGCTTCGACGCGGCGCGGGACGCGGAGGATGCGCGCGCGATGGCGGAGGGGATCGATGCGGTGGCCGGTGCCGTCGCCTTCGTGCGCTCGCTACCCGCTGATCTGCCGCGCGCGGTCGTCTCGTCCAGCCCGACGCGCTGGATCCGCCGCCACCTCGACCATATCGGGCTCGCCGACGCGTTCGGAGACCATATCTACAGCGGCCGCGAGCACGTGACCCGCGGCAAGCCCGCGCCCGACCTCTATTGGCATGGCGCTGCGGCGATCGGCGTGCCGATCGAGGCGTGCGCGATCCTCGAGGACTCCCCGGTCGGCGCCACCGGCGCGGTCGCGTCCGGCGGCCACGTCATCGGCCTGTGCGCCGGCACGCATTGCGCCATCGGCCACGACGCGCGGCTGAAGGCGCTGGGCGTCCAGGCGATCGCGCACGACTTCACTGAGGTCGCAAGACTGTTGGGCCTCTAACCCACCCCGTCATCCCGGCCCTGCGCCGTGGCACCGATCAGTCCTCCCCTGCCAGGGGGAGGTGGCGCCGCCGAACGCGGTGACGGAGGGGGAGGTCAGGGCGCGCGTTGTTGGCAGGGACGTTCCATTCCGCCCCCTCCGTCATGCCGGCGGCATGCCACCTTCCCCTGGCGGGGGAGGATCATGCAACCCCGCAGAAGTCGCCCGTCCTACAGCCGCGGGCCGGAGACCTGGGCGCGCACCTTCTTCGGCGCATCCTTGAACAGCGCCACCATCGCCGGATTGCGCGAATCGCGCACCGCATAGTCGCGCGCCGAAAGACCGGCGAGATTGTCCGTCTGGTCGGGGTCGGCGCCCTTGTTGATGAGCGTGCGCGCGATGCCTTCGTTGCGGGTGTTCACCGCCAGGATCAGCGGCGTCTGGCCCGACGAATTGGCGAGATTGGGGTTCGCCTTGAACATCAGCAGCAGGTCGACCAGATCGTCGCGTCCGGCCATCACCGCCAGCGCCAGCGGCGTATTACCCTTGGCATCGCGGATGTTGGGATCGGCCTTATGCTGCAGCAGATACTGCATGTAGAGATTGCCCGAATGACTCGTCAGGTCGTGCAGCGCGCCGCGGCCGGTGGTGGGCGATTTGGTGTTGATGATCGTGCTGCCCGGCGTTTCGATCATCGTGGTGACGGTCTTGCCGTCCTCCTTCTCGATCGCCTGCAGGAATTTGTAGCTTTCGGACTGTTGCTGCGCGGCGGCGGGGGTGATTACGGCGGCGGCGAGGCTGAGGGCGAGCAGGAAAGGGCGGCGGATCATCGTAGGTCCCTTGGACAAGACTTGCGGGCGCACCGGTAACAGATCACAGCTGCCACGGTCATGAACATTCTGCGCCTCGCCCGCCTCGCCGTGCCCGCCGCCGCTTTGGCGGTGGCCGCCTGCCAGCCCGCAGCCACTACGGCGCCGCCGCTTGCCGGCGCGAAGATCGGCGGGCCGTTCAGTCTAGTCAATCAGGACGGCCGCACCGTCACCGACCGCGATTTCGCGGGCAAATACCGCATCATGTATTTCGGCTACACCTATTGCCCCGATGTCTGCCCCACCGATGCGGCGGCGATCGGCAAGGGCGTGGCGTTGCTCGCCAAGAGCGATCCCGATCTCGCCAAGCGGATCGTACCGATCTTCGTCAGCGTCGATCCCGAACGCGACACGCCCAAGGTCCTGAAAAGCTTCGTCTCCGCCTTTTCGCCGCAGATGGTCGGGCTGACCGGCACGCCCGCCCAGATCACCGCAGTGTCGCAGGCCTATGGCGTGTTCGCCGGCAAGGGCGAAGCGCAGCCCGGTGGCGGCTATCTGGTGAATCACAGCCGCGCCACCTATCTGATGAGCCCGGACGGCAAGCCGCTCGCGCTGCTGCCGTCGGACAAGGGGCCGCAAGCCGTGGCCGACGAGATCAAGCGCTGGGCGAGATGAATAAATTCTGGGAGCTGCCGATCGAGCAGCTCGATCGCGGCCAATGGGAGGCTCTGTGCGACGGCTGTGGCAAATGCTGCATCCACAAGCTGGAGGACGAGGATACGGGCGAGGTCGTGCCGACCAACGTCGCCTGCCGGCTCTTGAACCGCCGCACCGGCTTTTGCTCCGACTACAAGCACCGCCGAGCCTATGTGCCCGAATGCGTGCGGCTGACCGCGGGCAACGTCCGCGACATCGACTGGCTGCCCAGCACCTGCGCCTACCGCCTGCGTGCTGCGGGCGAGCCGTTGCGCGACTGGCATTATCTGATCAGCGGCGATCGCGAGACGGTCCACACCGCCGGCATCTCGGTCCGCGGCTGGACGGTCAGCGAGGACGATGTCGGCGACCTCGAAAACCATATCGTCGATCGCGAGCTGTGAGCGACCCGTTCGAGGTCGTCCGTCACCCCACCGCGCGGCGCGTGCGCCTGTCGATCGATCCGGCGAGCGGCCGAGCGCGGCTGGTGCTGCCGCGCCGCGCTGCGCTGAAGCCCGCACTCGCCTGGGCGCGCGGCAAGGCGGACTGGATCGCCGAACAGCAGGCGCGGCTACCGTCCGCGCGGCCCTATGCGCCGGGCATGGTGCTGACCGTCGCCGACCAGCCGCTGACCATCGACTGGCAGCCGGGTAGCCGCCGACGGGTCGAGGTGGTGGGCGACACGCTGTCGCTATCCGGCCCACTCGACACGCTGCCGCGCCGCGTCGAGACGTGGCTGAAGCGCACCGCGCTCGCCCAGCTGACCGACGACACGGCCTATTATGCGCAACGCGCGGGGGTGATCGTGACGAAGGTCGCGATCGGCGATGCGCGTGGGCGCTGGGGCAGCTGCGCCGTCGACGGCGTCATCCGCTACAGCTGGCGACTGATTCTGGCGCCGGGCTGGGTGCGCCGCGCGACGGTGGCGCATGAGGTCGCGCACCGCGTCCACATGAACCACGGCCCCGCCTTCCATGCGCTGGTCGCGCAGCTGTACGACGGCGATCCGACTCCGGCGCGCGCCTGGCTGCGCACGCACGGCGCGGGGCTTCACTGGGTCGGGCGATCGTCCTGAACCGGGCGCTGTAGCGGCGCGCGCGGCGGCAGATAGCCATCGCGCGGCGGCGGGCCCTGCCGCGACGGAGCGGTGGCGGAGGGCACACGCTGCCCGTCCCGCGCGCCGTCACGCGGCGCCGGATCGCGCGACGGCGCATCGCGGCCGGTGACGCGGTCGATCAGGTCGTTGAGCTGCTGCTGCGGCGGCGTGTCGGGGGCGCCGCCGTCCGCCGGTTCGCCCTGCGCCTGCGGATCGCTTTCGCGCGGCGCCTGGGGTAGCGGATTGCCATCCGGGTCGACCATCGGCGCGCCCGCAGAGCCATCGTCGGGCTGGCCGTAATAGGCCTCCTCATCCGGCTCCAGCTGCCAGTCGGGCAGGGTGACCTGCGTGTCGAACTGCTCGATCGGCCGGTTGGCGGTGGCGGGCTTCATGAACGCCGCCCACGCCTTGGCCGGCGCGGTGCCGCCGTGCAGCCCGGCGACGGGCTTGGCGTCGTCGCGGCCCATCCACACGCCGGTGGTAAGCCCGCTCGAGAAGCCCAGGAACCAGCCGTCCTTCAGCGAGGTGGTGGTGCCGGTCTTGCCCGCGACCGGCCGGCCGATCTGCGCGGCGCGGCCGGTGCCGGTGTTCACCGCGGTCTGCAACAGGTCGATCATCTCGGCCGCGACATAGGGCGCGACGAGGACGCGGCTGCGATCTACCTCGTGGCTGTAGATCGTCTGGCCGTTCGCGGTGACGCGGGTGATGCCATAGGGCGTCACCGCAACGCCTTTGTTGGCGACGCTGGCGAAGGCGCTGGTCATGTCGATCAGCCGCACATCGCTGGTCCCCAGCACCATCGCGGGATGCGTGTTGATCGGCGTCGTGATGCCGAAGCGGCGCGCCATCGCGGCAATGGTGGAAAAGCCCACTTCCTGCCCCAGCTTCGCCGCCACCGTATTCAGCGAATAGGCGAAGGCGGTGCGCAGACTGACCGGGCCGGAGTTGCGCCGCGAATCGTTGCGCGGGCTCCACCCGTCGATCGTCACGGGTTCGTCGACGATCGTATCCTCGGGCTTATGACCCGCCTCCAGTGCGGCGAGATAGACGAACAGCTTGAACGCCGATCCCGGCTGGCGCACCGCCTGCGTCGCGCGGTTGTAGATCGAGGTGACGTAATCCTTGCCGCCGACCATCGCGCGCACGCCGCCGTCGCGATCCAGGCTGACCAGCGCGCCCTGCACGCCGTTCGGCGCATTGGCGCGAATCGCCGCATCCGCCTCGCGCTGCATCGCGGGGTCCAGCGTCGTCCACACCTCCAGCGGCGCGCTGGTCTCGTCGATCAGCGTATCGAGCTGCGGCAGCGCCCAGTCGGTGAAGTAGCGCGCGCTGTTCTGCTGGCGTTCGGGCGTCAGCTTCAGGTCGGCGACGTCCGCCGCCTGCGCCTGCGCCTCGGTGATGTCGCCTGCGCGCACCATCTGTTGCAGCACCACCCCGGCGCGGCCGCGCGCGGCCTCGGCATCGGCGGTCGGCGAGTAATTGGACGGCGCCTTCACCAGCCCGGCGATCACCGCGGCCTCGCCGATGCTCAGGTGATTCGCGCCATGGCCGAAGAACTTCCGGCTCGCGGCGTCGATGCCATAGGTGCCGCCGCCGTAATACATCTTGTTGAGGTACAGCTCGAGGATCTCGTCCTTGCTGAACTTGCGTTCCAGCGCGAGCGCCAGGATCCATTCGCGGAATTTGCGCCCGAATTTCTTCTGGTTGTTCAGGAAGACGTTGCGCGCCAGCTGCTGCGTGATCGTCGACCCGCCCTGCACCCAGCGTCCGCGTTCGAAGCGGACCTGCACCGACCGCGCGATGCCGATCGGGTCGACGCCCGGATGCCCGCGGAACCGGCGATCCTCGACCGCGACGGTCGCCTGCCGCATGATCCTGGGGATCTGCGCATAGGGCAGCCATTCGCCGTAGCTCGGCCCCAGCGAGGCGATGATGCTGCCGTCGGCGGCATGGACGCGGATCATCTGGCCGTTGGGCGAGCTCTTCAGCTCGTCGAAGCTCGGCAGCTGCGAGCGCGCGACATAGACCGCGATCACCAGCGCGCCGAAGGCGAGGATGCCGAGACCGATCAGAATCTGGAGGGTAACGACGATCCGCCGGCGCCAACGAGAGCGGGGGGCGGGAGCGGAGCGGGAGGTGCGCGCACGAGCCATGGAGGGGCCCGCGATTACGCGCTTCCGGGGCGGGTCACAAGCACGCGCGCATCGTGCCGCGCCGATTTGCGCGGACGCTGCGACCGGTGGCGGCTCAGCCCGCCACCCGCGTCGCGCTGGCGATGAGTCCGATGAGCCCGGGCGGCGCCAACGCCACGCCCAGGGCCGCCCAGCGCCGCTCCGCCAGCGTCCGGATCGCGCCTGCGACCGTCATTGGCCGGATCAGCTGCCGCGCGAACCGTGCCTGCCACGCCGCCGATCCCGCGGGGCCGTCGCGCAGGCAGGCGTCCGCGGCGCTGATCCCGCTCGCCAGCGCGATGCCCATACCTTCGCCAGCTAGGCTGGGGATGACCCCCGCCTGGTCGCCCAGCCGGAACAGCCCCGCCGCACCGCCGCGCTCGCGCCAGCCATAGGGCACGTTGGCGATCGCATCGATCGGCGCATCCGACGCGTGATAGGCGAGCCGCTCGCCCAGCCGCGGATGCGCCGCGCCCAGTGCGTCCAGCAGCGCGGGCAGGCTGCCCGCCTCGTGCAGGCGCGACCGGTGGACCGCCATGCACAGATTGGCGCTGCCATCCTCCTGCAAGGCGATGCCGGCATAGCCGCGGTCGAACAGGTGCAGCTCGATCCGCCCGCGCAGCGCCTGCTCCAGCGCGGGTGCCGGGCCCAGCCGCACGCGCACGCCCAACGTCGGGTCCGTGCCGCGCGCCTCCGCCGGCCGGGCGAGGCCGCGCAGGTCGTGCTTGCCGGTGGCGAGGAACAGCGCGTCGCCGCGCAGCGGGCAGCCGTCGTCCAGCCACACCGCATCGCCCTCCACCCGGCGCACCGTGACGCCGGTCTCCAGCCCCGCGCCGCTCGCCTGCGCCTGTTCGCGGAGCAAGGTATCGAGCCGCCGCCGCGACACGCCGACGGCGGGGCGGGGCAGGCGTGTGGTCCGTACGCGCTGGCCCGCGAACAGCACCACCTCGGTCAGCCGATCGCGGTTGAGCGCATCGGCGTCGATACCCAGTTCCTTCAGCCGATCGAGCGTCCGCCAGCTCACGAAGCCGCCACACAAGGCATCCGCCGCCGCATGCCGCTCGAGCAGCAGCGGCGTCACGCCACCACGCGCCAGGCGGATCGCTGCGGTCGATCCGGCCGGCCCGCCGCCGACGATCAGCGCAGCCGTTCGACGCATAGCCGGAAGGGGAAGGCGCGGAATACCCGCGCATAAGAGATACCCGCCTCGGCGAGCAGGGGCGGCCATTCGGCTGGGCGATAGGAGCGCGCGATCGACAGCGTGCCGTCGTGCCGCACGATCGGATGCCAGCGCGCGATCCGCGCCAGCAGTGGGAAGCCCGCATGCGCGAAACCATGCCGATGCAGGTCGTTGACCAGCCAGCCACGCTTGGCTTCGGTCTCCATGAAGCGCAGAAAGGCGATCAGCTGATTGTGCGTCATGTGATGCGCGACCAGGCTCGACAGGATCACATCCCATCCGCCGCCCGCCAGATCGGCATAATCGCCGGTGATCCAGCGGATCGGCAGCTCGGGCGAAGTATGCGCGCGCGCCGCCGCCTCGCTGCGCGGGTTGAGGTCGACACCGACCAGCTCGACCGGCAGCCGCCGCTTCGCCGCCCAGCGCGCGATCCGCCGCAGCATGTCGCCGTCGCCGAACCCGACGTCGAGGATGCGCAGCCGATCGGCGCCGCGCGCGGCCCGCGCCAGGAAGCGCAACGTCGGTCGCGCCGCCATCGTGACGACGTTGACGCGGGCAAGGTCGGCGACCACCGCGGCATAGACGTCCGCGGGCAGATCGTCCGCGTCCATCAGTTCGTCCGCCTGGGCACGGGTGGCGAGCGTCATGCCACGAACCGCAGCCGCAATCCTTCGGCGGCAAGCCCGGGACCGAAGGCGAGTGCGACACCCTGATCCACCGCGGGCGGCGCGGCGAGCAGGCGGGCCAGCACGAACATCAGCGTCGCCGACGACATGTTGCCATTGTCGCTCAGCACCGCGCGCGACGCCGCCAGCGCGGTGCCGTCGAGCGCCAGCGCGCCCTGCACGGCATCCAGGATCGATCGTCCGCCGGCATGCACCGCCCAGAACAGGTCCTGCGCCGGCGCCCCGTCGGTCAGCGTCGCGACCAGCGCGGGATCGTGCAGTGCTGCGGCGATGCGGCCCGGCACCGCGCCGTCGAGGTGCATCGCAAAGCCCGTGTCGGTGATATTCCAGCGGATCAGCGCCTCGCTGTCGGGCAGCGTCGCGGCAAAGGGTGCCTCCAGCGTCAGCCCCTGCGTCTCCGCATCGGCGCCCGTCACCAGCGCCGCGGCGGCACCGTCGCCGAATTGCAGCATGGCGAGCAGCGGCTCGATCTCGTGAGTCGCCTGCAGATGCAGCGTCGACAGCTCCACCGTCACCACCAGCACGCGGGCGGCGGGGTCGGACCGGACGATATGCCGCGCGGTGCGCAACGCGACCACTGCGGCATAGCAGCCCATGAATCCGATCAGCAGCCGCTCCGCGGTCGGCAGGCCCAGCCGCGCGGCGATGATCTGGTCGATTCCCGGCGCGACGAAGCCGGTGCAGCTCGCCACGACCAGATGGGTTACGCCGTCCAGCTCCACGCGCGTCGCCAGATCGTCGATCGCGGCGAGGGCCAGCGCCGGCGCAGCCTCGGCATACACCGCCATCCGCGCCGCCGTACCGGGCAGCGCGTCCGCATAGAATCCGCCCGCATCGACGGGGCTGTGCCCCGCGCTGCCGGGCAGAACCGACCAGCGGTGCGTGATGCCGGCGCGTGCGGCCATGCGATCGAACAGCGCGGCATGGCGCGGCTCGACCTGGGCCTTGGCCCAGCCGATGAAGGCATTGTGGATATCGTTCGCGGGCACGGCCGTACCGATGGCGCGCAGGCAGGCGTAAGGGGGGAGCGGCACCGGGGTCCTTCACACGTCCGCCGAAACGGCGCACGACGGGCAAAAACGCGTCGCCGCCGAAATGGATGCATGCCTCACGATAAAATGGCGATTGGTGCGTTTCGGTCGCATCGGTGGTAATGAAACTATCCGAGAATTTCTTGTGTTTCCCGATGGATGTCGCATAGATTTGCGCTCGACAACCAACGCTTTGGGGGGCGCCGGATGGCGGGGGAATCCATTGCCGGGCTGGTCAAGGACCTGACGGCGCAACTGTCGGCCATCGCCAGTGAATTTGGCGCGCGCGCGGATCGGCTCGCGCACGGCGATACCGGCGACGAAACGCACGACCGGCCAAACCGCGATGAGGCGGCGGCGGCACCCGATGCACGCGAGCTTGCCAAGCAATTGCTGGCGCAGCGCATGGCGCGTTTCGACCACTTTCCGGCCGAACTGTTCCACGAGCCCGCGTGGGACATGCTGCTCGCGCTGTTCGTCGCGCATGAGGAGCGGCGGACGCTGAACGTCAAGGCGCTGGTCGGCACCGCGCACACGCCCGTTACCACGTCGCAGCGCTGGATCGATCATCTGCACAAGCTGAAGCTGGTCGATCGCGTCATCGATCCGCACGACCGGCGGCGCATGGAGGTCTCGCTCAGCGACACCGGCCAGACCGCGGTCCGCGCCTATCTGCGCCGGCTGGGCGCCGCCTGACCGACGGGCGTTCTGCGATTTTTTCGAAAAGTGGTGCGGCCGAGAAGACTCGAACTTCCACGGGCTTTCGCCCACAACGACCTCAACGTTGCGCGTCTACCAATTCCGCCACGGCCGCACGTGATGAGAATACCGGGCGGAGCCGGCATCTGGCAGGCGCAGGCCCCTAGCAAAGCGTTTCATGCTCCGCAAGCGCCCCTTTTTCGTTTTCGCGGCCTGCCCACTCCGGTAGCGCGGGGCCATGACGGTCCGCCAAGCTCTTTCGACCCATGGCGAAACCCGGCGCCTGCTGGCGCTCGCCTGGCCGGTGGTGCTGACCAGCCTCAACTGGACGCTGCTGCAGGTGACCGACGTGATGGTCGTCGGTCTCGTCGCCACCGAAGAGGTGGCGGCGCTGGGCGCCAGCCGCGCGCTGGGCTTCGTCGGCATCGTCGCCGGCCTTTCGTGGCTGTCGGGCGTGCTGGTGATGGCCTCGCGCGCCGACGGCGCGGGCGACCTGCCGCGCACCGGCGGCGTGCTGCGCGAAGGGCTGGTGCTGGGGCTGCTGCTCGGCGTCGCGATCGGCGGGCTGTTCCTGGTTGCCGCCGAACCCCTGCTCGCGCTGGTCGGCGTCGCGGCGGACCGGATCGACGAAAGCGCGCGCGTCGTCCGCGCCTTTGCCATCGCCTTTCCGTTCCAGCTGGTGAACGTCGCTGCCGCCTTCTTCCTCGAAGGGGTCAGCCGCCCCGGCCGCGTCGCCGCGGTCAATCTGTCGGTGCTGCCGGTCAACGCCGTGCTCGCCTGGGCGCTGTCGGCAGGGCATCTCGGCCTGCCGGCATTGGGGGCGGTGGGGGCGGCGCTCGCGACCAGCATCGCTTCGCTGCTCGGCGCCGCCGGAATGGTGGCGAGCGCACTCACCCTGCCGCGCGCCCGGGAGCGTGAGGTGCGGCGCACCGACCGTGCCGCCTGGGCCGGCGTGCCGCGCGGTGTCGTGGCGCTCGCCGCCTTCGGCCTCGTCCCCGCGATCGCCTCGGGGCTGGAGCTTGCCGGCTTTTCGATCCTGATCGCGCTGTCGACGCAATTGGGCGACGTCGCCGCCCATGCCTTTCAGATCGTCTTTTCGATCCACAACGTCACCTTCGCCATCGCGATCGGACTGGGATCGGCGGCGGGGGTGCGTGCGGGCAATGCGGTGGGGGAGGGGCAGCCGGCCGCCGCCATCCCTCGCACGCTGATCGCGGTCGGGCTGGCGATCGGTGCGCTCGGCCTGCTGATGCTGATCTTACGGGCGACCGCGCCGGGAATCGTCGCGCTGTTCCCGGCAACGGCACCCGTCCATGTCCTCGGCACCGCGATGTTGGCGGTCTGGGCGCCGTTCATCGTCTTCGACGGTATCCAGGTCGTGCTGATGTACGCCTTGCGCAGCCTCGGCGATCAGGTGGCGGCGGGGGTCAACAGCATTTTCGCCTATTTCATCGTGTCGGGCGGCCTGGGCTGGTGGCTGGTACATCAGGGGATGGGGCCGATGGCGCTGGTCTGGGCGTCGGGCCTCGGCATGGTGGCCGCCGCGCTGCTGCACGGCGGCCGGTTCGCGCTTATGGGTTGGCGGCTTCGCCGGCAAAGCTGAGCTCCAGCCGCTTCGAATTGGACGGCACGTCCAGCTTGGCCGAATTGAAGTCGATCGACGCCCCCGGGTTCAGCGTCCGCTGCTGCGGATTGATCGTCCAGCTGTAGACGATGCGGCCCTGGGCATCGCGCAGCTCGGCACGGATATCCGGCACGCGCTGCTTTTCGGACGACGGGTTGGTGATCTGCCCGCTGACCGCGAACAGTTCGGATCCGTTTTCCAGCTCGCGCCGCTCGATCGGATTGTCCTTCAGCCGCAGCGGCGATTCGTCGGTGCCGACCGGCAGGCCGACGCGCGCGAGCAATCCCGGCGCGCCGACGAACAGGATCGCGCCGATCCCGGCGATCAGCAGCAGCCCGACCAGCACCGCGATCACCGTCCAACGGCGCAGCGCGTTGCGGCGCGGCCGGAACGGCGGGCGATGCGCGAAGGCGTCGTAATCGGGCGCGGCAACGACCGGCTCGGGCGCGGCGACGCGCGCACCGGGCAGCACCGCGGGCTCCAGGAATGGCGGCGGCGCCTCCTCGTCGGGCGCATCGGGCAGGTCGAAGCGCGGCTGGTCCGCCATGACGGGCGGCGGCGGCGGAGGAGGAGGGGGCGGGGGCGCGGGTGGGGTAAGCGCCTCTGCCTCGGGCACCGGCGGTTCCTGGAACCAGCTGTGCCGGCAATTGGCGCAGCGTACGGTGCGGCCCTCCACCCCGATCGCGCTGTCGGGCACCAGATAGCGGGTGCTGCATTCGGGACATTCGAGGATCATGCGCGACGCTTTACGACAGATGGCCGTGCGGGGAAGAGACCTCCGCGGGATAGCCGCGATTGTAAGCACGTACGCCGCCTGCGTGGCAAGCTTGAAGCCGCGGCGTCGCCATGCGAAGGCTTGACCGAACACGGCCGCTGACGGCCCTTGGCACCTAGATGGAGCGGTTGCGGCCAGGCGCATGGCAAATATCGTGCAGTTCGAAAATGTTGGGCTGCGGTACGGCACCGGGCAGGAAACGCTGTCCGATATCAGCTTCACGCTGACCAGCGGCGCCTTCTATTTCCTGACCGGGGCAAGCGGCGCCGGCAAGACCTCGCTGCTGAAGCTCCTGTATCTGGCGCAGCGCCCCAGCCGCGGCATCATCCGCCTGTTCGGCGAGGATGCGGTGACGATGCCGCGCGCGCGGCTGCCCGGATTTCGCCGCCGCATCGGCGTCGTCTTCCAGGATTTCCGGCTGGTCCCGCACCTGACCGCCTGGGACAATATCGCGCTGCCCCTGCGCGTCGCCGGGGTGGAGGAGGCCGATATCGAACAACCGGTGCGCGAAATGCTCGCCTGGGTCGGGCTGGCCGACCGTGCCGGCGCGCGGCCCGCGACGCTGTCGGGCGGCGAGCAGCAGCGCGTCGCCATCGCCCGCGCGGTGATCGGCCGCCCGGAAGTGCTGGTGGCGGACGAACCGACCGGCAACGTCGATCCCGACATGGCCGATCGCCTGATCCATCTGTTCGAATCGCTCAACAAACTGGGCACCACCGTCGTCGTTGCCACGCACGACCTGCACCTGCTCAGCCGCGTCGCGGGCGCGCAGATGATGCGGCTCGACAAGGGGCAGCTGCTCGATCCCACCGGCTCGCTCCGCTACCCCCCGACGCTGAAGGGGCTGGCATGAGCGCGGGCGGCACCAATCGCGCCGACCGCCGCGTGTTGGACGAGGCGGGCGGCTTTCGCGCGATGACTGGGGTGATGGCGATCATGCTGTTCCTCACCCTGCTCGCCGCCGCGCTCGGCCTCGGCACGCGCCAGTCGGCGACGGCGCTCGAACGCCAGCTCGCCGGGCGGCTGACGGTGCAGGTGGTCGATGGCAGCCCGGTCGCGCGCGACGCGGTCGCCGCACGGATCCTCGCCGTGCTGCGCGCGCTGCCCGACGTGCGCCGCGCGACGCCGGTGCCGCGCGCCGAGCTGATGCGCCTGCTCGAACCGTGGCTGGGGCGCAGCGACGCCGATCCCGATCTGCCCGTACCCGCGATGATCGACGTCGACCTCGCCGACGGCGCCGACGCCGGCCGGATCGTCGCAGCGGTTCACGATATCAGCGCGACGGCGCGGATCGACCGGCACCAGCGCTGGATGTCGCCGGTCGGCAGCTTCCTCGACACGCTGACCTGGCTTGCGCTCGGCCTCGTGGCGCTGATGCTGGCGGCGACCGGCGCGGTCGTCGTCCTGGCGGCCCGCGCAGGTCTGGAGACGCATCGCGCGACGATCGAGGTGATGCACATGCTCGGCGCCACCGACGTGCAGGTCGCGCGGCTCTTCCAGCGCCGCCTCGCGCTCGATGCGGCGATCGGCGGGGTGGCGGGCAGCGTCGCTGCGCTCGCCATGCTGTTGTTCCTCGCCACGCGCGTCGCGGCGCTGGGATCTCAATTGCTCAGCGGCATCACATTGTCCTTCAGCGACTGGGCGTTGCTGGTCCTGCTGCCGGTCGGCTTCGTCCTGCTCGCGACCGTCATCGCGCGGGTCACGATCGTGGCGGCGCTGAGGCGCATCCTGTGACGGGGCGCCTGCTATGATCGTCCGGCTGATGGGGTTCGCCGCGCTCGGCTGGTGCCTGGGCTTTGCCGCTTTCATGCTGCTGCTGCCGCCGCCGCTCACCGGCAACACCACCGACGCGATCGTCGTGCCGACCGGCGGCGCGGGGCGGATCGATCGCGGCATCGCGCTGCTGCAGGCCAGGCAGGCGCGACGGATGCTCGTCACCGGCGTCGCGCCCGGGGTGCGGCCGATCGACCTCGCCCGCACCTATCACACCTCGCCGAAGCTCTTTGCCTGCTGCATCGATCTGGGCGCCGACGCCGTCGACACGCGCTCGAACGCCGAGGAAACCGCCGCCTGGGTCAAGACCCACGGCTATCGCACCGTCCGCCTCGTCACCTCCGACTGGCACGTGCCGCGCGCGCGGATGGAACTGGCGGCGGTGCTGGGGCCGGGCGTCATCGTGATGGGGGATGGCGTGCCCAGCACGCCGCGGCTCGGCACGCTCGTCAACGAATATAACAAGCTGCTGCTGCGCCGCGTCGCGCTGTGGCTGGGGATCGGGGCATGAACCGCCTGCGCACGTTGCTGTTTTCGCTGTTCTTCTACGGCCTGTCGGTGCCGATCGTGCTGGCGGTGCCTATCTCTGCGTTGTTCGGCCGGCGCGCGGTGATGCGGCATGCGCATGTCTGGGCGCGCATGCACCGGCTGCTCTATCGCACCATCATGGGCATCCGCGTCGTCGTAGAGGGGCAGCGCCCGGCAGGGCCCGTCTTCTACGCCGCCAAGCACCAGGCGATGTTCGAAACGCTGGAGCTGCAATTGCTGCTCGGCGGCCCGGCGATGGTCATCAAGCGCGAACTCAGCCGCATCCCCTTCTGGGGTTGGGCGGCGCTGCGATATGGCGGCATCGTCGCCGATCGCGAGGCGTCGGCGAGCGCGCTGCGCGCGATGATGCGCGATGCCAAGGCGCTGAAGGCGGAAGGCCGCTCGATCCTGATCTATCCGGAGGGCACGCGCGTCGCGCCGGGTGAGCGGCCGCCGCTGCAATCGGGTTTCGCCGGCCTCTACCGGGCGCTGGCCATGCCGTGCGTGCCGATCGCGCTCGACACGGGCCGCGTCTGGCCCCGGCACGGGCCCAAGCGCCCGGGCGTGGTGACGATCCGCATCGGCGACGTCATCCCTGCCGGCCTGCCCCGCGACGAGATCGAGGCGCGTGTCCATACGGCGATCAACGTGCTGGACGTGTAGGATCGGGTTGCCGGCTACATCCCCCAACTCGTCATTGCTAGCGTAGCGAAGCAATCCAGAGCCGGACCAGGACGCCCTGAATTGCTTCGCTACGCTCGCAATGACGGAGGGATAGCTCCGTCTCATCCCGACAGAAATTGAAACGATAGGTCTCGATCGTTTCCGTTCAGGTGCTCATGGTGTCCACGTCGCCGTAAGCGGAACGCTCAGTGGCTCCGCCCGAAGTCCGGCTTGGCGTCGTCCTGCCCCTGTTCGATGATCGACCGGCGGATCGCCCGCGTCCGGGTGAAGAGGTCGAACAACTGGTCGCCGTCGCCCCAGCGGATCGCGCGTTGCAGCATCGTCACGTCCTCGGTCAGCCGTTGCAGGATCTCCAGCACCGCCTCGCGATTGTTCAGGAACACGTCGCGCCACATCGTCGGGTCGGACGCGGCGATGCGGGTGAAGTCGCGGAAGCCGCCCGCCGAAAATTTGATGACCTCGCTCTGCGTCACCTCTTCCAGGTCGCTCGCGGTGCCGACGATCGAATAGGCGATCAGGTGCGGCACATGGCTGGTCACCGCCAGCACCAGGTCGTGATGCTTGGGTGTCATCACCTCGACCTGCGCGCCAAGCGCCTCCCAGAACGCGCGCAGCCGCAGCGTCGGCGCTTCTGCCGTGCCCTCTTCGGGGGTCAGGATGCACCAGCGCCCGCGGAACAGCGTCGCAAAGCCCGCCTCGGGCCCGCTATGCTCGGTGCCCGCGACCGGATGACCGGGCACGATCGTCGCCTCCGGCAACACGGCCCGCAACGCGGCAAGCACGCTCTCCTTCGACCCGCCCACGTCGCTGACGATCGCATCGGCGGGCAGGTCGTCGGCGAATTCCGCCGCGACCGCACCCATCGCGCCGACCGGCACGCACAGCATCACGAGGTCGGCGTCGATCACTGCCGCGCCTGCCGTGTCGGCGATATCGTCAGCGAGCTCGATCCGCTCCGCGATGCTGCGCACCTCGGGCGAGGCGTCGTAACCGGTGATCCGTACCGTCGGCATCGTGGCCCGCACCGCGCGCGCCACCGACGAGCCGATCAGCCCCAGCCCGATGATCGTGACGCGTGCGAAAGGCAGCATCAGCCCGCCTTTTCCACCTCGGCGCGCAGCACGTCGACCACCGCGCGCATTTCCTCTTCGGTGCCGATCGTGATGCGCAGGCCATGGGGCAGTCCCTGGCCGGGCAGCCAGCGCGTCGCATAGCCCGCCGCCATCAGCGCCTTGTACGCGTCCTCGGCGGAGAGGCCGCCCTCGAACAGCACGAGCACGAAATTGGCCTTGCTCGGCACCGCGCGCAGGCCCGGCAGCGCGTCGACCTGTTCGCTGAACCACCCGCGCCACTGGCGATTGTGTTCGCGGCTGTGCGCGACGAAGGCCGCATCGTTCAGCGCCGCGGTCGCGGCGGCCTGCGCCCCGATGCTGAATGCGAAGGGCGCGCGGATGCGGTGCATCGCATTGATGATCTCCGCCGACGCATAGCCCCAGCCCACCCGCTCGGACGCGAGACCGAAGATCTTCGAGAAGGTGCGCGTCACCAGCACGTTGGACTGCGTGCGTGCCAGCTCCAGCCCGCTGTCGTCGTCCTCCGGCTCCAGATATTCGGTATAGGCCTGGTCGAGTACCAGCAGCACCGACTTGGGCAGCCCGGCGTGGAGCCGCGCGATCTCCTCGCGGGTGGTATAGGTGCCCGTCGGATTGTTCGGGTTGGCGACGAACACGACCTTGGTCTTCTCGGTCACGGCGGCCAGGATCGCGTCGACATCGGTCGCATAGTCGCGATCGGCGACGATCACCGGCGTCGCGCCCACGCGCCGCGTCGCGATCTCGTACACCGCAAAGCCGTAGCGGACGTGGATGATCTCGTCGCCCGGCCCGGCGAAGGTGCCGGCGGCCAGGTGCAACACCTCGTCCGACCCGGTGCCATAGATCAGTCGCTCCGCCTCGACGCCGTAATGGCTGGCAAGCGCGCCGCGCAGGTCGACCGCCGCGGCGTCGGGATAACGCTCCAGATGCCCCGCCGCGTCGCGATACGCCGCCCGCGCGCCCTCGGGCGTACCGAACGGATTCTCGTTCGACGACAGCTTGACGACCTTGCGGCCGTCCTCACTGGTGGCGCGACCGGGGATGTAGGGGGCGATGCCCAGGATCCAGGGCTTCGGGGCGGGGGCGGTTGTGGTGTCCGACATGGCCGCGAGCCTTAGCGGGGCGGCGGCGACGTTGACAACTTGCTTCCACGCGCGCCCCGCCGTAGCGATGCGCCCATGAGCGAGGATATGCGGTTCGGCTGCGGGCGACAGGCGACGCTGCCGGGGCCACTGCGCCTCGATGGCGGCACGTTGCTGTCGCCGGTCGAGATCGCCTACGAAACGTACGGCACGCTCGATGCCGATGGCGGCAACGCGATCCTGATCTGCCATGCGTTGACGATGGATCAGTACGTCGCCTCCACCCATCCGCGCACCGGCAAGCCCGGCTGGTGGACGCGGTTGGTCGGCCCCGGCAAGCCGATCGATCCGGCGCGCGATTTCGTCATATGTTCGAACGTCATCGGCAGCTGCATGGGCTCGTCCGGCCCGGCGAGCATCAATCCCGCCACGGGGCGCCCCTGGGGCATGGCCTTCCCGGTCATCACCATCCGCGACATGGTGCGTGCGCAGGCCATGCTGCTCGACCATCTCGGCGTCGCCCGGCTGAAGGCGGTGGTCGGCGGCTCGATGGGGGGCATGCAGGCGCTCAGCTGGGCGGCGACCTTCCCGGACCGCGTCGCCGCGGCGGTGGTGATCGCCTCGACCGCCCGCCACTCTGCGCAGAATATCGCCTTCCACGAAGTCGGCCGCCAGGCGATCATGGCCGATCCCAAATGGCGCGGCGGCGATTATTATGACGACGATCCCCCCGCCGCCGGCCTCGCCGTCGCGCGCATGGCCGCGCACATCACATACCTGTCCGAAGCCGGCCTCACCGAAAAGTTCGGCCGCCGGTTGCAGGCGCGCCCGGGCAAGCAGGACGGCGCCAAGAGTTTCGGCTTCGACGCCGATTTCCAGGTCGAAAGCTATCTGCGCCATCAGGGCCTCGCCTTCGTCGACCGGTTCGACGCCAACAGCTACCTCTACATCACCCGCGCGCTCGACTATTTCGATTTGGCTGAGGAACATGGCGGCCTGCTCGCCAACGCCTTTCGAGGGCCGGCGACGCGCTTCTGCCTGGTCAGTTTCGATACCGACTGGCTGTATCCGACGCAGGAATCGCGCAACATCGTCGCCGCGCTCAACGCTGCCGGCGCACCGGTCAGCTTTGTCGAGCTGTCCAGCCCCTATGGCCACGACGCCTTCCTGCTCGACGCGCCGGAGATGAACCGCGTGATCGACGGTTTCCTGAAAGGCGGGCGATGATGGACCTTGGGATCGACCTCGACGACGACAAGGGCCGCCTGGATGTCGCGCGAATCCATGGCTGGCTCGCATCGAGCTATTGGTCGCCGGGGATCGACCGGGCGTTGGTCGAACGCGCCATCGCCGGCTCGCACTGCCTGGGTGCCTACGCTGGCGGCGAGCAGGTGGGTTTCGCCCGCGCGATCACCGATCACGCGACCTTCGCCTGGATCGCCGATGTCTGGATCGACGAAGCGGCGCGGGGGCAGGGGCTGGGGCGGCGTATGGTCGGCTGGTTCGTCGACCATCCCGCCTTTGCCGGCATCCGCCGCATTGGCCTTGTCACCGCTGACGCACATGGCGTGTACGAGGCGCTCGGCTTCCACGCGCTGCTCCGCCCCGATCGCTTCATGGAGCGTCTGTCGCCCGCGGCCGCCGCGCTGTTGAAGACGGCGTCATGACGCTGCGCCCCGACCTCGCCGTCATCGCCGGCCATGTTGCGCAGGGATCGCGCGTGCTCGACATCGGCTGCGGCGACGGCGCGCTGATGGCGGCGCTGCGCGACCAGCGGGGCTGCGACGCGCGCGGGCTGGAGCTCGACGCGGGCAATGTCGCGGCGGCGGTGGGGCGCGGGCTGTCGGTGATCCAGGGCGACGCTGATATCGACCTCGCTGCCTATCCCGATCGCAGCTTCGACTATGCGATCCTCAGCCAGACGCTGCAGACCGCGCGAGCACCTGACGTCGTGCTCGATCATCTGCTCCGTATCGGCCGGCGCGCCTTCGTCAGCTTCCCCAATTTCGCGCAATGGCGCATCCGCCTGTCGCTGCTGTGGGGTGGTCGGATGCCGGTGACGCGGCAATTGCCCGAACAATGGTATGACACCCCCAACATCCATCACGTCACGATCGACGACTTTCGCGCCTTTCTGAAAGCGCGCGGCGTGACCGTGGAGGGGGCATGGTTTCTGTCGGGTGACCGACAACGCAGTTCGGCAGCGGCCAACCTGCTGGCACAGCATGCGGTTTTTCTGTTGCGGCGTTGACGGCGCACGTCCGTATCGGACATAAACCTGTGCGGTTCGGAACAAACCTATGTGAAAGCGGTTTCTCGCCTCCGAGCCAGGATGGATGATGACCAAAACCGCACTAATCGTCGAGGATGAGATTTTTGTCGCCCTCGACTTGGAGCGTATCCTGGTCGATGGTGGCTATCAGGTTGCCGGCATCGCCGCGGATGCGGAAAGTGCGTTGCAGGCGGCACCGGGTTGCGGCTTCGCCTTCGTCGATGTCAACCTGCGCGACGGGCCGACCGGCCCGCGTATCGCGGAACAGATCGCGCGCGATTATGGCGTGAAAGTCGTCTTCGTCACCGCCAATCCGGCACAGATCGATTGCGGGCGAGACTGCGCGCTGGGCTATATCCGCAAACCGTTCAGTGAATCGGCGATCCTCGCTGCGGCGGCTCTCGCGGCGGAGGGGCGGTCTCCCGCCGCCAACGACGATATCGTTTTGCTCGATTCGAGCCGTCAGGCCTAAGCGCGGTTCAGCGTCGCGATCGGCACGCGGACCGTTACGACCAGTCCTTCCGCCTTCCATTCGCGCGTCACCACCCCGCCCAGCTGCCGCACGGCGGACAGTTCGATCAGTTGGCTGCCGAAACCGTGCGGCCCATCCGGCGCGGCGACCGAGGGGCCGCCGCGTTCGCTCCAGCACAGCACGACGTCCGCGTCGTCGCGCGCGACGGTGACGTCGACGGCACCGTCCTCGCTCGACAGGGCGCCATATTTCATCGCGTTGGTGGCGAGCTCGTGGAACAGCAGCGCGAGCGGGGTGGCCGAGCGATCGTCGATCGTGACCGCATCGCCGCTGACCGTGATCGGCTGATAGTCCCCACGCCGATACGGTTCGAACAACTCGCTGAGCAGGCCGTGCAGCGAATTCTGCTGCATCGCGGGCCGCGAGTTGGGGCTGTGTGGCCGTACGAAATCATGGGCGCGCCCCAGCGCGATGATCCGGTCACGCAGATCGGCGGCGGCCGGCGCGAACTCGGGTCGCGCGCGCGCCGCGAACGAAATCAGGCCGGAGATCACCGAGAAGATGTTCTTGATCCGGTGCGACAGTTCCTGGCTGATCAGTTCGCGCTCGTGTAGCGCCAGTTTCTGTTCGTGGATGTCGGTACAGGTGCCGAACCAGCGCGTGATCTGCCCGTCCGTGTCGCGGATCGGCAGGGCTCGGCCCAGGACCCAGCGATAGGTGCCGTCGGCATGGCGCAGGCGATATTCGATCTGATACGGCGCGCCCGTTTCCAGCGAGTGGCGCCATATCTCCCATGCGCGGGCCTGATCGTCGGGATGGAACATGTCGTTCCATCCCTCGCCATCGGTCGATCCGTCCGGCACGCCGGTAAATTCGTACCAGCGCGCGTTGTAATAATCGTGGAATCCGTCGGGCAGCGTCGACCACACCATCTGCGGCATGGTGTCGGCCAGCGTGCGGAAGCGATCCTCGCTGTCGGACAGGCGTTGGCGCGTGTCGCGATCGGTGCGGCGCCACGTGGCGGCATCGCGGCTGTCGCGCAGCCGGGCCATCACCGCCTCCGCCAGCGTTTCCAGCCCTTGCCGTTGCAGCGGGGTCAGCCCCTCGGGCCGTGGCCGGGTGTCGAGCACGCACAGCGACCCCAGCGGCACGCCGTCGTCGGCGACCAGAGGTGCGCCGGCATAGAAGCGGATGTGCGCCTCACCCGTCACCAGGGACATGGCGGAAAAGCGCGTATCGCGCGTCGCGTCCGGCACCACGGTGATGCCGTGTTCCATCATGGCGAACGCACAGAAGGACGTGTCGCGCGGCGTTTCGGTCATGTCGACGCCGGTGTGCGACAGGAAGGTCTGGCGCGTCGCCTCGACCAGGCTGATCAGCGCGATCGGCGCGTCGCACAGGGCCGCGGCAAAGTCCGTGATCCGGCTGAGCGCGGCATCGTCGCGCAGCGACTGCGGGTCGTGCGCGGCGAGAGCTTCGGCCCGGCGCGTCTCGCTCGCCGGTTCACAGACGGGTGTCATCGCTGAACGACGGCTCAGAACGGCACGTCGTCGTCGAGATCGTCGGCGAAGCCGCCGCCCGGACCACCACTCTGCCCGCCGCCGAAGCCACCACGGCCGCCGCCGGATGCCCCACCAGACGAACCGCCGCGGCTGCCGCCGCCGTAGCTGCCGCTCGACCCGCCACCGAAGTCGTCGCCGCCGCCCCAGTCGTTGCCGCCACCGCTACGGCCGCCACCGCCGCCGCCCTGGCCGCCATTGGGGCCGTCGAGCATGGTCAACACGCTGTTGAAGCCCTGCAGCACGATCTCGGTCGAATATTTGTCCTGACCGTTCTGGTCCTGCCACTTACGGGTCTGGAGCTGGCCCTCGATATAGACCTTCGACCCCTTGCGCAGGAATCGCTCGGCGACGTTGGCGAGGCCTTCGTTGAAGATCGCGACCGAATGCCATTCGGTCTTTTCCTTGCGCTCGCCGCTGTTGCGGTCCTTCCACGATTCGGACGTGGCGATGCGCAGGTTGACCACCTTGCCGCCGTTCTGGAAGCTGCGGCTTTCGGGGTCGCGCCCCAGGTTGCCGACCAGAATGACCTTGTTGACGCTGCCTGCCACGAAACGACGACTCCGATGATAGTTCGATTTGCTCGGTGGAGCAGAAGAGGATACCAGAAGGTGGCGTAGGACCCGAGTGCAGGTTGTCCGGTGGAAGGGACAATCGCTTCTGGCCAGAAGGACCGGGTCCTACGCAGTTCAGCAAGGTTGGACCCCTGCCGTGCCTCACTAAAGACCGGCGAATACCGCCAACCAGTATGTGATGCCGGCCATGATGTACGCCGCAGCGAACAAATAGCCAACCATGAACAGCGGCCACTTCCACCCGTTCGTCTCGCGCCGGGTCACGGCGATCGTGCTGATGCACTGCGGTGCGAAGACGAACCACATCAGGAACGCGAGCGCGGTCGGCAGCGTCCAGCGGCCGCGGATCTGGTCGGTGATGCGGTCGGTGCCGCTGCCGTCCTTGTCGTCGATCGCATAGACGGTGCCGATCGCCGACACCGCGACTTCACGCGCCGCCATCGCCGGCAGCAGCGCCAGTGCGATGTCGCGGTTGAAGCCGATCGGCTTGACGACATATTCGATGCCATGGCCGATCCGGCCGGCGACCGAATAGTCGACCGGACTGATCCCGCTGCCCTCGGGCGGTTTGGGGAAGCTGAGCAGCAGCCACAGCACCACGGTCGTCGCCGCGATGATCGTGCCCGCGCGCTTCAGGAAGATCACCGCGCGCTGCCACAGCCCCAGCGCGACGTCGCGCATCCGCGGCATCTGATATTTGGGCATTTCCATCATGAAGCCCGACGAGGCGCCTTTGGTGACGGTACGCCGCAGGATCAGCGCCGCGACATAGGCGCCGGCGATGCCGGTGATGAGCAGCCCGAACATCACCACACCCTGCAACCGCACGAAGGGCAGCAGCGGCGTGTTGGGGATCATCGCGCCGATGATGAGGGTATAGACCGGCCAGCGTGCGCTGCACGTCATCAGCGGCGCGATGAGGATGGTGGTCAGCCGGTCCTTCTCGTCGTCGATCACGCGCGTCGCCATGATGCCGGGAACGGCGCAGGCGAAGCTCGACAGCAGAGGAATGAACGCGCGTCCCGACAGGCCGACGGTCGCCATCAACCGGTCCATCAGGAACGCCGCCCGGACCATATAGCCCGACGATTCGAGCACGAGGATGAAGAGGAACAGGATCAGGATCTGCGGCAGGAAGACGATCACCGCGCCCACGCCGGCGATCAGCCCGTCGGTCAGCAGCGAGCGGACGAAGCCGTCGGGCATCGCGCTCTTGATCGCATTCTGCAGCGCGCCGAAGCCCGCATCGATCGCGTCGGCGGGTACGGACGCCCAGGTGAACACCGCCTGGAACATCACGAACAGGATCGTCACCAGCAGCAGCGGCCCCGCGACCGGGTGCAGCGCCACCGCGTCGAGCGCGTGCGCCCAGCGTCGTCCCGCCGTCTCCGACACCGTCGCCGCCGCGGCGATCTGTCGCGCGCGGCGTTGCAGCGTCACGATATCGTCATCGATGCTGCCATCCGAGGGGCGCAGGCGCGTCGCCGCGCCGCCGACCAGGATCGATCCCAGCGCCGCCCGCAGGCCGTCCAGCCCGCGCTTGCGCACCGCGACGGTCGCGATCACCGGCACGCCCAGCTCGCGCTCCAGCACCGCCGCGTCGAGCGTCAGCCCGTCACGTTCGGCAAGATCGACCATGTTGAGCGCGACGACCACCGGCAGGCCGAGCGCGATCAGCTGCAAAGTGAATCGCAGATGGTTGTCGAGATTGGCCGCGTCGACCACCACGACCAGCGCGTCGGGCAGGCGTTCCAGGCTGCTCGCGCCGGTGACGACGTCGCGCGTCACGCGTTCGTCGGGACTGGAGGGTTCGAGGCTATAGGCGCCGGGCAGGTCGATCAGCTCGACCGGGCGACCATCGTCCAGCACCAGCCGGCCCGAATGCCGCTCGACGGTGACGCCGGGATAATTGCCGACCTTCTGCCGCGCGCCCGTCAGCGCGTTGAACAGCGCGCTCTTGCCGGCATTGGGATTGCCGACCAGCGCCACCAGCGGGGCTGCATGCACGGTCTGCGTCGGCTTATTCGGCGCCGGCCGGCAGCGCGACGTGGACGGCTCCCGCGACCGCGCGGCGCAGCGCGACGGTCATCCGCCCGATCCGGCAGGCGATCGGGCCGTTGCCCAGCGAGGCGCGGTGCAGCACCTCCACCGACACGCCCTCATCGAAACCCAGTTCGCGCAACCGCCGCGCCTCGGGCGCGGCGAGTCGCGCCCAGTCGATCCCCGCCACCGTCGCCGGCTGACGCCGGGGCAGCGAGACGAGATCGAGGGATGGCGTACGCGACATATCCATGCTGCGAGTGATTATCATTTACGCAGTGGCGAGTAAAGGGTGCGTCTCCGACCTATCGGGATGCGACGTGGCGCGCGGCATGCAGTCCGTCCCCCGGACCAGGTCCGGGGTGGCGTAGTGCTCACACCACCGGATAGCGCAGCCGCCCGACGAAGCGCGACAGGCTGGGCCGGTGCTCGTAGCGCTTGACGAACCCCGCCTTGGCCTTCTCGAACCGCATGATCCCGTCGATCCGCCGCGACAGAAACGCGCGCGTGTCGGCCTGCCCCTCGCTGTCGTCGTCCAGAAACACCGTGATCGTCGCGGTATAGACGCCGAGTAGGATCGTCCGCTTCGTGTAGTGATTATAGTCTGTTGCGGTATCGCCGGCCATGCGCCACATCGTATCGACGCTGCGCCAGCCGAGCTTCGCCGCGCGCGCGACATTCTGCGGCATGGCGAGGATGGTCAGCGCGCGGCGCAGCGCCTCGCGATCGGGGGCCAAAGCGTCGAGCCGCGACTCGACCAGCCCGGCGATGCGTTCGCGGATCTTCATCGTCGCAAGGCGTTCGGGCGGGAGCGCCTGCGCCATCGCCGCATCGATGTGCGCGAACCAGGCATCGATCATATCGACCGCACCGCCGGAAAAGGCGAGTCGCGCGACGTCGCGGTCGATCCCCGCCGCCTCGGCCGCCATATCGCGCGCGGCGTCGCCCCAGCCGTCGAACGCGGCGTTGGCGGCGATGCCGGGGGCGAGCGACACGCGAATCTCGTCGAGCGTCAGGTCGCTGGTGTCGATCGTATCCTGGGTCATGCCGCCATCTCCTGCGCCCGCGCGCGCGTCGGTGCAACCTCGGCGCGGCGTACCAATACCAGCGCCACCGCGACCAACGCCACGCCGATCCAATCGGCTCCCTGCAACCGCTCGCCATAGGCGATCCAGCCCACAGCGCCGGCGACGATCGGCTGGATCAGCAGCGCGATGCCGACGATCAGCGGTGACATGCGGCCCAATGCGTAGATCATGCAGCCCTGCCCGAAGACCTGGCTGACGAGGGCGAGGCCGAGCAGCGCGCTCCAATGCCCCGGCCACACGCGCTCGCCGAGCAACACCGCGAACACGAGCAGCGGCAGCGCGGTCGCGCAGCTCGCCAGCGTCAGCGCAGGCAGCGGTCGCATCCTTTCGCGCACCTTGGCCATCATGATGAAATAGACGGTGTAGAGGATGCCGGCGACGATGCAGAGCAGATCGCCCGCCAGGTTGCGCGGATCGACCTGGTACGACCGGCCCATCAACAGCCCGGCACCGACCGCCGCGAGCAGCAGCGCGATCCCCTGTCCCCGCGACGGCCAGGCGCGCGCGACCAGAAACCCGTACAGCGGATAGATCAGGATCGCCGAATTGCCGAACAGCGTCGCATTGGCCATCGTCGTGCGCACGATGCCAAGGTGCCAGCTCGCCAGATCGGCGGCGAAGGCGACGCCGCCGACGGCGATCAGCAGCCACAGTCCGCCCGGCATCCGCACCGGCCGCGCGCCTGCCGCCAGCGACAGTGCGGCGAGGAAGGGGATCGCCAGCGTGATCCGCCAGAACCCCGCCGCCACCGGCCCAACATCGGCCAACCGCACGAACCACGGCCCGAATGCGAGCGCGATATTCGCCAGGATCAGCGCGACGAAGCCCAGCGCAGGCGCGGTGTCCGTAGCGGCAACCGGAACCGTTGGCGCAGGCACAGTTTTTCTTGTGGGGTCCGGCCGATGCATGCCGCCCTGTAGCGTCCTATCTTCCCCGCGTCAGGCCACTAACGGAGCATCCATGCCGAGCCTTTTCGACCCCATCCAGCTGGGCGATATCCACGCCGCCAACCGCATCTTCATGTCGCCGCTGACCCGCGGCCGCTCGACCGACGGCCATGTGCCGACCGAGATCATGATCGACTATTACCGCCAGCGCGCCAGCGCCGGCCTCATCATCACCGAAGGCACCGGCATCAGCCAGGAAGGGCTGGGCTGGCCCAACGCGCCGGGCCTGTGGACCGACGAGCAGGTCGAGGCGTGGAAGCCGGTGACCGCGGCGGTGCATGAGGCGGGCGGCAAGATCGTCGCGCAGATCTGGCACATGGGCCGCCTGTCGCGCCCCGACGTGATCGGCATGACGCCGCTGTCGTCCTCGGCGACGCGCGCGCCCTATCACAAGGAGCCGAACCCCTATGGCGAGGCGCGCGCCGCGACGCTCGACGATATCGCCCGCGTGCAGGACGATTACGCGACCGCCGCGCGCAACGCGATCCGTGCCGGATTCGATGGCGTGCAGCTGCACGGCGCCAATGGCTATCTGATCGACCAGTTCCTGCGTGACGGCACCAACCATCGCGACGATGATTACGGCGGCAGCCCGGAAAACCGCATCCGCTTCATGCGCGAATCGGTGGCACGCGTCGCCGATGCGATCGGTGCGGGCCGCACCGGCATCCGCCTGTCGCCCAACGGTGAAACGCAGGGCGCCGACGACAGCGACCCCGCCAGCGTCTTCGTGCCCGCCGCCGCGGCGCTCGACGCGCTCGGCATCGCCTTCCTCGAACTGCGCGAACAGGGCCCCGACGGCACCTTCGGCAAGAGCGACGTGCCCAAGCTCAGCCCCGAAATCCGCAAGGTCTTCAAGGGGCCACTGGTGCTGAACCAGGATTATGACGGCGCCAGCGCACAGGCCGATCTGGATTCGGGTGTCGCGGATGCGATCGCCTTCGGTCGCAAATATATCGCCAACCCCGATCTGGTCGAACGCCTGCGCCAGGGCGCGTCGCTCAACCAGGACGACCCGAAGACCTGGTATAGCAAGGGCCGCGAGGGCTACACCGACTATCCCGCGCTGGAAAAGCAGGACGCCTAATCCGCCGGTCCCTCCTCCGGTCGCGCCGGGGGAGGGATACCGGCTTCAGCCGATCATCTTCTTGAGGTCCGCCGGCGCCAAGCGCCGCACGTCGAGCGCATCGACGCCCGCGATCAGCACCCGGCCCATGCGCCGGTCGCCGCTGTCGATCTCGATCCCTTCGACCGTCGACCGCAGCGCGAGCCAGGCGATCTCGCACACCGTGATCCTTTTGCCATAGCGGCGCATCACCGCGACGCGGCCCGCGCGGTCGACCGCCAGCGCGCTCACGCCATCCGCGCCGACCACCGCACCCAACGTTTCGAAGCCCCCAAGCGCCTCGTCCGCCGCCGCGGCGGCCTCCTCGGGCGACTCGATCCGGCCGACGCGTCCGCGGCGCACCGCCCAGACGATGCCGCCGACGACCAGCAGCACCATTAGGCCCGCGATCAGCGCGATCCCGATCGCCGTCTCATCGAAGCGCATGGCCGGATCACTGCCCGCCGGCGAGCGCGTCCAGCGTCGGGCGCATACCCGACAGATCGTAGCCGGCGGCCCGCGCCTGGGCGACGAGCAGTTCGGGGTTGCGCCCCGCCTTCGCCGCGGCAAGCGCCCACAGGTTGCAGCTGCGCGTCCCCGACCGGCAATAGGCGAGCATGGGCCCGTCTGCGCCGACCAGCGCCTGCGTCATCGCGTCGATCTGCGGGTGCGAGAAGCCGGCATGCGTGATCGGGATCGCGACATAGGTCAGGCCCGCCGCCTCTGCCGCGGCGCGGATCGCCTCGCCCGCCGGCTGGCCCGCTTCCTCCTCGTCGGGGCGGTTGTTGACGATGCCCACAAAGCCCGCCGCCTTGATCGCCGCCATGTCCTCGGGCGTGATCTGGGGGGCGACGCTGATGGATTCGTTGATCGTGCGGATATCGGCCATCCGGTCCCGTTACGCGATCAACCGAGCCGCGTCAGCCGTTTTGGTCGCGGTCCGACAGGATTTTAGTGCAGCGATCGCCCGGTCCACAACCACCGTTCGTGCTGAGCCTGTCGAAGCACAGGCGTCCCCACGCGCGACGCCGCTCGGGGTAGCCTGCCCTTCAACAGGCTCAGGGCGAACGGGGGACTTGGCTCGCCGCTAATCCGCCGCGCGGATCACCTCCAGAAACGCATCCCCATACGCCTCCAGCTTCCGCGCGCCGATGCCGGACAGGTGCATCAGTGCCGAGCGGCTCGTCGGCCGCTGCGCCGCCATCTCGCGCAGCACCGAATCATGGAAGATGACATAGGGCGGCACGCCGGCCTCCTTGGCCAGATCGCGGCGGCAGGTCCGCAGCGCCTCGAATAGCGGATTGTCGGCCGGGTTGATCGCGATGCCAGCATCGCGCTTCTTGCCGCGGACCCGCTTGGGCGGCAGCACCAGCATCACCCGCGCGCCCTCCTTCAGGATCGGCCGCGCACCGGGGCCGAACTCCAACCCGCCATGGGCATTCGTACGCAAGGCATCGCGCAGCAGCAGCGCGCGCGCCACCGGCTTGACCAGCGCCGCCTCCTCGCCCGCTACGATGCCCCAGACCGACAGCGCCTCATGCCCGCGATCGACGCTGCGGTCGGTCGACTGGCCCAGCAGCACCTGCTCGATATAGCCCGCGCCGAACAGTTGGCCGGTGCGGAAGACGGCGGACAGGAACTTCTGCGCGACCGTCGTCGCATCGACCGCATCGGGGGACCCCAGGCAATTGTCGCAATTGCCGCAGTCTTCAACGAGGTCTTCGCCGAAATGCTTCAGCAGGATGCGACGCCGGCAGCCCGCCGTCTCGACCAGCGCCCCCAGCGCGGCCAGCCGCGTCCGTTCGCCGGCCTGCCGCTCAGGCTCGATCTCGCCGATCCGCTGGCGCGCGCGCGCGAAATCCTCCGCACCCCAGAACAGATGCGCGACCGCTGGATCGCCGTCGCGTCCTGCACGGCCGGTTTCCTGATAATAGGCCTCGATCGATTTCGGCAGGCCGGCATGCGCGACGAAGCGGACGTCGGGCTTGTCGATACCCATGCCGAACGCGACCGTGGCGCAGATCACCATGTCTTCGCTCGCGACGAAATCCGCCTGGTTTTTCGCGCGGATATGCTGCTCCAGCCCCGCATGATAGGCGCGGGTCGGCCGGCCGGTGCGGGCAAGCGCCTCCGCCAGTTTTTCGGTTGCCGCGCGGGTTTGCGCATAAACAATGCCGGGGCCGGGCGTGCCTGCGATCACGTCGGCGATCTGCTTGGTCGTGTTCGCCTTGGGGGTAATCGCATAGCGGATATTGGGCCGGTCGAAGCCCGACACGATCAGCCCATCCTGCGGAATGCCGAGCTGCGCGAGGATATCGGCGCGGGTATGCGCGTCCGCCGTCGCGGTCAGCGCCAGTCGCGGCACGTCCGGGAACGCGTCCATCAGCGGTGCAAGCAGGCGATAATCGGGGCGGAAATCATGCCCCCACTCGCTGACGCAATGCGCCTCGTCGATCGCGAACAGGCTGAGCTTCGCGCTGCCCAGGAGCTCGCGGAAATGCCCGGTCGAGGCGCGTTCGGGCGCGATATAGAGCAGGTCGAGTTCGCCAGCCTTGAACCGCGCGATCGTCTCGCCACGATTCTGGTCGGCGCTGGTCAGCGTGCCCGCGCGAATGCCCACCGCTTCGGCGGCACGCAGCTGGTCGTGCATCAGCGCGATGAGCGGCGAGACGACGACGCACGTCCCCTCCAGCATCACCGACGGCAGCTGGTAGCACAGCGACTTACCCGCGCCCGTGGGCATCACCCCCAGCGTCCGCTCGCCGGCCAGCACCCGCGACACCACCTCTTCCTGCACGCCGCGGAACCCCGCAAAGCCGAAGACGCGGGACAGGGTAGGCAGGGGATCGGGACGCATTACCGGCCCATGTAGGCGGGACCCGGCGCAGGCGCCACCCGTCGCATCCTGGCCAGCGACGCAAAACAGGCTGGCTCCGGCCTTCGATCCGCCACCGAAACGACACGATCGCCCTGTCTCTTGCTTGTGGCCACGGCGGGAGGGAACAGGCGATGCGCAGGACGATGACGGTGACGACGGCGCTGCTGCTGATCGGTGCGGCGCCAGCGCCGCGAGAATATGTCGTGCCCGCTGACGGCGTGGTCGCGGCGCGGTTGAACGGCGTGGGCTTACGCCTGCGGATCGATCCCGGCACGACGGCGATGCCGCTCGTGACCGACGAGATCGCAACGCGCGCGCATGTCAAATCCGGCATGTTCGGCACGCTCTATGGCGTCGGGCCGGTCCATATCGCGGGAAAGACCGGTGTCGCAAAGCTCGACCTTGCTGGCACGATCCTAAAGCGCCGCATCTCCTTCGCGCCCAAGGCGTATGCCGAGGGTTTAGATGGTGTGATGGGGCCTGGTGGGCTGGAGGCTCCGGTCATTCGCTTCGCGCTGCGTCCGTCGATCCCCGGCGAGCGCACCGTCGCGCTGCCGATGGTCGATCAGGGTGGGCTGATGGCTGGCTGGGCCGAACGCTTCGCGCTGATCGAGGTCGGGGGCCAGCCGCTGCGGGTGCGTTTCGATCCGCACCATCCCCGCACCCTCGCCACCGCGGGGGCCGCAGTGCGGTTGGCCTCGGCCTTCGACGGGACGATCTCCGGCGTGGCCGGACAGCAGGAGATTGCTTTCGGCATCAAGCGCCCGATCCGTACGCTGACACTGGCGCGCGCGCTCGGCGTCGGGCCACTGTCGCTGCATACGCTCGGGGTGCGGACCATGGACAACGGTAATGCATCGGACATCGCCGAGGCAGGGACCAAGGCCGATCCCAATGAGATCGTCGTCACGGCCAAGGGCAAGCACGACCCCAACCGCGATCGCCTGTCGCTGGGCGCCGATACGCTTGCGCACTGTTCGTCGATCGTGTTCGATAAGCCGGCCAAGGTGATTCGCCTGACCTGCGCCTGATCACTCCGCCGCCAACGCACCCTCACCGGCGCCCGCGACATCCTCGTCGTCGCGCTCCTGGGCCTGGCGTGCCCACATTTCGGCGTAGAGGCCGCCGCGCTTCAACAGTTCCGCGTGCGTGCCGCGCTCCGCCACCCGGCCGCCGTCGAGGACGACGATCTGGTCGGCATGCACCACCGTCGACAGGCGATGCGCGATGACGATCGTGGTGCGACCGCGCTCGATCGCCTTCAGCGTGTCGAGGATCTCCGCCTCGGTGCGGCTGTCGAGCGCGCTGGTCGCTTCGTCCAATATCAGGATCGGCGGGTTCTTCAGCAGCGTGCGCGCGATCGCGACGCGCTGCTTCTCGCCGCCCGACAGCTTCAGTCCGCGCTCGCCCACGCGGGTCGCGAAGCCATCGGGCTGGCGTTCGATGAAGCCGGCGATCGCCGCACCCGACGCGGCCTGGGCGATCTCCGCGTCCGACGCGCCTTCGCGGCCATAGCCGATGTTGTAGCCGATCGTGTCGTTGAACAGCACGGTGTCCTGCGGCACGATGCCGATCGCGGTGCGCAGGGAGGCTTGCGTCACGGTGCGCACGTCCTGGCCGTCGATCGTGATCGCGCCTGCGTCGACATCGTAAAAGCGGTACATCAGCCGCGCGAGCGTCGACTTGCCCGCGCCCGATGGCCCCACCACCGCCAGCGTCGTGCCCGCCGGAATGTCGAGGTCGAGGCCCTTCAGGATTTCGCGATCGGCATCATAGCCGAAATGCACGTCCTCGAACCGCACGCGCCCGCGATCCACCACCAGCGGCGCGGCGTTCGGTGCGTCGACAACCTCGGCGGGCGTGTCGATCAGCGCGAACATGCTTGCCATATCGATTACGCCCTGGCGGATCGTGCGATAGACCATGCCGAGTAGGTCGAGCGGCCGGAACAGCTGCGACAGCAGGGTCGAGACGAACACCACGTCGCCCGCTGAAAACCGCCCCTGGCTCCACCCCCAGGCGACATAGGCCATGCCGCCGCCGAGCATCGCGTTGGTGATCAGCGCCTGCCCGACGTTGAGCCATGCGAGGCTGTTTTCCGACTTGGTCGCCGCGGCGGCATAGGCGCTGATCGCCGCGTCGTAGCGCTTCGCTTCACGCTCCTCGGCCCCGAAATATTTGACCGTCTCGAAATTCAGCAGCGAATCGACCGCATGCGCGACCGCGCCGGTGTCGAGATCATTCATCTGCGCCCGCAACGCGTTGCGCCAGTCGGTCACCTTCTGCGTGAAGACGATATAGATCGCGACCATCGCCACCGTCGCGGCGACCAGCGGCCAGCCGAAGCTGGTCCAGAAGATCGTCAACACCATGGCCAGCTCCAGCACCGTCGGCGCGATGTTGAACAGCAGGAAATACAGCATCGTATCGATGCTCTTGGTGCCGCGTTCGACCACCTTGGTGACGGCGCCGGTGCGCCGTTCCAGATGGAAGCGCAGCGACAGGCCGTGCAGGTGACGGAAGACGCTCGCCGCCAGTCGCCGCGTCGCATCCTGCCCGACGCGTTCGAACACCGCGTTACGCAGATTGTCGAACAGCGTCGTCGAAAAGCGCGAGGCGGCATAGCCGACCACCAGCAGCACGACGATCGTGACGAGGCTTCGGTCGCCGACGCTCATTCGGTCGACCGCATATTTCAACGTATAGGCCGCGCCGAAGACCTGAACGATCTTGCTCGCGACGACGAGCAGCATCGCGGTGACGATGCGCGCCTTCAGCCCCGTTTCACCCGCAGGCCACAGATAGGGGAGGAAACGGCGCAGCGTCGGCAGCAACGGCTGGTCGGCGCGGGTCTGGCTGGTCGGATCGGTGGGCGGCATTGCCGCTTATGTAGGCACGGCGCCCCGGCGAAGAAAGCGCGGCGCGGAACATACTAGCGCCCTCGCGAATTTTACCAGTTGACAAGCGAGGGCATCATGGAACCGTTGTTCTACGTGATGGCGATCATGGGCTGCGGCGACGGCAACGTCCAATGCACCGAGGCTCGGGTCGTCCCGATCCACTATCAGTCGATGGCGCAATGCCGGGCGGCACTGCCTGATCAGCTCGCGCGCAACACGGACGTGCCCTATCCGATGATCGGCGCGCAATGCCGTACGTCGGGCGCGCAGATCGCAAAGGCGGACGTCAAGCCGCGTCGGTCGTAACCCGTCTTCAGCGACACGGGGTGGGCGTCATTTCGGCGGAGGCCGGGGTTTTCCAGCGTTAGCGACTGGCAGAAGCCGGGAAAGGCTTTGGTCCGCTTTGGGGTGACGCGTCCCGGACGGACGCGTCACCGCTATGCGGTTTTACCCGGCATCCTCCATGCGGAACGTCAGCGTCATCGTCCGCCACGCCTCGACCGGCACGTTGCCGCGTGTCGCCGGCTTGAAGCGCCACGCCTTCAGCGCCCGTTCCTGCGTCGTACGCCAGAAGGCATCACTGGTCGCGTTGACCTGTTCGATCTGCTTCACGCGCCCGTCTACGCCGACCAGCACGCGCACCGTCACGCGCCCATCGCGATTGGCGCGGCGTTCGACCGCGGGATAATCCGGCTGGAAGGCGTCGGCGTAGCGCGAATCGATGCTGGGGCCGACAAACGGCAGTGGCGCGGGCGGTGCCGGTGCCTCGACCGCCGGCCCAGGATCGGTGCCGATGATCTTGGTCGGTGCCGGTGGCGTCGGGATCGTCGTTAGGGCGAGGTCGGTCGGATTGGTCGGCACCGTGATTTCCGGCACGGGTGTGAGGATCGTCTCGGTCGCATGATGCGGCGCCGTTTCGGCTGGCTTTACCTCTGGCATTGGCGGCGGAGGTGGCGGGTCGAGCGGGATATTGCCGATGACCAGCACATGGTCGGGCCCCTCGGGCAGGATCTTCGGCCCCGCGAACATCAGCGCCGCGACCAGCGCGGCGTTGATCGCGATGGCGGCGGTCAGGCCGCCGGGGTTGAAACGGGTCGGCTTGGCGTAGCGATCTGCATACATCGTCCGTCTCCTCTCTGTCGGGTCGCCCTCGACCGGGGCGACGCCGCTCAGACATGAAACGTTACACCATAACATAGTGTCGTCAAGGGGTTGGGCGATGCCGCTCAGCGGCGGAGAGGCAGGCGGGCAGGGGAGAAAGGGCTCACGCCTGAGCGGGACGCCAGCGCGCGCGATTTACCCGTCCGAACGGCAATCTTTGGCGCGCCCGAGACGCGCGCCCGATCTTATCCAGCCGCTTGCGATGCGTCCCGCAGGCGCGCGACGGCGCGCACCTGCCCGATAAGCGGCAACAGCGCCGCCATGTCGGGGCCGTGGTCCAGCCCGGTCAACGCCTGACGCAGCGGTAGAAACAGCGCCTTGCCCTTGCGACCCGTCGCCGTCTTGAGCGCTGTCGTCAGCGCCGCCCAGGCGTCATCACGCCAGTCCAGACCCTCTGCGACCGCCGCCGCGTCGGCGAGATAGGCACGCGCCTCGTCATCCTGCATCGGCGCGGCGATCGGCCCCTCAATTACCTGCCACCAGTCCGCCGCCTCGGCGACGCGCGACAGGTTCGGCCGCACCGCGTCCCATTCCGCCGCGCCCATGCCGTCGGGCAGCCGATCGGCGACCGCGTCATAGGTCAGCTGGTGGACGATCCGCGCATTCACCTGCGCCAGCTCCGCCTCGTCGAATCGCGCCGGCGCGCGGCCGAAGCGGGCGAAGTCGAACGCGGCGATCAGCGGTGCGGGATCGACCATCGGCTCGACCGGATCGCTCGTCCCGATCCGCGCGAGCAGCGCGACGACCGCCTGCGGCTCGACGCCCGCGTCGCGGAAATGCGCGACGCCCAGCGATCCCAGACGCTTGGACAATTTGCCCTCGGCGCCGGTCAGCAGCGCTTCGTGCGCGAAGGCGGGTGGCGTGACGCCCATCGCATCGAACATCTGCAATTGCAGTGCGGTGTTGGACACATGGTCTTCGCCGCGCACGACATGGGTGATGCCCAGATCGGCATCGTCGATCGCCGATGGCAGCATATACAGCCACGATCCATCGGCGCGGCGCACGACGGGATCGCTCATCGTCTTCGCATCGAAGCTTTGGGCCCCGCGGATCAGATCGTCCCAATGGATCGGTGCGTCATGATCCAGCTTGAACCGCCAGTGCGGCGCGACGCCATCCGCCTCAAACTGCGCCTTTTGCGCATCACTCAGCGTCAGCGCCGCGCGATCGTAGACCGGTGGCAGGCCGCGCCCGAGCAGGATCTTGCGCTTCAGGTCCAGCTCCTGTGCGCTCTCATAGGCCGGATAAATGCGCCCCGCCGCGACCAGTGCGTCGAACCGCGCCTGATACAGCGCGAATCGCTCCGACTGGCGCACCTCGGCATCGGGCGTCAGGCCCAGCCAGGCGAGATCGGCGCGGATGCCGTCGACGAACCGCTCCTCCGACCGCTCTGCATCGGTGTCGTCGATGCGCAGCACGAACCGCCCGCGCTGCCCCCGCGCGAACATCCAATTGTGCAGCCCCGCCCGGATATTGCCGACGTGGAGCATGCCGGTGGGAGAGGGCGCGAAGCGGGTGATGACGGTCATGCTCGCGCTCCTACCGCCGCGGGCGGGCGAAGCGAAGCGGTTTGCGAAAGGCGCCATCGACGATAAAGGGCGGCACAAGGGAGCCCAGCGCATGAAACTGATCACCGGCAATTCGAACCTTCCGCTCGCGCAGGCGATCGCGAACTATCTCGAAAGCCCGCTGACCGACGCGCTGGTCCGCCGGTTCGCCGACGAGGAGATCTTCGTCGAAATCCAGGAAAACGTGCGCGGCGAGGACGTGTTCGTGCTCCAGTCGACCGGTTTCCCGGCGAACGACAATCTGATGGAGCTGCTGATCATCATCGATGCGCTGAAGCGCGCCTCGGCCAAGCGCATCACGGCGGTCATCCCCTATATGGGCTATGCGCGCCAGGACCGGAAACCGGGGCCGCGCACGCCCATTTCGGCCAAGCTCGTCGCCAATCTGGTCACCGTCGCCGGCGCCGATCGCGTGCTGTCGGTCGATCTGCACGCCGGGCAGATCCAGGGCTTCTTCGATATCCCGACCGACAATCTCTATGCCGCGCCGGTGATGAGCGCGGACATCCACGCGCGCTTCAAGGGCCGCAATCTGATGGTCGTCTCGCCCGACGTCGGCGGCGTCGTGCGCGCGCGCCAGCTCGCCAAGCGACTCGACAACGCGCCGCTCGCGATCGTCGACAAGCGCCGCGAGCGCGCCGGCGAATCGGAGGTGATGAACATCATCGGCGACGTCGAAGGGCGCTTCTGCATCCTGGTCGACGATATCGTCGATTCCGCCGGCACGCTGTGTAACGCCGCGGCGGCGCTGCGGCAGGCGGGGGCGGAGGATGTCGTCGCCTATGTCACGCACGGCGTCCTGTCGGGCGGTGCGGTCGCGCGCGTCGAGGGATCGGTGCTGACCGAACTCGTCATCACCGATTCGATCGGCAATCACGAATCGATCGGCGCGACGTCGAAGATCCGCCACCTGCCGATCGCGCCGCTGCTGGGCGAGGCGATCAAGCGGATCGCCGACGAAACGAGCGTGTCGTCGCTGTTCGACTGACGGGCGCAGGCGCGGCCACGCCCGCGCCAATGCGCGACGCGTAGCGCCTGACACGGCCAGCGGGCGTGCACAGCGTGACGCTACGGACGACGGCTTTACCGGCGTCAGCGCCTATCGCTGGCTGAGCGCGATGATGTGGTCGAACACCGCCGGGTGCAGCGGCTTGGCGAAGGCGCAGCCGTATTGCGTCTTGTCCCGCCACGCGACCACGGCCTCCAGACCGGCCAGCCCCGGCAGCGTCAGCCACACGATCGTGCCCGGCCATAGCGTGAAGGACGTTTCGGCGCGGAACCCCATCAGCGACAGGTCGGTCACGTCGATTTCGAACCGGGTCTGTCCGCGATCGCGCAGGTGCGCGCGCATCGTCACCGCCTTGCGCAACGATCGGCGCGACTCGGCGCCCTCCTCCGTCCCGTTGAGGGCGATGGGCTGGTACGGCGGCGTGAAGGTCGGCTGTTCCATGGCTGTATCGTGCCACGGAAGGCGTTACTTTTCTGCCAACGGCTCCCCGGCGGGCGCCCGCACCCCCTGCCGCCCGCGCCGCTTGAGTTCGGCCTTCAGGGCTTCGGGCCGGGGAGCGACCAGGAAGCCGAAGCTGACGTTGCCCTCGCGCGTCTCGACGACATGGTGCAGCCGATGCGCCTGGACGATCCGCTTCATGTAGGTGGACTTGGGCAGATAGCGCGTCGGGATCCGCTGATGGACGATGATGTCGTGGAACCCGAAATAGATCGCGCCATAGGCCGCGATCCCCGCGCCGATCCACGCGAAGCCCGGCCACCAGCCCAGCTGCACCCCGCCCAGCAACAGCACGAACGAGGGCACCGCGAAGATCGCCGCGTACAGGTCGTTAAGCTCCCAATTGCCTTCGCGCTTGGTGTGGTGGCTCGCATGCAGGAACCAGCCCGGCCCATGCATGATCCAGCGGTGCGCGGCATAGGCAAAGCCCTCCATGCCGATCACCGTCGCCAGAAACAGAAGGATGCCGATCGGCCAGGACATGCGTATTCCATCTAATGCGAAGCGTTTGCGATAACGATCGATCCCCGTGCTATATCCGGGGTGGATTCGTCGCGCCGCCTGTGCAAAGGGCGGCGGCAATCTCCTCTTTATAGCATAATGCGAGGCAGGCCATGAACATCCACGAATATCAAGCCAAGGAACTGCTGGCGAAGTTCGGCGTGCCCGTGCCGGCAGGCTTTGCGGCGCTCAGCGTCGAGGAAGCGGTCGAGGCATCGAAGAAGCTCCCCGGACCGCTGTATGTCGTCAAGGCGCAGATCCACGCCGGCGGCCGCGGCAAGGGCAAGTTCAAGGAACTCGGCCCCGACGCCAAGGGCGGCGTCCGCCTCGCCAAGACCGCTGACGAAGTCCGCGCGCACGCGACTGACATGCTCGGCAACACGCTGGTGACGATCCAGACCGGCGACGCCGGCAAGCAGGTCAACCGCCTGTACATCACCGACGGCGTCGACATCGCCAAGGAATTCTACCTCGCGCTGCTCGTCAACCGCGCGACCGGCCGCGTCTCGATGGTCGCTTCGACCGAAGGCGGCATGGACATCGAGACCGTGGCGCATGACACGCCCGAGAAAATCCATTCGATCGACATCGACACCGCGACCGGCTTCATGCCGCACCACGGCCGCGCCGTCGCCGCCGCGCTCGAACTGACCGGCGACCTCGCCAAGCAGGCGGCCAGCGTCGCGTCGAAGCTGTACGACGCGTTCCTCGGCACCGATGCCGAGCAGATCGAGATCAACCCGCTCGCCGTCACCGACGATGGCAAGCTGGTCGTGCTCGACGCCAAGGTCGGCTTCGATGGCAACGCCATGTTCCGTCACAAGGACCTGATGGAGCTGCGCGACACCACCGAAGAGGACGCGATGGAGCTGGAGGCGTCGAAGTACGACCTCGCCTACATCAAGCTCGACGGTGACATCGGCTGCATGGTCAACGGCGCCGGCCTCGCCATGGCGACGATGGACATCATCAAGCTGAACGGCATGTTCCCGGCCAACTTCCTCGATGTCGGCGGCGGCGCCAACAAGGAGAAGGTGACGGCGGCGTTCAAGATCATTCTCGCCGATCCGGCGGTGAAGGGTATCCTCGTCAACATCTTCGGCGGCATCATGAAGTGCGACATCATCGCCGAGGGCATCGTCGCGGCGGCGAAGGAAGTGAACCTGTCGGTGCCGCTGGTCGTCCGCCTGGAAGGCACGAACGTGCAGGCCGGCAAGGACATTCTGGCGAACTCGGGCCTCGCGATCGTTCCGGCGAACGACCTGGGCGATGCGGCGAAGAAGATCGTCGCAGAGGTCCAGAAGGCCGCGTGATCCCCAAGTCCTCCCCCGCAAGGGGGAGGTGGCGCCGCGCAGCGGTGACGGATGGGGAGGATAAGGGGGCGTTCGTAATGAAGGCCGTTCCTGACCTCCCCTTCGACCATTCGGCTGATGCCGAACGGTCCCCCCCTGGCGGGGGAGGACTTTGCGATAGAAAATTCCTCAGGCTCGGGCATCATGTCCGGGCCTGATTCGTTTGGGCGGTAGACCTGCCGTTACGGCAACCGGCGCTTTCCGTACCGGACTTGCGAAAGGCACGGAAAACCGCCATCTCACCCGCCGATACGACGCCAAAAAGGCGTCGGAGGCGCAATCGGAAGGAAGCCTATGAAGGTGCTGGTGCCGGTCAAGCGCGTGCTTGACTATAATGTGAAGCCCCGCGTGAAGGCGGACGGTTCGGGCGTGGATCTTGCCAACGTCAAGATGAGCATGAACCCCTTCGACGAAATCGCCGTCGAAGAGGCGATCCGCCTCAAGGACAAGGGCGTCACCGAGATCGTCGTCGTCTCGATCGGCGAGGCGAAGGCGCAGGAAACGATCCGCACCGCGCTCGCGATGGGGGCCGACCGCGGTATCCTCGTGACCAGCGACACCAAGGTTGAGCCGCTCGGCGTCGCCAAGATCCTCGCCAAGATCGTCGAGGAAGAGCAGCCGAGCCTCGTCATCCTGGGCAAGCAGGCGATCGACGACGACAACAACCAGACCGGCCAGATGCTCGCCGGCCTGCTCGGCTGGGGCCAGGGCACGTTCGCCTCGAAGGTCGAGCTGACGGACAGCGACGTCACCGTGACGCGTGAAGTCGATGGCGGCCTGGAAACGGACAAGTTCCCGCTCCCCGCGATCGTCACCACCGACCTGCGCCTCAACGAGCCGCGCTATGCCTCGCTGCCCAACATCATGAAGGCCAAGTCCAAGCCGCTCGCGCAGAAGACCGCCGCCGATTACGGCGTCGACGTCACGCCCCGCATCACGACGCTGAAGGTCGTCGAGCCGGGTAAGCGCCAGGCCGGGATCAAGGTCGCCGATGTCGACGAACTCGTGACCAAGCTGCATGCCATGGGGATTGCCAAGTGAAGACGCTCGTATGGGTCGAGCATGATGGCTCGACGGTAAAGGATGCCACGCTGTCGGCGGTCACCGCCGCGTCGAAGCTGGGTGAGGTGCATCTGCTCGTCGCCGGCCAGGGCGTCGATGGCGTCGCGCAGGCGGCGGCGAAGATCGCCGGCGTCGGCAAGGTCCATGTCGCCGACGACGCGGCCTACGCCCATGCCCTCGCCGAGAATATCGCGCCGCTGGTCGTGGAACTGATGGGGCATCACGATGCCTTCGTCGCGCCGTCGACGACCACCGGTAAGAATGTCGCGCCGCGCGTCGCCGCGCTGCTCGACGTGATGCAGATCAGCGACATCCTGTCGGTCGAGGGCGAGGACACGTTCACGCGGCCCATCTACGCCGGCAATGCGATCGCGACGGTGCAGACGTCGGACGCCAAGAAGGTGATCACCGTCCGCGGCACCGCCTTCGAAAAGGCAGCTGCCGAGGGTGGCTCGGCCGCGATCGAGGCGGTCGCGTCGGCGGGCGACAAGGGCGTCTCGTCCTATGTCGGCTCCGAGATCGCGCAGAATGCACGTCCCGAACTGACCTCGGCCAAGATCATCGTGTCGGGCGGCCGCGCGCTGCAGAATGGCGAGAACTTCCACGCGCTGATCGAGCCGCTCGCCGACAAGCTGGGTGCCGGCGTCGGCGCGAGCCGTGCGGCGGTCGACGCGGGCTTCGTGCCCAACGACTATCAGGTCGGCCAGACCGGCAAGATCGTTGCACCGGAAGTCTATATCGCGGTCGGCATTTCCGGCGCGATCCAGCACCTTGCCGGCATGAAGGACTCCAAGGTGATCGTCGCGATCAACAAGGACGAAGACGCCCCGATCTTCCAGGTCGCGGACATCGGCCTCGTCGGCGACCTGTTCAAGGTCGTGCCGGAACTCACCGAGAAGCTGTGACGGCGGAAGGCGGGCAACGCGGGTTGCCCGCCGGTGACAGCAGGCGCAGCCTCGCTGTCATCCGCCGACACGGGCAGCGCCGCCGTAGCGGCGACTGACGACGCGGGATTTACTCCCGCGTCGTGGGTCCGGAGAGGTTGGCTGGACTAGCCTCGCCTCCATTCCACCGCCGTCATCCCCGCGAAGGCTGCGACCTCCCGACGATAGCGCGCGAACAGCGTCGCCAAAGGCCCCGCCTACGCTGGGGCGACGACCCGGCCTGATGCGCTACCACTGAGTAACCGCGCGCCCGGCACTCACGGCGTCCCGCGCCTCGGATCGTCCCCACTCCCCACACAAAGAGACGGCCCGACACCAGCAATGTCGGACCGCCAGTCTACGCCTAGGGAGCTTACCTTGGCGTGTTCGAAAAAGGGGTAGGCGTTACAGCGCGTTGCCGGCTGCCGGGGCGGTGGCGTTGTCCGCGATATTGCCCGTCAGCGCGGTATCGCCAGCGGCCGAATTGCCGTCCGTTTCCAGACCCGCTGCATTGTCGAAGACGGCGCCGTCGTCGTTGAGCGTGACCGTTTCCGCGGCTGTGTTGCCCGATTCGGTCTTGGGGCCGCAGGCGGCAAGGCCCAGCGCGGCGAGGCCGAGGACGGGCAGCAGGATGGCAGTCTTCATGTCGTTCTCCCTTTAGAAACCGGATGGCGATGGAACGGGTGGGCGGCCGCGGTGCAGGGCGGCGCCGATCAGCGAAAAGAAGGCGCGGCTGGCGGGCGAGTCAGCGGCGTCCCATTCGGGATGCCATTGCACGCCCAGCACCTCGCCGCCGCAGGGGCGCGCCGACACCGCCTCAACGAGGCCATCGTCTGCCGCGATCGCCTCGATCGAGAGGCCGCGGCCCAGCCGGTCGATGCCCTGTTGATGCACCGAATTGACGCGGACGCGGCGGGCACCGGTCGCGCCCGCAAGCCGGCCGTTTGGGGTCAGCTCCACGTCATGACCGTGGTCGAACAGCGAATCGTAATCGCCCTCCCACGCGCCACGATGGTGGCGGCCGGGATGGCTGGCCGCGGCCAGCGTGCCGCCGAACAGCACGTTGATCTCCTGCAACCCGCGGCAGATGCCGAAGACGGGCTTGCCCGCCTCGATCATCCGTCCGGCAAGCGCCAGCGCGACCTCGTCGCGGCAATCGTCCGTCACCTGATCGTCCGGCAGGGGCGCGCCGCCATAGCGACCGGGCGCGACATGGCTGCGCGATCCGGTGAGCAGCAGTCCGTCGAGCACCGCGGAGAGCGTCTCGGTATCGGTGGTCCCCGGCATCGCGGGCACCAGCAACACCGTCGCCTGCGCCAGCGTCGTCAGCGGCGCGATGAAGCGGCTCGCGACGACCTGCACCGGCCGTGCCGCGACCTCGTTGCAGCACAGCACCCCGATGACGGGGCGGCGCGACAAAGGGCGGGCCTGCCCCATCACACCAGCGCCGCGACCAGCGTGTCGCGCAATGCCAGGCTGGCGGAGGCCGCGAGCAACGTGGCTTCGGGCTGCACCACCACGCCGCCGGCGGGCACGTCTTCGAGCAGCCAGACGTTGCCGCCGATCGTCGCACCGTCGCCGATCGTGACGCGGCCGAGGATCGTCGCGCCGGCATAGATGACGACATCGTCGCCGACGATCGGATGGCGCGCATACCGTTCGTGCGGGGATCGCCGCGCTGCGCCCAGCGGACTGCGCGCGCCGAGCGTCACGTGCTGGTACAGGCGCACGCCCGTGCCGACGATCGCGGTTTCGCCGATGACGACGCCGGTGCCATGGTCGATGAAGAAGCGCGCGCCGATCGTCGCACCGGGGTGGATGTCGATCCCGGTGCGTTCGTTGGCGAGCTCGGAAATCATGCGCGCGACGATCGGCGCGCCCAGATTGTGCAGCTGGTGCGCGATACGATGATGCAGGCTGGCGATCGCGCCGGGATAGCAGACGAGGATTTCGACGGTGCTGCCCGCGGCGGGATCGCCCAGGAAGGCGGCCTCGACGTCGCTGTCGATCAGCCGGCGGATATCGCCGAGCGTGCCGGCGAACAGCCGCACGATCGTCGCGGCCTGATCCGCGGCGAAGGCGGTGCGCGCCTCCATCTGCCAATAGCCGAGCTCACGGTCGATCTCGCGTTCCAGATCGGCGAAGGCGGCGGTCAGCTTGGCGGCGACGAAATGATCCTCGTCCTTCGGCGCCACGCGCTGCTGGCCCAGACGGCGGGGATAGAGCGCTTCGGCGAGCAGCGTGACGACGCGCTCGATCGCCTCGCGCGAAGGGAAGATGGCCGCGGCACGCTGGGGCTGCTGCCGGTCGCGCCAGGCCGCCCGGGCGCTGCGCAGCGCGCCGACCGCCTCGACCAGCGTCGCGCCGGCGGCAGGGGATTCGGGCGGTGAGGACAGCGTCGGCATGGCAAGTCTCCCAGACCTGCGAGCATATCCCTCCATTCCGATGGGAATAGAAAGAAAAGCTTTGCCGCCGACAAGATGGGCCCGGTTCGGTCAGGCTGCGGGCAGTCCGGGTCCGTTCGTTTCGGGCATCGGCAGCGGCGGTATCCGGGTCAGCAGCAGCGCCACCACCAATGCCAGAGCCGCGAGGATCAGGCAGAACAGCGTCACCCCCGGCCAGGCGCCGCGGCTCCACGCGATGCCGCCGGCCGAGCCCAGCACGCTCGATCCGAGGTAATAGAAGAACAGATACAGCGCGGCGCCTTGGCCGCGATGACCCGCCGCGCGCCGCCCCACCCAAGCGCTGGCGATCGAATGCGCGCCGAAGAAGCCGATCGTCACCAGCGCGATGCCGACGACGACCAGCCACAGCGGCGTCGCCGCCGCGACGGCGATGCCTGCGATCAGCACGACGATCGGCAGCCAGAACACCCGCCGTCGGCCAACCCGTCCCGCAAAGCCGCCGAACAGCGTCGAGCTCACCGATCCCAGGATATATAGCAGGAAGACCATGCCGACTGCCGCCTGGCTGAGGCCATATGGCGGCGCGATCAGGCGGAAGCCGGCGTAATTGTACAGCGTGACGAACAGGCCCATCAGCAGGAAGGCTTCGGCGTAGAGCAGCGGCAACGCCCGGTCGCGCAGCAGGGTCGCGATGCCGGCGAGCGGGTTGCGTGCGGTGCTCGCGACGAAGCGGCGTGACGGCGGTGCCAGCCGGCGAAACGCTTCCGCCATCACCACGCCGGCGAAGCCGACGCCGCCCAGTGCCCAGCGCCAATCCGCGACGTCCGCGATCAGGCTGGCGATCAGCCGTCCGCCCATGCCGCCCAGCGCGCTGCCGGCGATGTACAGGCCCATCGCCGCGCCCACCGTCGCCGCATCCACCTCTTCGGCGACATAGGCCATCGCCACTGCCGGCACGCCGGCAAGCGCGAGGCCGGTGAGCAGCCTAAGCGCCAGCAGCGCGTGCCATCCCGGCGCCACTGCCGCGGCGAGCGTCAACAGCCCCGCCGAAAACATCGCCGCGATCATCAATGGCCGCCGCCCGATCCGGTCGGACAGGACGCCCGCAAACAGGATTGCGATCGCCAGCGGTCCGGTTGCGAGCGACACGGCCAGCGACGCGCCCTCCGCACTCAGCGCATAATCGTGTGCGAACAACGGCAGCAGGGGTTGGACGGCGTAGAGCAGCGAAAAGGTCGAAAAGCCCGCGAACAGCATCGCCAGCGTCAGCCGGCGATAGGCGGGCGTGCCCAGCGCAATGGGCGCGATCACCGAGTCAGTGGGTGGCATGCGCCCGGCGTCCCGCGATCACCAGCACCGCCGCGCCTGCCAGCGCCGAAGCGATCGAACCGGCGAGGACGCCGATCTTAACCGCGTCCATCTGCGCAGGATCGGCGAAGGCGAGGCCACCGATGAATAGGCTCATCGTGAAGCCGATGCCGGCGATCAGCGCCATGCCGTACAGCTGCCCCCAGCTCACCCCCGCGGGGCGGCGTGCGATCCCCAGCCGGTCTGCGCCCCAGATCGCTGCCAGGATGCCGGTCTGCTTGCCCAGAAACAGTCCGAGTGCGATGCCGAGCACCAGCGGCTGGGCGAACGTCTCCAGCCCGACGCCGGTCAGCGACACGCCGGCATTGGCGAAGCCGAACAGCGGCACGATGGCAAAGGCGCTCCACGGATGCAGCGCATGCTCCAGCCGGTGGAGCGGCGATCCCGCCTCATCGCGGCGGATCGGCACCAGCATGGCGGTCATCACGCCGGCGATCGTCGCATGCACACCCGATTGCAGCACGAACAGCCACAGCGCGGCCCCTGCCAGAAGATAGGGCCACAGCGCCATCACCTGCCGCCGGTTGAGGACGTAGAGCACCAGCAGCGCAAGCCCCGCGCCGGCCAGCGCCAGGACGCGGATCGAATCGGTATAGGCGACGGCGATGATCGCCACCGCGCCCATGTCGTCGACGATCGCGACGGTGGTCAGCAGCAGCTTGAGCGACGAGGGCACGCGCGATCCAAGCAGCGCCAGCACGCCGATCGCAAAGGCGATGTCGGTCGCGGCGGGGATCGCCCAGCCGGGCTGCAATCCCGGCGTATCGCCCGCGACGAGCAGGAAGACGAGCGCCGGCACCGCCATCCCCGCGACCGCGGCGATGAACGGCAGCCGCCGCCGGTCGGCGCTGGCCAGCCGGCCACCGACGAACTCCCGCTTGATCTCCAGCCCGACGAGCAGGAAGAACAGCGCCATCAGCCCGTCGTTGATCCACAGGTGAACGGTCATCGGCCCCAAAGCGGGCGCGAGCGTCGGGCCGATCTGCGCGTGCAGCAGCGCCTCATAGCCATGCGCCGTCGCCGGCCAGTTGGCGGCGATCATCGCCAGCGCGGCCGCGGCGATCAGCACGATCCCACCCGCCGCCTCTCCGTGCAGAAAGGCGCGCAGCGCGTGGCGGCGATGGGCGGAGGCCTTGGTCATCCCGTCTGACGTAACGGCTCGCGCCCTGCTGGCAAGCCGAACCCGCCGCGCTCGATGGCGAACGAGACCGCCCAGATCGCAAAGCCGCCCAGCGCCAGACCGGCGCCGACCAGTCCGGTCGACGTCCAGCCGAGCCCGCCCGCAATGGCGAGGCCCCCCAGCCACGGGCCGATCGCGTTGGCGGTATTGAACGCCGAATGGTTCAGCGCCGCGGCCAGCGCCTGCGCGTCACCCGCCACGTCCATCAGCCGCGTCTGCAATACCGTGCCCAGCGCACCCCCTAAGCCGATCGCGAAGACGTCGGGGATCAGCGTCCACAGACTTCCCGCACATAAGGGATAGACCGCCAGCGACGCCGCCGACCACAGCAGCAGCGCACCCGCCGTCGGCATCAGCGCCCGGTCCGCGAAGCGCGGCACGATCAAATTGCCGATCGTCATGCCGGCACCGAACACCGCCAGCATGATCGGCACGGTCTGCGGTGCCACGCCGGTGACGTCGTGCAGCGTCGCGGCGAGATAGGTGTAGACCGCGAACATGCCGCCGAAGCCGATCGCACCGGTGCCGAGCGTCAGCCACACCTGCCGCCGCTTGAGGGCGCCGAGTTCGCGCAAAGGGCTGACGCTGCGATCGGGGCTGTCGATGGGGGCCAGCACGGCGACGAGGCTCGCGGTGGTCAGCGCCAGGAGTGCGACAAGCGCAAACACCCAGCGCCAGCTCGCCATTTGCCCCAGCCAGGTCGCAACCGGTACGCCGACGATCGTCGCAACGGTCAGGCCCAGCATCACGCGTCCGACCGCCTGCGTCCGCTGCGCGGTCGGCACCAGCGACGCGGCGACGAGCGAGGCGATTCCGAAATAGGCGCCATGCGGCAGGCCTGCGAGGAATCGGAACGCAAGCATCCAGCCATAAGACGGCGCGAGGGCGGACAGCGTATTGCCGATCGCAAACAGCGCCATCAGCCCGATCAACAGGCTGCGCCGCGCCATACGGGCCGACAGCACCGCGATCGTCGGTGCGCCGACCACCACGCCCAAGGCGTAGGCGCTGATGATATGCCCCACGGTCGGCGCGTCGATGCCCAGCCCGCGGGCCAGGTCCGGCTCCAGGCTCATCGCCGCAAATTCGGTCGTCCCGATCGCAAATCCGCCAACGGCGAGCGCAAGATGGACGAGGCCGGGATGCGCCTCGGCAGTCTGTCGTAACGTCATGGATGCTGCCCTAACCGACCTTGCTGCAGTGCAGCAAGATCAATGGCCAAGGGCGGCGCGTAGTTCCGCTTTAGTGCGCAAGAGCGATGGTAGATCCGCCCAATTCCTCCCCCGCGTCAGCGGTGGAGGGGGCGTTTCCGCAAACACGACCTCCGCCGCATACCTCCCCCTCCGTCACCGCTACGCGGCGCCACCTCCCCCTGGCGGGGGAGGACTTAGGCAGTGACCTTCGCCAGCGCCTCAGCGATCAGCGTCCGGCTGTTCTCCACCCCGTACAGCGCGATGAAGCTCCCCATGCGCGGCCCCTGTTCGGACCCCAGCAGTGTCTCGTACAGCGCCTTGAACCAGTCGCGTAAGCTTTCGAAGCCGGCGGTCTTGCCGATCTCGTAGACGACGTTCTGGATATCCTCCGCGCTCGCGTCGGCGGGCAGCGCGGCGAGATCGGCGTCCAGCCGGCGCAGCGCCTCCACCTCGACGCCCTCGGGCGCACGGCGCTTCAGCGTCGGCGCGACGAAATCGCGGGCATAAGCCAGCGCATAGCCGATCAGTCGGTCGAGCTCGGGGTCGCGCTCCGGCGTCGCATCGGGGACGTAATTGCGCAGATAGCCCCATACCTGCTCCTTGCTCGCCTCGCCCATCACGCCGACGAGGTTGAGCAGCAGCCCGAACGTCACCGGTAACGTCGCGCTCGGCACATTGCCGTCGTGGATGTGGTGGACGGGGTTGCCCAGCTTCTGCGGCAGTTCCTGCGTCGGATAATTGCCGCGGAACTGCCAATAATCGTCGACCGCGCGCGGGATGACGCCGAAATGCAGCGCCTTCGCCTTCTTGGGTTCGCGATAGGCGAAGAAGGCCAGACTCTCCTCAGGGCCATAGGTCAGCCACTGGTCGAGACTGAGGCCGTTGCCCTTGGACTTGGAAATCTTTTCGCCCTTTTCGTCGAGGAACATCTCGTAGTTGAAGCCTTCGGGCGGGCGTCCGCCGAGCACGCGCGCGATCTTCGACGATTGCGTCACCGAATCGATCAGGTCCTTGCCCGCCATTTCGTAGTCGACGCCGAGCGCCACCCAGCGCATCGCCCAGTCGACCTTCCATTGCAGCTTCGCCATGCCGCCCAGCGCGGACTGGACGATCCGTTCGCCGGTCTCGTCGGTGAAGGCGATCGTGCCGGCGTCCGCGTCGACCACCTCGACCGGCACCTGCAGCACGACACCGCTCGTCGGACTGACCGGCAGGACCGGCGAATAGGTCTCGCGCCGTTCCGCCCGCAGCGTCGGCAGCATCACGTCGAGGATGCCCTGATAGTGGCGCAGCACGCCCTTGATGGCGTCGTCGAACTTGCCGCCCTCGTAATAGTCCGTGGACGAGGCGAATTCGTAGTCGAAGCCGAACCGGTCGAGGAAGGCACGCAGCATCGCATTGTTGTGCGCGGCGAAGCTGTCGAACTTGCCGAACGGATCGGGGATGCGCGTCAGCGGCTTGCCGAGATGTTCGCGCAGCATGTCGCCGTTGGGGACATTGTCGGGCACCTTGCGCAACCCGTCCATGTCGTCGCTGAACGCGATCAGGCGCGTCGGCTGGTCGCTCAGCGCATGGAAGGCGTTGCGCACCATCGTCGTGCGCAGCACTTCGTTGAACGTGCCGATATGCGGCAGGCCCGACGGGCCATAGCCGGTTTCGAACAGGATCGGCTCACCAAGGGGCTTGCCGTCCGGAAAGCGTTTCAGCAGCTTACGCGCCTCTTCGAACGGCCAGGCCTTGGAGTCGAGAGCGGCGGAGCGCAGATCGGTATCGGTCATGATGCGCGCCGGACTAAGGTTCCAACGCGCATCCCGCAACACTTTGGATCGCGGCGCCTTAGCGGCAGCGACGCTTGGCGGTGATCGTGCGATCGATCGCCCGGCCGGCAAAGGCACCGCCGACGCCGCCTGCGATCGTGCCGAGCGCGCCATGGCCGAGCAGCGAATTGCCGACGAGCGCACCGCCGACGCCGCCCGCCACCAGGCCCGTCGTCCCGCTCGAATAGCGGCAGCCGTGCGCGTAGCGATAGCCGCGCTCATGCGCATAGCGGTGGTGATGCCGTTTGGCCTCGGCCTTGCTGACCGGCAGCGCGACGCTGGCAGGCAGGACGAGCGCGGCGGCGGTGAGCGCGAACAGCATATGGCGCATGATATATTTCCCTTTCGTGTCGAACGATGTCTGCCGAACGAGCGATAAAGGGCGCGGTTTCATGAATGCAGGATGACGTTCGCCGCGCACGGATTGGCGAGTTGCCATTCCGTTCCGGTGGAGTACAGCGGCACCGGTGATCGCTTATCCCGCCCTCCACGCCAGCCATGGCGGCATCTGGATCGCGACCGCGGAGGGTACGCGGCCGATTGGGCGCGGCGAGGCGATCCGCATCGCGGCGGATACGCCGGTGATCCTGCTCAACGCCGCATTGGTCGCGCAGCGGCTGGGCTACCCCGAGCTGTCGGGCCTCGACCTGCTCGAACTGTTCGCCTTCCTCCACCCCGCGCGCTTCGCGGTGCCGACGCCCAAGGGGCTCGCGCGGGCGGTCGATCTGTCACCGCCGACGCGTGATGAGGATGTCGCCGCCTTCCTGCGCGAAGCTGCCGCGGCATTGCTCGCCGTGCCGGAGGGCGACTGGCCCGAACGGGAGGGCGCGTGGACCGCGGTGCAGTCGCTCGGCCGGCTGCGCTGGCCCTGGGCCCCCGCGATTGGCCCGCTGATCGCCAAGCCGCGCACCAACGAACGCTGGCTGTTCGCCGCGCTGCCCGAATGGGAGGAGCACGCCCCGCGTCCCGCACCGCTGTCCGCCACCGTCCCGCCCGGCGATGCCGAGGCGCGGCTCCACGCCCTCACCGGCGCGGGCGCCGAGGAGCGCACCGGCCAGCGCGCCTTCGCCGCCGCCGCGACCGAAGCCTTCGCGCCGCGTGCGATGCGTGATGCGCCCAACATGGTCCTTGCGGAGGCGGGGACGGGGATCGGCAAGACCTTGGGCTATCTCGCCCCCGCCTCGCTCTGGGCCGAGCGCGCGGGCGGTGCGGTGTGGATCAGCACCTATACCAAGGCGCTGCAACGCCAGCTCGCCAAGGAAACCGAGCGCGTCTTCCCCGACGCCGCGGTGCGCCGCGAGAAGGTGGTGACGCGCAAGGGCCGCGAAAATTACCTGTGCCTGCTCAACCTGGAGGATGCGTTGCAGGGCGGCTTTGCCGGTCGCGCCGCGATTCTCGCGCATCTGGTCGCGCGCTGGGCGGCCTATAGCGCCGACGGCGACATGGTCGGCGGCGACCTGCCCGGCTGGCTACCGACGTTGTTCCGCCGCAACGGCCCGGCGGCACTGACCGACCGGCGCGGCGAATGTGTCTATGCTGGCTGCCCGCATTACCGGAAGTGCTTCATCGAACGCGCCGCGCGCGCTTCGGCGGATGCGGACATCGTGATCGCCAACCACGCGCTCGTCATGGTCAACGCCGCGCGCGGGCGGGAGACGACGACGCGCCCGACCCGCTACGTCTTCGACGAAGGCCATCACCTGTTCGAAGCAGCCGATTCGATGTTCGCCACCGCGCTGACCGGACAGGAGACGATCGAACTCAGGCGCTGGATCCTGGGCCCCGAAAGCGGCGGGCGCGGCCGGCGGCGCGGGCTCCAGGCGCGCCTGTCGGATGTGGCGAGCTACGACGAACAGGGCGGCATCGCGATCCAGGATGCGGTGGAGGCGGCACGCAACCTCGCCAGCGACGGCTGGCTGGGGCGGATCGCGGAGGGCGCGCCGTTCGGGCCGATCGAGCATCTGCTCGCCGCCGTCCGCGGCCTCACCTATGCCCGCGCCGAACAGCCGGGCGACGCGGGCTATGGCCTCGAAACCGAACTCGCCGAACCAACCCCGGAATTGATCGAAGCCGCCGCCCCCGCTGCCGCCGCGCTCGACGCTTTGGTCCGCCCGTTGGTGACGCTCGGCCGCCGGCTGGAGGCGGTGCTGGCGGAGGCGCCCGACTGGATGGACGGCCCGGCACGTGCGCGGATCGAGGGCGCGATCGCCTCGATCGGCTGGCGGGCGGAGACGGTGGCGGCGTGGCTGTCGCTGCTCGCGCGCGTCGGTGGCCCCGCCGATCCCGACCATGTCGACTGGCTCGCGGTCGAGCGGATCGAGGGGCGGGAATATGACATGGGCCTGCATCGCCACTGGCTCGATCCCACGCGCCCCTTTGCCGAGGTGGTGCTGAAGCCCGCGCATGGCGTGCTCGTCACCTCGGCGACGCTGACCGGCGGCGGCGACTGGCCGACCGCGGAGGCGCGTGTCGGCGCGCCGCACCTCGCCCGCGCGCCGTCGCGGTTCGAGGCGGCGAGCCCCTTTGCCTATGACCGCCAGGCCGAGGTGCTGATCGTCACCGACGTCAAGCGTGGCGACCTGCCCGCGCTGGCCAATGCCTATGCGCGGCTGATCGTCGCGGCGGGCGGCGGCACGCTCGGCCTGTTCACCGCGATCCGGCGATTGCGCGGCGTCCACGGCCGTATCGCCGACCGGCTGGCGCGCGAGGGCCTGCCGCTCCATGCGCAGCATGTTGATCCGATCGATACGGGCACGTTGGTCGACATCTTCCGCGACGATCCTGCCGCCTCGTTGCTCGGCACCGATGCCTTGCGCGACGGGGTGGACGTGCCTGGATCGTCGCTGCGGCTCGTCGTGATGGAGGGGGTGCCCTGGCCCAAGCCGAGCGTGCTCCACGCCGCGCGTCGGCTGGCGGGGGGCGGTTCGGCCTATGACGACCGTATCGTCCGCGCGCGGCTAGCCCAGGCGTTCGGCCGCCTCATCCGCCGCGCCGACGATTCGGGGGCGTTCGTGATGCTGTCGTCGGCCATGCCGTCGCGGTTGCTCACCGCCTTCCCGCCCGGCGTGGCCGTGAGCCGCGTGACGCTGGACGAGGCGGTGGCCCGCGTCGCCGCGCGCAGTGGCGGGCGGCTTTCCTTGTCGCCCGCGATCGGGCATGAGGCGCGCATCGCGGTCGAGGACGGAGACGCCGGTTGAAGACGCTGACGCTGCTGCGCCACGCCAAGTCCGGCTGGGACGATCCCGTCGCTCGCGATTTCGACCGTCCCTTGAACGACAAGGGTCGCCGCGCCGCGCAGACGATGGGCCGGCACATGCGCGACGAGGGCCTCGTCTTCGACCATATCGTCGCCTCGCCCGCGGTGCGCGTGATGGAGACGCTCGACGCGATCGCCAGCGGCTATGGCCGCAAGCTGGAACCGGTGTGGGAACGGCGCATCTACCTCGCCTCCGCCGCGACCCTGCTCGACGTGGTGCATGAGCTGCCGGATCAGGCGCAACGGGTCCTGATGGTCGGCCACAATCCCGGCCTCGAGGATCTCGCGATGCTGCTGGTGCCGTTTGGCGGCGGCGCGTTGCGCGACCGGCTCGAAGAAAAATACCCGACCGCGACGCTTGCCGAGATGGCGACCGGGGCGGAATGCTGGCGTGCGGTCGCCGAGGGGCAGGCGCGGCTCGACCGCTACGTCCGCCCGCGCGACCTCGATTCGGCGCTCGGCCCCGACGAGCGGTGACGGACCCGAAACGGTCCTGACGGGTTCTTGCCCCGTCCCGCAGTCGGCGGGGGTGCAGACGGGGGCGATATGATCGACAGGCGACGGCTGGAATCGGGGGGACTGATCGTCTTCCTCGTGGCGGTGAGCGTGGGCCTGCTCGCGATCGTGTCGTCGTTCATCGGCGCGCTGCTGTGGGCAGTGCTTGCCGCGATCCTGTTCCAGTCGCTGTTCCAATGGCTGCTCAAGCGCTGGCCGGGGCACCGCAACCGTGCGGCGGCGGCGACCTTGCTCATCATCTTCGTCGCGGTCATCATCCCGACGCTGGCGATCGGCGGCATGGTGATCGACCAGACCGCCGGCGTCTACGCCAAGGTGCAAAGCGGCCAGATCGATTTCGCCAGCTACTTCAAGCAGGTGCATGACGGCCTGCCGCAATGGGTGCAGCGCCCGCTCGACCGTTCGGGCCTCGGCAGTTTCGACAACGCGCAGGCCCGCATCGTCGAGGCGGTGCGCTCCAGCTTCCGCGGCATCGCGTCGCAGGCGCTGTCGATCGGCCGGAACACGGCGGCGTTCCTGCTCGCCTTCGGTGTTGGGCTCTACGTCACCTATTTCCTGCTGCGCGATGGCGATCGGCTCGCCCCCAAGATCCGGGACGCGCTGCCGCTGGAACGCGCCGTGGCCGACCGCCTGCTCGGTCGCCTCGTCGCGGTGGTGCGCGCGACGATCAAGGGATCGGTGCTCGTCGCACTCGCGCAAGGTGCGCTGGGCGCGATCACCTTCTGGATCGTCGGCCTGCCCGCAGCCCTGCTGTGGGGCCTGCTAATGGCACTCGTCGCGCTGCTGCCGGCGGTGGGGCCGGCCCTCGTCTGGGGGCCAGTGGCGATCTATTTGCTGGCGACGGGTGCCATTTGGCAGGCCGTGGTCGTCATCGTATCGGGCGTCGCGGTGATCGGTCTGGCCGACAATATCCTGCGCCCGATCCTGGTCGGTCGCGACACGGGCATCCCCGACTGGCTGGTGCTGGTGACGACGCTGGGCGGCATCGAGGTGGCGGGGCTCAGCGGCATCGTCGTCGGCCCGCTGGTCGCCGCGCTGTTCCTCACCGGCTGGCAAATCCTCACCGACGAGCGTGAGGGGCGGCGGGTGACGGCTGGCGCCGATGCCGCGGATGCACCGCGGGAGGGGTGACGTGCCACGCCAAGGACGCCGTTCACCCTGAGCTTATCGAAGGGTGGCTCTCCACAGGTGCTACGTTTGGGGAGCGCGCCCTTCGACAGGCTCAGGGCAAACGGCTGGGAAACACGTTAATTCCGTTGGCACGGATAGGTCTTCGCCAACACCCGCGCATAGCCGTCCTTCAATGGCAGTTTCTTGTCCGCCGGCGACAGCGCATCCAGCCCGCCCAGCATCTGGAGGATGCCGATCGATTCACCATCGGGGATGCAAGCGATCGGCGGCTTGCCCGCAGCGACCCGCGCCGCCCCCTCCGCACGAAGCTGGCGCGTCGCGGCATCGGCTTCCGCCTTCAGTACCGGATAATCGGGGTTGGTCAGCGCGGTGAAGGGGTTCGCGCGCAACGGCGCGGCCTTGGCCAGGAAGGTGCCGACGCTCATCGCAGCAGCGGCAGGCGTGGCGAGGCCCAGCGAAACGGCAAGGGCGATCAAAGGTTTATACGACAACGGCGGCACTCCGGATGGGAATGCCGCCGCATAATCAGATCAAACTGACGGCGGGCTGAACCGCCCCCCGTCTCTGTCGTTCGGATCAGGCGCCGAGCGGTGCCGGATTGCCGAAGGGACCGCCCGGACGGCGCGTCTTCGGGATCGAGGTGCCGGCGCGCGGCACGCTCGCCTTCGGACCCGACGGATCGCTGCGGCCGATCTCTTCACCGGCGATCAGCTTCTTGATCTCGTCGCCCGACAGCGTCTCATATTCGAGCAGCGCACCGGCGAGCAGGTGGAGCTGGTCGACATGGTCGGTCAGCAGCTGCTTGGCGCGGGTCAGACCTCCTTCGACGATGCTTTTGATTTCGTCGTCGATCAGCTGCGCGGTCGCATTCGACATGCGAACCGGCTGGCTCGACGAATAGCCGAGGAAGCTTTCGCCTTCAGGCTGCGCATATTCGACCGGGCCGACCTTGTCCGACATGCCCCATTTCGTGACCATGTCGCGGGCAAGGCCGGTCGCGTACTGGATGTCGCCCGATGCGCCCGACGATACCTTGTCATACCCGAAGATGATCTCTTCGGCGACACGGCCGCCCATCGCCACCGCCAGGTTCGCGTACATCTTGTCGCGATGGTAGCTGTAGCTGTCGCGCTCCGGCAGGCGCATCACCATGCCCAGCGCGCGACCGCGCGGGATGATCGTCGCCTTGTGGATCGGGTCGGACGCCTGCTCGTGGATCGACACGATCGCGTGGCCCGCCTCGTGATAGGCGGTCATGCGCTTCTCGTCCTCGGTCATGACCATCGACCGCCGCTCGGCGCCCATCATGACCTTGTCCTTGGCCTCTTCGAACTCGGCCATCGCCACCAGGCGCTTGCCCTTGCGCGCACCCATCAGCGCGGCTTCGTTGACGAGGTTGGCGAGGTCGGCGCCCGAGAAGCCCGGCGTACCACGCGCGATCGTACGCGCATCGACGTCGGGCGCCAGCGGCACCTTCTTCATATGGACTTCCAGGATCTTGACGCGACCCTCGATATCCGGCCGCGGCACGACGACCTGACGGTCGAAGCGGCCCGGACGCAACAGCGCGGGGTCGAGCACGTCGGGGCGGTTGGTCGCCGCGACGATGATGATCCCCTCGTTCGCCTCGAAGCCGTCCATCTCGACCAGCAGCTGGTTCAGCGTCTGTTCGCGCTCGTCATTGCCATTGCCTAGGCCCGCGCCGCGATGGCGGCCGACCGCGTCGATCTCGTCGATGAAGACGATGCACGGTGCCGACTTCTTGGCCTGTTCGAACATGTCACGCACGCGGCTCGCGCCGACGCCGACGAACATCTCGACGAAGTCCGAACCCGAAATGGTGAAGAACGGCACGCCCGCCTCACCCGCAATCGCACGGGCGAGCAGCGTCTTGCCGGTGCCGGGCGAACCGACCAGCAGCGCGCCCTTGGGGATCTTGCCGCCCAGTCGCGCGAACTTCGACGGGTCCTTTAGGAAGTCGACGATCTCGGTCAGCTCGGCCCGCGCCTCGTCGATGCCGGCGACATCGTCGAACGTGACCTTGCCTTCCTTCTGCGTCAGCATGCGGGCACGGCTCTTGCCGAAGCCCATCGCGCCACCGCCGGTATTCTTCTGCATCTGCTTGATGACGAAGAAGGCGATGCCCAGGAACAGCAGGAACGGCAGCGACTGGTACAGCAGCACCATCCACACCGACGTGCCCTCATCGGGCTTGGCGGAGATCGTCACGTTCTTCTGGCGCAGATGCGGCACCAGCGTCGGATCGCTGATCGGATAGGTGCGGAACTTCTCGCCGCTCGTGTAGGTGCCGGTGATCATGTCGCGGCTGATCGCCACGTCCTTCACCGTGCCCTCGTCGATCTGGTCGAGAAATTTCGAATAGGCGACGGTATTGCTGTTCGCGGCGCTGGTGCGGCCATCGAACATCGTCACGAACAGACCGAGCGCCAGCAGGATGCCGACCCAGATCAGCAGGCTCTTCATCCAGGGGCTGCCGCCGCCGTTGCCGCCATCATTCCCGCCGTCGCCGCGCGGCTGCTTGTCGTTGTCGTTCATGGGGTGCCTTTCACCGCACAAGATAGGCGCATGGAGGTTAATGGCAATGGAACACCCCGGCGGAATTGCGCCGATCAGCCGGCCGGCGACGACGAACGCCGCGGTGGGGCGGGGCGGAAGCGCCATTCGGGTCCATGCGGGCTGGCGATGACCCCCGCCTGCGTCGCGCGACGACCGGCCATGAGCGCATCGAGCAACGCCTCGATATTCGCCGATTCGTTCCACTGCGTGGTCGCAACGGCATTGGTCGCGATCACCTCTCCGATCGCGCGGCGTGCCAGCCGGCGCAGCACCTCGCGCGGCAGATCGGCGGCGTCGAGCCGGATGCTCGCGTCGAGGATGCGCACGCGCGTGCGCCACAGCCAGTCGACGATCGCGCGCAGATCGCCGTCCGCTTCCGCCAGCGCGGTCGCCGATCGGGCGAGCTGGGGCGGGCCGAGCCATTCATTGCCCTCGATCAGCCGGCGAAAGCGCGTGCGATCGTGTGCCGGATCGTGGTTGCTGGGATCGTCGACGAACGGCACGTCGGCACGCCGGACGATCGCGCGCAGCTCCGCGCGCCGCCATTCGAGCAGCGGCCGCACGATCGTCATACCTTCAACCATGGCCCGTGCCCGCACGCCGGCCAGCCCCGCAATCCCCGATCCGCGCGCGGCCCGCATCAGGAAGGTTTCGGCCTGATCGTCGACATGATGCGCCGTCGCGATCGCATCGACCCCCAGCGCGCGCGCATGGTCGGTCAGCAGCGCATAGCGCGCGCGCCGCGCCGCCGCCTGGATGCTCGCGCCGCCGATCGGTTCGGCGGGTGTCAGTATCGTATGCGGCACGCCGATCGCGCGGCAGTGATCGGTGACCATTGCCGCCTCCGCCGCCGCCTCCGCGCGCAGGCGATGGTCGACGGTCGCGACATGCAGCCCCTCGACCCCGCCGGCCTGCGCCAGCGTCAGCATCGCCATGCTGTCCGGCCCGCCCGAGACGGCCAGCAGGATACCGCCGCGCGGGGCGTGCCCCAGCGCGCGGATCAGGTCGTCCCGAAACCGCTGGCCTTCCGGCCCTGCGGGATCACTGGCATTTGGCGGCGGTGCGGCCCTTTTCGACATTCGCCTTCATCTGGCTGGAGATCTTGCTGCCGTATACGTCGGTCAGCTCGCCATAAACCTTGCACGCATCGGCCGGCTTGTTGAGCTTCATCAGTGCCTGCGCGAGATAATAGAGGCTTTCCGGCGCGCGTTCGCCATCCGGCATCTTCTTGTAATTGTCGTAGAATGCCATCGAGGCAAGGCTGGGCTTGCCCTCGTCCAGGTACGATCGGCCGAGCAGGTTCTGCGCATAGCTTGCGCGGCGATGCTTGGGATAGGTGGCGACCACCTTCTTCAGTTGCGCCTCGGCCTGCGGATATTGCTTCGCCGCCCACAGGCGATAGCCGTAGAGATAGTCGTCCTCGGGCGCGTCGCCGGTCGAGGGCTTCTCGACCTTGGCGGCGTTGGCGGAGGGCGCGGTGTCGCCCGCGGCGGCGACCGCGGTGGAGGTCGGGGTCTTCGCCGGCGTACGCCCAGGCTTGGCCGGCGCGTCGCTCGCCGCCGTGTCGCCGGTCAACGGCGCCGAGGCGGGGGTTTCGGCCAGCGCCGGCGTGCTCGCCATCGTCTTCAGCTTGGCATCGGTGCTGCGCTTGTACGCGTCGAAGGCGTCCTGCAGCTGGCGGACCTTATAGCCGTTCTGCTCGATCTGATCGGTCATCGACGCCATCTGGCTTTCCAGCGCGGTCACGCGGCTGGTCAGGTCGGCGACGGCGCTGGTCGCGGGCACGCCGCCGATTGGCTGCGGCGTATCGGGACGCGTGATCTCCGGCTGGAGATACTGGCCGGCGCCGCCTGGGAAGACCTTGCGCTGCACCGCGCGCATTTCGCTTTCCAGCTTGCCGACGCGGCCTTCGACGTTGCTTTGTGCCGATGCGGCGACCGGCGTCAGGATGGTGGCGGCAGCGAGCGCCCAGATGATCGTACGCATGGATGTGGCGCCCCCCGGCGCAGCCTTGGTTAACACGAAACGAGTCATAGCTGCATTGCCATGCCTGTCGCCAGCCTTAAGGCGCGGACGAATTGCCCGTCGTTGCCGGCGGTGGCGTCGGCGCCGTCTCGGCGGATTGCAAATTCGCCCGCTGCGTCTCGCTGGTCGCGGGACGATCGGCGAGACGCTCGCTGCGGCGGGGCGAGCGTTCTTCGCTCGATCGCATCGCGCTCGTCGCGGCGGCGCTGGGCGTCGCGGTCGGTGCCGGGGCGCCGGACAGGCGGGCGGCGATCGCCGCGCCGCTGACGCGCACGTCCTTGATCGCGCGCGATCCGTCGCCCAGCGGCGGGATGGCGGTGCCGTTCAGCGTCACGTCCAGCTTGTCGGGACGGCCGACATTGATCTTGGGATCGTTGGCGGTCGCCGGCACGGCAAAGGTTTCGCCCGGCTTCATCGTGCCGAGGTACAGCGTCTTGTTGTCGGCGTCATAGACGCGCAGCCACACTTCGTCCTTAGCCGTCAGCACCACCTGCCCGCCGGTCGGCGCGGCCGGCGTCGCGGCGGCGGTCGGCCGGGGCGTCACCGCCTGCGCCACCACGGCATCCTGCGCGGCGGGCGGCGTGGCGCCGTGCTGCTGGAACAGGTTGGTGCCATACCACAGACCGGCCAGGATCAGGACGGCGAGCGCGATGCCGACGCCCAGCACAGCGACGCCGCGCGAGGGCACGCGTGCCGGATCGGCGGTTTCATAAGGCACATATTCGGGCTGGCGCGGCCCCATCCGGTCGAGTTCGCGGCGCAGGTCGGCGGCCAGCTCCACCTCGTCCATACCCACGGCGCGGGCATAGGCCTTTGCGAAGCCCATCGCATAGGTGGGCGAGGGCAGGGCGCCATAATCGCCCGCTTCCAGCGCCTCCAGATGGCGCTGCGGCACGCGGGTGCGTGCGGCGATCTCCGCCAGGCTCAGGCCCCGGCTGTCCCGCGCGGCACGCAACCGATCGCCCGGCCGGGCCGGTTCGACGGGGGTGGGGGCAGGCTGGCCGGATTCGACCTCGTCCATTCGTATCTCCGGGGGAGGGGCGTTTGCGGATCGCTGACGGGCGGGACATTCCCCGATGGACTGCTGCAAGTCAACGCGCCCGAAACCCTATTCGGCGAGGTTTCAGGCCATGTCGACGCCTTGCGAGGTTGCCCAATCACTTAGCGCGGCGCGCATGTCGCGCGGCGGCCGGGCGATCAGCTCGGTCACGAACGCGCGGACTGCGTCATGGTCCAGGCTGCGTACCATCGCCTTGATCGGGCCGATCGCGGCGGGGGTGATCGACAGGCGGTTGATGCCCAGGCCGATCAGCGCCATCGCCTCCACCGGCCGCCCGCCCATCTCGCCGCACACCCCCAGGTCGACGCCCGCTTCGCGGCATGGCCCGACGACGCGCGACAGGAAGCGCAGGATCGACGGGCTCAGCCAGTCATAGCGTTCGGCGAGCCGCGGGTTGGCGCGATCGGCGGCGAACAGGAATTGCGTCAGGTCGTTCGTGCCGACCGACAGGAAGTCGAGATCGGGCAGCAGCAGGTCGAGCTGCTCGGCGAGTGCAGGCACTTCCAGCATCGCGCCATAGCGGATGCCCGTCGGCAGCCGCCGGCCGCGCGCGCCCAGCCATTGGCGCTGTGCCTCGAACAGCGCCTTCGCCTCGGCGAACTCCCAGGCCTCGCTGACCATCGGGAACATGACGTTGAGCGTGCGGCCCGACGCCGCCTCGATCAGCGCGCGCGCCTGCACCTTCATCAGGCCATCGCGATCCAGCGCCAGCCGCAACGCGCGCCAGCCCATCGCCGGATTCTCTTCGTCGGCATCGGCCTTGTTGAGATAGGGCAGCGCCTTGTCGCCACCGATGTCGACGGTGCGGAAGATCACCGGGCGATCCCCGGCGGCGTCCATCACCTCCTTGTAGAGGCGCTGCTGGCGTTCGCGCTGCGGCAGCGTCGCCGATACGAGGAACTGGAATTCGGTACGGAACAGGCCGATGCCGTCCGCCCCCGTCGTGTCGAGCGCCGCGACGTCATCGCGCAGGCCGGCATTGACCATCAGCGTGATGCGATGCCCGTCCTTCGTCACCGGCGGCACGTCGCGCAACGCGGCAAAGGCGGCCTTGCGCTTCTGGCGCAGCGCCAGCTTCGCCTCGAACGCCTCTTCCATCCCGCCCGACGGCCGCACGAACACGTTGCCCGCCACCGAATCGAGCAGCAGCAGGTCGCCCTCGGCGATCTGGCGGCGCACGTCGCGCACCCGGCCCAGCACCGGCACGCCCATCGCCCGCGCGACGATCGTCACGTGCGCGGTCAGCGACCCTTCCTCCAGCACCACGCCCTTCAACCGGCGCTTGTCATATTCCAGCAGCTCGGCCGGCCCCAGGTTGCGCGCGATCAGGATCGTATCCTGCCGCAGGCCCAGCTGCGCGGCGGTGCCCATCTGGCCCGACACGATGCGCAGCAGCCGGTTCGACAGATCCTCCAGGTCGTGCATGCGATCGGCGAGCAGCGGATCGTCGATCTGGCGCATGCGCTGGCGGGTGCGCTGCTGGACGCGCTCGATCGCCGCTTCCGCGGTCAGGCCGCTGTCGATCGCTTCATTGATCCGCCGTGCCCAGCCTTCGTCATAGGCGAACATCTTGTAGGTCTGCAGGACCTCCTCATGCTCGCCGCCGACGCCGAACTCCGCCTCGCGCGTCATCCGGTCGATCTGTTCGCGCATCTTGTCGAACGCGGCATAGACGCGGTGGCGCTCGGCGTCGGTATCCTCGGCGACGGTATGTTCGACGACGATGCGCGGCTGGTGGAAGACGGCATAGCCAGACCCCATGCCCTCGACCAGTTTCTGCCCCGGCAGGCGGATCGCAGCAGTCGACTTCTCGCGCCCGCTGGCGCCCGCCGCCGTGTCGATCAGCCCGGCATTGGCGATCAGCTCGGACAGCACCATCGCCACAGTCTGCAACGCCTCGATCTCGACGTCCTGGTACTTGCGCTGCTCGCTGTGCTGCACCGCAAGAACGCCCACCGCGCGCTCGCGCCGGATGATCGGCACGCCGGCAAAGCTGTGATAGCGTTCCTCGCCCGTCTCGGGCTTGTAGGCGAAGTCCGGATGGCTCGCGGCTTCGTCGAGGTTCAGGACCTCGACATCGTCGGCGATCGTGCCGACCAAGCCCTCGCCCAGCGCCAGCTTGGTGACATGGACCGCCGCCTGATCGAGCCCGCGCGTCGCAAACAGCTCCAACACGCCCTCGCGCAGCAGATAGATCGAACAGACCTCGCTATCCATCGCCTCGGCGATGATGCCGACGACGGCGTTCAGCTTCGCCTGCGCCGGGTTGCGCCCGGCCATGACGTCGTGAAGGCGGGTGAGGATTTCGCGGGCGGAGGCGACGGCCGAGCTGGGCATGTGCCTAGGGCTAACAGATGCCGCGGGCGGGTGCCACGCAACAATCTAGCGGAACGCAGTTTCCATCACTGTGCCGATCAGTCCAAGGACTGGAAACGTCAGGGCATAGATGACCACGATCCGCCGTGTGCTCCGCGCATAGCCCGGACGCAGCAGGAACCAGAAGAACACCACCGGCAGCACGATCAGGCCGAGCATCAACGGCGGGCTGATCGGCCGGGATGCCTCAGGCATCGAACAGCCCGTCCTGACTGCCCACCGGCGGGTTCAGCCCCAGATGCTTCCACCCGCCCGCGTTCAGCACGCGCCCGCGCGCGGTGCGGGCGACGAGGCCGAGCTGGATCAGATAAGGCTCGATCACCTCCTCGATCGTGTCACGCGGTTCGCTGAGGCCCGCGGCCAGCGTTTCGACGCCCACCGGGCCGCCGCGATAGATATCGGCGATCATATGAAGGTAGCGCCGATCCATCGCGTCGAGGCCCAGCGCATCCACCTCCAGCCGGTTGAGCGCGCGGTCGGCGGCGATCCGATCGACCGTCGGCGTGCCCGCGACATTGGCGAAGTCGCGCACCCGGCGCAGCAGCCGCCCGGCGATCCGCGGCGTCCCGCGCGCGCGCCGCGCGATTTCGGCGGCGCCGTCGGGCGCGATCGCCAGCTCGAGCAGCCCGGCGGCGCGCGTCACCACGCGGGTCAGCTCGTCCACCGTATAGAATTGCAGGCGGACGGGAATGCCGAAGCGATCGCGCAGCGGCGTCGTCAGCAGCCCCTGCCGCGTCGTCGCGCCGACCAGCGTAAAGCGCGGCAGGTCGATCCGGACCGAGCGTGCCGACGGCCCCTCGCCGATCATCAGATCGAGCGCGCGGTCCTCCATCGCCGGATACAGCACCTCCTCGACCGCGGGTTGCAGGCGGTGGATCTCGTCGATGAACAGCACGTCGCCGTCCTCGAGATTCGTGAGCAATGCGGCGAGGTCGCCCGACTTGGCGATGACGGGGCCGCTGGTTGCGCGGAACCCCACGCCCATCTCGCGCGCGATGATCTGCGCCAGTGTCGTCTTCCCCAGCCCCGGCGGCCCGAAGAACAGCACATGGTCCAGTGCATCCCCGCGCCCCCGCGCCGCCTCGATGAACACGCGCAAATTCTCGCGCGCCGCCTGCTGCCCGACGAAATCGTCGAGGCTCTTGGGGCGCAGCGCCGCGTCCACATCCTCGGGACGGCGGCTGGCGGTGAGGAGGCGGTCGCTATCGGTCACGACGCGCTGTCGTGTTCTGGATCAGACAGCGCGACCCATGGGTTTGCCTGTCTTGCCGAACGAGGTGGCAGGGACAAGCGGAGACGTCGGCATACCCACGCGTCTCCGCGACCTGCGATCCACGCCGACGGCGCGTCATCCACGGTGATCGTCACGGTCGCCATAGGTCGCTCCTAAACAGTGCGGAACGAAGCGGCAACGCCCTACTTCGCCGCCTTGCGCAGCGCCAGCCGCACCAGCGCGTCGAGCGTCGCGCCCGGGCCCAGATCCTCCTCCGCCGCACCGACCGCGTTCGCGGCCTCGGCGGGGCGGAAGCCGAGGTTGAGCAGCGCCGACACCGCATCCGCACTGGCGCCGACCGGCACCACCTGCGCCGCGGCGGCGGGGCCCAAAGCCACCGTCCCCACCTTGTCCTTCAACTCGCGCACGATTCGTTCGGCGAGCTTCGGGCCGACGCCGTTCGCGCGCGCGACCATCGCCTTGTCCTGCGCCGATACCGCGCGCGCGATCTCCTGCGTATCCAGCGCGGACAGGATGGCGAGCGCCACCCGCGCGCCCACCCCCTGCACGCCGGTGAGCAGGCGGAACCAGTCGCGCTCCTCGGCGCGCGCGAAGCCGACCAGGCGGATCGAATCCTCGGCGACCAGCATCTCGGTGTGCAGCATCGCCGCTTCGCCAACCGGGCCGATCGCCGCGAGCGTGCGCGCCGAGGCGCCGACGAGATAGCCGACGCCGCCGACGTCGATCACCGCGTAATCCACGCCCGTCGAATCGAGCCGGCCCTTGAGATGTGCGATCATGCCGTCACCCTAGCGCGGCGCGCCATGCCCTGGGCAGAGGCAAGATGGTGGGCGTGCGTGATCGCCACCGCCAGCGCGTCGGCGGCGTCGGGACCGGCAAGCTTGGCGCCCGGCAGCAGCACCGCCATCATCGCCTGGATCTGCCGCTTTTCCGCGCCGCCCGTCCCGACCACCGCCTTCTTGACGGTCGAGGGGTGATATTCGCCGATATGCAGCCCCGCGCTGGCGGCCGCGAGCAGCACGACGCCGCGCGCCTGCCCCAGCTTCAGCGTCGACTGCGCATTGGTGTTGCCCAGCACCTCTTCCACCGCCGCGCCGTCGGGGCGCTCGGCCAGGATCACGTCGACCAGCGCGGCATGCAGGTTGGACAGGCGGCGGGGCAGGGGCATCGACGGATCGGTCTTGATCTGGCCGTTGGCGATATGCCGCAACCGGTTGCCGTCGGCATGGATGACCCCCCAGCCGGTTGTGCCGAGTCCGGGGTCGAGGCCGAGGATGATCATGAATCATTCCTCCCTCGCTTCAGCGGGGGAGGGGGACCGCTCGCCAACGGCGAGTGGTGGAGGGGGGCCGCCGTGGAACGGCGGCTGCGCCGCCGCCCCCTCCACCATGCTGCGCATGGTCCCCCTCCCCCGCTTCGCGAGGGAGGAATGAGACTCAACCCAGCTTCTCCATCACCTCGTCGGACACTTCGTAATTGCCCCACACGGTCTGCACGTCGTCGTCGTCGTCCAGCGCGTCGATCAGCTTGAAGAGCGTCGCGGCATCGGCTTCGGTCACCGCGACCATCGTCTGTGGGCGCCAGGCGAGCTTCGCGCCTTCCGCTTCGCCGAGCACCGGCTCCAGCGCCTTGGCGACCTCGTGCAGGTCGGCCTGCGCGGTCCAGATTTCATGGCCTTCCTCGGTCGAGGTCACGTCCTCGGCCCCCGCCTCCAGCGCCGCCTCGAACACCTTTTCGGCGTCGCCGGCACTGGCGGGATAGTTGATCAGGCCGACGCGGTCGAAGGCATGGCTCACCGACCCGGACGCGCCCAAGTTGCCGCCGTTCTTCGACACCGCGGTGCGCACGTTGGTGGCGGTGCGGTTGCGGTTGTCGCTCAGCGCCTCGATGATCAGGCTGACGCCGCCGGGGCCGAAGCCCTCGTAGCGGATTTCCTCGTAATTCTCGGTATCGCCCTTCGATGCCTTGTCGATCGCGCGCTGGATATTGTCCTTGGGCATCGACTGCGCCTTGGCGGCGTTCACCGCGGCGCGCAGGCGCGGGTTCATGTCGGGGTCGGGCAGACCCATTTTCGCCGCCACGGTGATTTCGCGGCTGAGCTTGGAAAACATGCCCGAGCGCTTCTTATCCTGCGCGCCCTTGCGGTGCATGATGTTCTTGAACTTGGAATGGCCTGCCATGGATGCCTCTAGCGGATAATCCCGTGCCCTTACGCCGCGGACGCCGCATTCGCCAGCCTGTCGATCTTTTCCTCCAATGCCGTCAGGCGATCGAGGATCACGCCGTCCAGCTTTTCGTGCAGGCGCAGGATGTCGAGCTCGGCCCGCAAATTGGTCTCATAGTCCAGGCTGGCGGCCAGCCGGTCCTTCGCCGCCTGGCGGTTCTGGCTCATCATGATGACCGGTGCCTGGATCGCGGCGAGCGTCGAGAGCATCAGGTTGAGGAAGATATAGGGATAGGGGTCGAACGCCGCGCCGAAATGCGCGAGCACGTCCGAATTGAGCAGCATCCAGCCGAGCAGCACGACGGTGAAGCTGATGATGAAGCCCCAGGACCCGCCGATCGCCGCGACCTTGTCGGCCAGCCGGTCGCCGACACTGGCGCGCGCGTCGGCCTCGTCGGCGGCGTCGCGGCTGACCAATGTGCCGCTTTCGATGCTGTCGAGAACGCGGCGTTCCTCGGCATCGAGCGCATGCGCGGGCTTGCGCAGCAGCCGCAGGGCGAGGTCGGCGAACGGAATCTGGGCCATGCGGGGCATCCTCGCGCAGGGATAGCGGAACGGAACCGGCCCGTACCGGCCCGACCGCCCAGGGGCAACCGGGCGCAAACCGCTTGCCCGATGCCCCCCGGATCGGCCAAACGGCAGCCACAATGACCGTCAGCGTAGACATGGGAGCCGACGAGCGCGGCGCGCCCGTGACCATGGACCTCGAAGAACTCCTCGCCACCCGATTGCTCGTCCAGGGCAATTCCGGGTCGGGCAAGTCGCATCTGCTGCGCCGCCTGCTCGAAGGATCGGCGGGACAGGTGCAGCAGGTGGTGATCGACCCCGAGGGCGATTTCGTCACGCTCGCCGGCCCCTATGGCCATGTCGTGATCGAGGCGGCGGATTATTCGGTGCCCGAGATCGCGCGGATCGCCACCCGCCTGCGCGAACATCGCGCCAGCGTCGTGCTGAGTCTCGAAGGATTGGAGGCGGAAGGGCAGATGCGCTGCGCCGCCGCCTTCCTGTCAGCACTGTTCGATGCGCCGCGCGAACATTGGTATCCGGCGCTGGTCGTCGTCGACGAGGCGCAATTGTTCGCGCCGACGACGGGCGGCGAAGTCGCCGAAGAGGTGCGCCGCGCGTCGCTCAGCGCGATGACAAACCTGATGTGTCGCGGCCGCAAGCGCGGCCTCGCCGGCGTGATCGCGACGCAGCGCCTGGCCAAGCTCGCCAAGAACGTCGCGGCGGAAGCGTCCAACTTCCTGATGGGCCGCACCTTCCTCGACATCGACATGGCGCGCGCCGCCGATCTGCTCGGCATGGAGCGGCGCCAGGCGGACGGCATCCGCGATCTGGCGCGCGGCACCTTTCTGGCACTCGGCCCCGCCGTGTCGCGCCGGCCGATCACGGTGAAGATCGGTGCGGTCGCCACCTCCGCGCGCTCGGGCAGCCCCAAGCTCACGCCGCTGCCCAGCGCACCGGTCGAGAATTTGCAGGAACTCATCTTCGCGCCGCCGCCTGAAGAGGCGCCGCAGCTGCCGATGAGCTTCGATCCGCGCCCGCGTCGCGTGCCGACCGACGAACTGCTCGACACGATCGAACGCCCCGCCGCCCCCGCAACGCTCGCGCCCTTGCCCGACAAGTCGGACGCAGAGGTGGAGGGCATTTATGCCAGCGTGCTGGAGGCAATCGTCGCCGATCGCGATTCCGCGCTGCGCCCGCCGTCGGTGCTGTTCCAGGATTTCCAGGTCCGCTGCCGCATGGCCGGCCTCGCCAAGCCGCCGCTCGACCTGCCCGGCTTCACCCGGCGACTGTCCGCAGCGCGCGCCGGCATCTTCGACGTCACCGATCCCGACTGGGCGGAGGCGATGGAACTGGCCAACACCTTGCCCGACGACATGATCGGCGCCTTCCTGCTGATCGCGCGCGCGGCACGGGCCGGCGAGCCATGTCCGTCGGACGTGGCATTGGCGGAAACCTATGGCACCAGCTCGCTTGGGCGGGTGCGCCGCCTGATCGGCTATATCGAAAGCCGCGAGCTGATCGTCGCGCGCGTCGACCTCTCCGGCAAGCGCTCGATCACCATCCCGCGCCTGGGTTGGACGACCGCGGCGAGCGAGGCGGCCTAGGCGCCGCTATTTCGCCGGCGGGATCGGCGTGTACTGCGCCGATACGAGCTTCCATCCGTTGCGCGCGCGCATCGCGACATAACGGACGCGGATCGAACGGGTGACCGTCGTGCCGTCGGGACGTGTCATGGTGATCGTCCGCCGCTCCGTCTCGATGCCCGTCGCGCCGCGTACGACGATCTGCCGTTCGCTGCCCTGCATCGGCGGCGCCGGCCGGCGATCCTCGGGCCGGTAGAAGCCGAGGACCTTCGCCCGATCGTCGACGTCGCCGACCGGAGAGATCTCCTGATACTCGGGGTCGAGCGTATCGGCGAGCGCCGCTGCGTCGAAGTCCGTGCGGGCGGTGTTGAAGCGCTCCACCAGCCGTTCGATCGCTGCCGCATCGGGGGAAGGGGGCGCGGGCGTCGCCGCTGCCAGCATCGCCATTGCCCATCCGATCGCCATATACCCCGCCCCTCGCCCAAGTGACGTATATGGCTAATACGGTGCGGCGGCGTGGGTCAAGCGGGGCGTCAGACCAGCAGCGTCGCCAGACCGATCGCAAGGCCCGCATGGATCATCGCGATCAGATCGAGCTGCGTTGCGAACGGCTGCTTGCGCGTCTTGTGGCGAAACCGCCGCCGCGCCCAGAGCGCGCCCGGCGATCCGCCGAACAGCGCCAGGGCGAGCAGGGTCGATTCGCGTACCCGCCAGCCGCCCAATGCGGCGCGCGCCTTGTCATGGGCGAAGGCGAGCACCGTCATCAGGTTGATCGCCGCAAGGGACAGCAGGGCGGGGACGAGGAATGCGGACAGATTCGGCATCCCTCACGATCCGTATCGACGTCTTAGAAAATCATGACCTGCAATTCGCAGATCAGATCATGCCCAGCGCCTGCATGTAGACCTCGAGGATCGCTTCCTCTTCCTGATACTCTTCCTTCTTCTTCTTGCGGATGGAGAGGATCTTGCGGATCGCCTTGGGATCGTAGCCGCGGCCCTTGGCTTCGGCCATCACGTCCTTGATGTCGTCGGCGATGCCCTTCTTCTCTTCTTCGAGTCGCTCGGCGCGTTCGATCAGCAGGCGCAGTTCGTCCGCCGCGACCTGGCCGCCGCCCATGCCTTCTTGCCGGTCTTCCATATGTCCCACCCGCCACGGGTCGCCCGTGGCCCTTCTGATTCGCGTGAAAAGGATGCCGGCGCCGGGCCGGCAGGGGGGTGCGTCTAGGCGTTAACCGGTTTGCGCTCAAGCCCGGCCCTTAACCCCGGCCGGGCTCGGTCATCGCGGGCGGATCGGATGCGGGAAAGCTCTCGTCCAGCGCTTCGTCCAGGGCCGCATCCTTGGTGGCGTCGGCGGGGGGATTGCGCGTCATGCTCTCGTCCATCCGCGCGAGCTGTTCGGGCGTCGCCTCGGTCTGGTAGCGCGCCTTCCATTCGGCTTGCGGCATGCCGTAGATCGTCTCGCGCGCGGTCGCCTTGTCCAGCCCGCCGGCTTCCTCGATCCAGTCCGACAGGCAGTTGCGGCAGAATCCGGCCAGCCCCATCAGGTCGATGTTCTGCGCGTCGGTGCGGTGGCGCAGGTGGCGGACGAGGCGACGGAACGCCTGCGCGGCGACCGCATCGGGCAGCGAATCGAGTTTGTCGGTCACAGGCGTCTCCGATAGGTTGATCGCGGGTAGATAGGGATTAGAGGGAAGCGCGGCCATTCCCCAGGAGCCTGTTTCATGACCACTGCCATCGCGCCCCGATCGAGGAAGGTCCGCGTCCTCGCGACTCTCGGTCCGGCGAGCAATTCCCCCGAGATGATCGCCACGCTGTTCCAGGCGGGCGCCGACGCCTTCCGCGTCAATATGAGCCACGGCGACCAACAGTCCAAGGTCGCGGTGATCGAGGCGATCCGCGCGCTCGAAAAAGAGTTCGGCCGTCCGACGACGATCCTCGCCGATCTGCAGGGTCCCAAGCTGCGCGTCGGCAAGTTCGACGGCGGCCGGACCGTGCTGGAGCATAACAGCACCTTCGTGCTCGATCGCGATCCCACGCCGGGCGATGCGACCCGCGTCGAACTGCCGCATAAGGAAATCTTCGAAGCGATCGAGCCGGGCGCACGCCTGTTGCTCGACGACGGCAAGCTGGTGCTGCGCGTCACCGACCATGATTCCGACCGAATCACGACGGTCGTCGAGGTCGGCGGTCCGCTGTCGAACAACAAGGGGCTGAACGTCCCCGACGTGGTGCTGCCGATGGCGGCGCTGACCGAAAAGGATCGCAGCGACCTCGCCTTTGCGGTCGACCAGGGCGTCGATTGGATCGCGCTCTCCTTCGTGCAGCGGCCCGAGGATCTGTGGGAGGCGCGCAAGCTGATCGGCGGCAAGGCCGCGCTGCTCGCCAAGATCGAAAAGCCGCAGGCGATCGACCGCTTGGAAGAGATCGTCGAGGCGTGCGACGGCGTGATGGTCGCGCGCGGCGACCTGGGCGTCGAACTGCCGCCGCAGTCGGTGCCGCCCTTGCAGAAGCGTATCGTCGAAACCGCGCGTCGCCTCGGCCGCCCGGTCGTCGTCGCGACGCAGATGCTCGAATCGATGATCCAGAGCCCGTCGCCGACCCGCGCCGAAGTGTCCGACGTCGCCACCGCGATCTACGACGGCGCCGACGCGATCATGCTGTCGGCGGAAAGCGCCGCGGGCCAGTGGCCGGTCGAATCGGTCGCGATGATGAACTCGATCGGCGTTTCGGTCGAAAGCGATCCGATGCACGGCGACCGCGTCCACTTCACCGTGATGCGTCCCGATCCGACGACCGCCGACGCGCTGGCGGAAGCGGCCAAGCAGATCGCCAAGACCGTGTCGGCGACCGCGATCATCTGCTTTACCACCTCGGGCTCGACCGCGCGCCGCATCGCACGCGAGCGGCCGTCGGTGCCGTTGCTGGTGCTGACCCCCAACCGCGACACCGCGCGCCGGCTCGGCCTGCTGTGGGGCACGCATGCCGTCCACACCCGCGATGTCGAATCGTTCGAGGACATGGTTGGCAAGGCGAAGCGCATGGCGCTGCGCACCGGCATCGCCCATGCGGGCGATCGCGTGATCGTGATGGCGGGCGTCCCCTTCCGCACGCCCGGCTCGACCAACGTGCTCCACGTCGTCCACATCACCGGCGACGAACTGCGCGACTACGCCTGAACGGACCTCCCCCGTCACCCCGGCCGAAGAGCCGGGGTCCCGCTTCTTCCCGGCGCTGACGAAGAAGCGGGACCCCGGGTCTAGCCCGGGGTGACGGTAAGTGACGGCTTTCATCCATACGATACGTATGGATGACGGGGGCCGGACCCGTTACAGATGGAGCGTTATGTACCGTCCCGCGCTGTCCGTCGTCATTCCCTGCTACAATGAGGCCGCGTGCCTCGAGCTGCTGCACGCGCGCGTCTCGGCCGCGGCACGGGCGGCGGTGGGCGACGATCACGAGATCGTCCTGATCAACGACGGCAGCCGCGACGACAGCTGGCCGGTGATGCAGCGCCTGTCCGCCGCCGACCCGCGCGTCGTCGCGATCAACCTGTCGCGCAACCACGGCCACCAGCTCGCGCTGACCGCGGGTCTCGACCTGTGTTCGGGCGAGCAGATCCTCATCATCGACGCCGATCTGCAGGACCCGCCCGAATTGCTCGCCGAGATGCGCGCGACGATGGCGGCGCAGAGGGCGGACGTCGTCTATGCGGTGCGCCGCAAGCGCGACGGCGAGACGATCTTCAAGAAAGCGACCGCCGCCGCCTTCTACCGCGTGCTCGATCGCGTCACCGACACGCCGATCCCCTTGGACACCGGCGACTTCCGCCTGATGAGCCGCCGCGCGCTCGACGCGCTGCTGTCGCTGCCCGAACAGGCGCGCTTCATCCGCGGCATGGTTGCCTGGGTCGGCTTCCGCCAGGTGCCGTTCCCCTATGATCGCGCCGAGCGCCACGCGGGCGAGACCAACTACCCGCTCGGCAAGATGGTGCGCCTCGCCTTCGACGCGGTGACCGGCTTCTCCACCGCGCCGCTGCGCTTCGCCAGCCATGCCTCGGTGATCCTGGCGGCGGCGTCGCTGCTGCTGCTCGTCTACATCCTGTGGGGCTTCTTCGAAGGCTCGCCGGTGCAAGGCTGGACGTCGACGATGCTCGTCGTGACGGTACTCAGCGCAGTGCAGATGTTCGTGCTGGGCATGATCGGCGAATATCTCGGCAGGCTCTACATCGAATCAAAGCGGCGCCCGCTGTACCTCGTCGCCGACATCGCCGGGCCGGTGAGAGGCCATTCGACGCTCGGCTTCAACGCCGCCGAGCCCTCGCCGGAGTTCGAGGTCGCCGAGGAGCGCAAGGCGGCGGAGTGAAAGGCGGTTGCGCCGTATCCGCCCCCTCCGTCAGCGCTGACGCGCTGCCACCTCCCCCTGGCGGGGGAGGACGTGTCCCGTAATGCCTCCCCCGCCAGGGGGAGGTGGCGCGCCGAAGGCGTGACGGAGGGGGAGGACCCGGCGCCCCATGGTTTCGCCGCGACGGTTCTCCGCCGACCTACCGCGGCTCCGCCAGCGTCACGATCGACACGCCCGGCGTCAGCGGCACGCGGCCGACCGCATGGCGCTCCAGCCGGAAGATCGCCTCGAACAGTGCGTTCAGCGGTTTGGCGGGCGGCGAATCGTCGCTGTCGTCGCGGCCGGTCAAGCGGCCCGCGATCCGGGCCGCAGCCGCCAGCGGAAACAGCAGCGAATTGAAATAGGTAAGCTTCCGGCTTTTCAGCCCCGCCGCCGCGATCGCCTTGACCAGGCTGGCCTTGGAATAGCGGCGGTGGTGGTGGTTCACGACGTCGTGCGCGCTCCACATCCATTGGTGCGCCGGCACCGCGATCAGGATCTTGCCACCCGGTTTCAACAGGCTCGCCATGCCCTTCAGCGCGGCGACATCGTCCTCGATATGCTCGACGACGTCGAGCACCGCGACCAGATCATACGATCCCTTCGCCACGCCGGGCAGGTCGGGCAGGGGGGCATCGCCCACCGGCTTGCCGAGTCGCTCGCTCGCGATCGATCGCGCGGCGGGATCGATCTCGATCGCGTCGACGTCGCCGAACTGGCCGAGCATCGGCAGATTGTGCCCGGTGCCGCAGCCGATCTCCAGGATGCGCGCGCCCTTGGGTACGTTGCCGTAGCGCTCCAGATAATCGCTCAGGATGTCGCGACGCGCGCGATACCACCAATGGGTGGAATCATGCGCCGCCATGCGGTCGTAGACGATGCGGTCCATGATTTAAGCGAACACCAGCCAGCGATTGAGGATGAAGGTGACGATGGTGGCCAGCGCCACCGCAGGCAGCAGCGGCGCCCAGCCGGGAAGCCCCAGCACGGCCGTGCCGATCCACGTCACCAGCGCGTTGAGGGCCATGCCGGTGCCCTGTACCGCGACGAACTGCAGCTGCTGGCGCGGGCCGCGCCGTTCGGCGCCCTGTCCCTTGAAGCTCCAGCGGCTGTGCATGACGTAGCCGAATATCACCGCCACCGCAAAGGCGGGCGGCACGGCATAGACGGCATGCTCGCGCGCGAAGACCCACAGGGTCAGCGGCAGATAGACAGCCGAATAGATCAGCGTCGACAGCCCGCCGGTGATCCCGAAGCGCAGGATCTGGCCGCGCATGTCGTCGGCTTGCAGGATGTGGAGCAGGGCAGGCGCTTCCCTCGTCATCGGCCAGCCCCTAAAGGCAATGCGCCGGGAACGAAACGGTCAATTCGAGGGTCGCCAGTTTGTATAATCCCCCCCGCGGTCGGCTGGCCGATACGCTCGACAGGCGCTGGATCGCGCTGACGCTGCTCGCTTGGGTGGCGGTCGCGGCCTGGTACGTCTGGAACGACTGGAACATGGTGCGCTGGCTGTCGCTGGGCGACACCGACGACAATATGCGGCTGATGCAGGTGCGCGCCTGGCTGGGGGGGCAGGGCTGGTACGACCTCACCAACTATCGCCTCAATCCGCCCGTCGGCTTCAATATTCACTGGAGCCGCATCGTCGATCTGCCGATCGCCGGCCTCATCCTGTTTTTCCGCCTGTTCACCAGCAATTACTGGGCGGAGCGGCTGGCCTGCGGCATCGCGCCGCTGATCCCGCTGTCGATCACGATGCTGGGCGTCGGCGCCACCGTGCGGCGGCTGATCCATCCGCTGGCTTGGCCGCTGGCGATCGTGTTCCTGCTCGGCACCGCCGCGACGATGCTGATGTTCCTGCCCGAACGCATCGACCATCACGGCTGGCAGCTCGCGATGCTCAGCCTGACCGTTGCCGGCCTGTGCGACCAGCGCGACACCCGCGGCGGATTGATGGTGGGCCTGGCGAGCGCGGTCAGCCTGTCGATCGGGCTGGAAATGCTGCCCTATTGCGCGATGGCTGGCGCGATCCTGGCGTTGCGCTGGGTGTGGGACCGTGCCGAGGCGCGGCGGCTCGCGGCCTATGCGGTCAGCCTGGGCGGTGGTGCGGCGCTGGGCTTCGTGGCCTTCGCCTCCAATGCCAATTACGCGATGCGCTGCGACGCGCTGACGCCGGTGTGGCTCAGCGTCTGCGTCGCGGCGGGCGCGCTGTTGCTGTTGATGGCATGGGCGAACCCTGAATCGCGGGCCTTGCGTATCGCGATGGCGGTGGTCGCGGGCGGCGTGATCGTCGCGGGCTTCGTCCATTTCTTCCCGCAATGTCTCGGCCGGCCCGAAGGCGTATCGCCGGAGCTGGAGAAGAACTGGCTGAACAACGTCCGCGAAGCCAAGCCGATCTACAAACACCCCTTCCGCCTCGCCTTCCCGATCGCGGCGCTGCCGATCGTGGGGACGATCGGCGTGCTGTGGGGGACGTGGCGCGCGCGGCGGACGCCGGCGCTGATCGGCTGGACCGCCGTCGCGCTGTTCGTCGTCTTCGCGACGCTGATGCTGCTGTGGCAGGTGCGGGCCGGGCCGGCGGCGCAGATGCTCGCGGTGCCGGGCGCCACCCTGCTCGGTTGGATCATCCTGCCGTGGCTGCTCAACCACCGTTCGCTGCCCGTCCGCGTCGGCGGCACGGTGGCGGCGTTCCTGTTGGTCAGCGGGATGTTCGCCGGGCTGATCATCAAATACCTGCCGGTCGCGCGCCCGAACGCCTATACCAAGCGGGTCAACGGCGCGACGGGCAATTGCGTCCGCTACACGGTGCTGAAGGCGCTCGATCACTATCCGGCGCAGACGATCTTCACCTTCGTCGACCTGGGGCCACGGCTCATCACCGTGACGCACCACGATGCCATCGCCGGGCCCTATCACCGCAACGGCGACGCGATCCTCGACGTGCAGCACGCGTTCGGCGGGACTGCGGATCAGGCGCATGCCATCATCCGCCGCCACGGCGCGACGATGCTGCTCGTCTGCCCCAACCATTCGGAATCGACCAATTACCGCGCGCGCGATCCCGGCGGCTTCTACGACCAGCTCGCCCACGGCCAGACGCCGACCTGGCTGACGCCGCTGCCGCTGCCCAAGGGGTCGCCGCTCCGCCTGTTCAAGGTCGACTGACTGGCATCCGGCATTCCTCCCCCGCCAGGGGGAGGTGGCATGCCGCAGGCATGACGGAGGGGGAGGTCAGGGTAACGCTCCTGTTACGAAGCGCCTCCTATCCGCCCTCTCCGCTGCCCCGAATGGCGCGCCCCTAGGCGGCGAGCGCCTCCCCCGCCGGCAGGTCCTCGCTCAGCCGCTGGCGCTTGGCGACGATCGCCGGCACCAGCGCCTGGCCGGCGACGTTCACCGCGGTCCGGCCCATGTCGAGGATCGGGTCGATCGCCAGCAGCAGCCCCGCGCCCTCCAGCGGCAGACCCAGCGTCGACAGCGTCAGCGTCAGCATCACGAGCGCGCCGGTCAGCCCCGCGGTCGCCGCCGATCCCAGCACCGATACCGCGACGATCAGCAGATAATCGGTCCCGTGCAACGGGATGCCGTAATATTGCGCGACGAATAGCGCCGCGATCGCGGGATAGATGGCGGCGCATCCGTCCATCTTGGTCGTCGCCGCGAACGGCACGGCAAAGGCGGCATAGCCGCGCGGCACGCCCAGCCCTTGCTCGACCACCTGCTCGGTAACGGGCAGCGTCGCGATCGACGAGCGCGAGACGAAGCCCAGCTGGATCGCCGGCCAGGCGGCGGCGAAGAACCGCCGCGGGCTCATCCCGTTCGCCAGCAGCAGCAGCGGGTAGACGACGAACAGCACCAGCGCGAGGCCGACATAGACCGCGATGGCGAACGTGCCGAGCGCCGACAGCGACTGCCAGCCATAGCGGACGATCGCACTGCCCAGCAGCGCACCCGTCCCGATCGGGGTCAGCCGCACCACCCAGCGCAGGATGCGCCGGAAGATCGCGAGCGCCGATGCGTTGAACGCCAGGAACGGCGCGCCCGCCTCGCCCGTGCGCACCGCGGCGACGCCGATCGCGATCGCGACGACGATCAGCTGGAGCACGTTGAACGACAGCTTCGTGCTCGCGCCGCCGTCCTTCAGCGCGGTCGATGCTTCCAGCCCCAGGATGTTCGCCGGCACCAGCCCGCGCAGGAAATCGAGCCACGACCCTGCCGTATCCGGCCGCACCGCGGCGGCGGCGCTCACCCCGGCATGCGCGCCCGGTTGCAGCACAATGCCCAGCGTCAGCCCGATCGACACCGCGATCAGCGCGGTGATGCCGAACCAGATGAACGTGCTCGCCACCAGCTTCGCCGCATTGTTGAGGTCGCGCAGCGCCGCGATCGACGCGACGATCGCGGTGAACACCAGCGGCACCACCAGCGCCTTCAACAGCTGGACGAACATCTCGCCGACGATCCGCAAGGCGTCGGCCAGGCCGGTGAGGTCATAGCTGCGGGCGACGAAGCCCAGCACGAGCCCAAGGGCCATGCCGATGAAGACCTGTACGCCGAACGATGGGCGGGTCATGCGCCGAATTCCTGTGTCATCGCACCGATGTAGGCCCGTCGCGGCCGAAGGGGAGGCAAGAAAAGCGCGGGGGCATGAAACCCATGGTTGCGTGTTTAGGTGCCTCCGATCGATCGCGGAGCAACCGCGATCTGGTGGGTATCTCAAGGGCGCTTTGCCCCGCCGCAGCGGTAAGATCCTAGGGAGATAGGATTGCCAAAGATTTTAACACGTCAGACCGAGGATCAGGTTGCGCTGTTCACGACTAAAGCCCTCGTGGCATTGTCTTGGGGGAGATGGCTATATTGGCCCATGGTGAAAAGCGAATCGTCCAGCATACCCGCCCGAATGAAAGGCTGGCTGCCGGAATTGCTACTGTCCGGTGCGGTCATCGCCATCGTTGGCTCCACCGCTTGGTTTAAGTTACCAGTGGCGGCGTGGGGGCCGGCCCTCATTGCCGCCTTGGGGGTGATGTATTCCCGCATGTCATCCCGCGAGCAAGTGCGTGTCGCCGAGAGGAAGTTGTTCCTTGATCTGATGCAACGTCGGGTGGCGTGGCTTGATCAACTCGCAGATGCTGTTGGTAAGCGCGATGCCGAAGCCAGATTGATGTTGGAGCGCCTGTTGCGTGGCGACCCCCCGGGCGAGCCTGAACAGCTTTGGCGTATGCACGACTGCCAAAGAGACGCGCAGTGGCTATTCGATCACCCCATTTCCGAGTTGGTGGCCCAATTGATCGCCGCGTCAGCTGCGGTTGATGATACGCGCCTTAAGGCCCGGCAAGGTGATCGTTCGGCGGCGCTCTCGGTGAGCGAGAAGGGGTGGATAGTGGTGAACCTCATGACCGCCATAACCGCGGCCATCCGCCCTTACCTGTATGTCGGCGACATTAAGGCACCTCGGGCATGACGCTATCCAATTGTGAATTGTTGGCAATAACACTCAAGGTTAGGCGGGGTCATGCTTGCAACGCGCCACGCTTTATTGGGGAGCATCGACGCCGCGATGGTAGCGTGCGCCCGCTACGATGAGCTTTCCAAAGCCGCGAGCGTTTAGCCGACTTTCGATCCCACCGTTGTCCGGTCATTATCTCCCCGAGGGGAGGAGCGATTTAACCGCTAAGTCATTGAAAAAATGGTGCTGCCGGTGAGGATTGAACTCACGACCTCAGCCTTACCAAGGATGCGCTCTACCACTGAGCTACGGCAGCACTCGTTTTTCCGCCGGCGTTCGCCGCGGGAAGGGCGCCTAGAGACGACCGGGGGCGGATTGTCAAGCGTTACCGGACGGGGCTAGGGTCCGGGCATGGCAAATAGCGACGAACGGGCCGCCCGGCTGGCCGCGCAGCTGCGCGCGAACCTGCATCGGCGCAAGGCGCAGGCGCGCGCGGTGGCGGCGGGCACCGATCGCGGCACCGCGCCCGCGCCGGCGCCGCCACCGACCGACGGATCGGCCGATTAACCGCAGATCGGCGCGCACTTGGCATTGAGCCACGCGCGCTCTGCAATGTCGAGCTCGGGGCCGATCCGCGCCGCCACGTCGGCGTGATAGGCGTCCAGCCAGTCGCGCTCGTCGCGGGTCAGCAGCGCCGGGTCGATCAGCGTCCGCTCGATCGGCGCGAAGGTGAGCGTTTCGAAGCGCAGCATCGTCCGCTCGCGGTCGCCGCCGGGGATGGCGGCGGGGACGATCAGCAGCAGATTCTCGATCCGGATGCCGTATTCGCCGGCCTTGTAATAGCCCGGCTCGTTCGACAGCATCATGCCCGCGCGCAGCGGCTCCAGGCTGGCGCCGCCGGGGTAATTGGGCGCCGCGATCCGCTGCGGCCCTTCATGCACCGACAGATAGCTGCCGATGCCGTGGCCGGTGCCGTGCGCGAAATCGAGCCCCGCCTCCCATAATGGCCGGCGGGCGAAGGCGTCGATCTGCGCGCCGCTGGTCCCGTCGGGGAAGACCGCGGTGGCGATGGCGATATGGCCCTTCAGCACGCGGGTGAAGCGGTCGCGCATCTCCGCGGTCGGCGGCCCGACCGGCACGACGCGGGTCACGTCGGTGGTGCCATCCGCATATTGCCCGCCCGAATCGATCAGGAACAGCTGGCCGGGCAGGATCGGGGCGTTCGATTCCTCGGTGACGTGATAATGCGGGCTGGCGCCATGCGCACCGGTGGCCGAGATCGTGTCGAACGACGTGTCGAGCAGGCAGCCGGTCGCTTCGCGGAAGGCGAGCAGCTGCGCCGCGGCGGAGAGTTCGGTCTGGCCGCCCTTGGGCGCCTCCGCCTCGATCCAGCGCAGGAAGCGGCTCAGCGCGGCGCCGTCGCGGATGCTGGCGGCACGATGGCCGGCGATCTCGGCGGGGTTCTTCAGCGCCTTGGCGAGCACGACGGGGTCGCGCAGCGCCAGCACCTTGGCGCCGCCCGCGGTCAGCGCGTCGAACACCGCGGCGACGGCGCGCTCGGGATCGGCGGCGACGCGCTGGCCGGCATAGCCGCGCAGCGCGGGCGCGAAGGCGTCGCGGTCATGGATGCGCACCGCATTGCCGAGATGCTGGCGCACCGCATCGTCGACCTTCTCGGGCGCGACGAACAGGTCGGTCGTCCCGTCGCTGCCGACGATCGCATAGGAGAGTGCTACCGGCGTGTGTGCGACATCGGTGCCGCGCACGTTGAGCGCCCAGGCGATCGAATCGAGCGCGGTCAGCACCACTGCATCGGCGCGCTGCGCGCCCAGCCAGTCGGCGATCGCGGCGCGCTTGGCGGCGGAGGACTGGCCCGCGTGCGTATCGGCGTGGACGGTCATACGGGCGGGCGAGGGGGCGGGGCGGTCGGTCCACACTGCGTCGATCGGATTGCTCTCCACCGGCACCAGCGTGACGCCGCGGTCGGCGAGCGCGGCGGCGGTGTCCTTCGCCCAGGCGCTGGTGTGCAGCCACGGGTCGTAACCGATACGGCTTCCCTCGCTGGCATTGGCGGCGAGCCAGCCGGCGATGCTTTCCTGCGGCACGGGCACATAGGCCCAGTCGTCCGCCGACACCTGCTCGCGCACTTGCAGCGTATAGCGGCCGTCGGTGAAGATCGCGGCCTTCTCCGCCAGTACCACTGCACTGCCCGCCGATCCGCCGAAGCCGGTCAGCCAGCCCAGCCGCTGCGCATAGGCGCCGACATATTCGCTCATATGCTCGTCGGTCAGCGGCACGACGAAGCCGTCGAGGCCGCGGGCGGCGAGCTCTGCGCGGAGGGCGGCGAGGTTGGCATGAGGGGTCATCAAAGGGGTCCGTCAAAAGTCACAAAAGTCACGCCCAGGCATGTGTTTTCACTCTAGCACCAGGAGCGTCACAAGCCGAGTCGGTCCCGCTTTGCACGGCAGGAGCGTGTAGGACAGTTTCCCTTCGTGGCGATCCAACAGCGATGCGCGGATCAGTGCCGTTTGGGCAGCAGGTGCAGCACGCCGGCGATGACGCCGCCGATGACGATCCCGACGATGCCCGATCCGATCGCGCCGACCAGCCAGCCGACGACGCCGGACAGCACGCCGGACGACGCCGCAGGGACCTCCGCGGCATGGTGGATGACATGCGGGATGGCGGTGAAGCCGAACGCTTCCATCCCATGGACGATGATGCCGCCGCCGACCCACACCATCGCCGCGGTGCCGATGATCGACAGCGCCGACAGCACGCGCGGCATCGCCGCGACGAGGCCGCGGCCCAGCGCCTGGCTGCCCGATCCCGGCCTGCGGGCGAGGTGCAGACCGATATCGTCCATCTTCACGATCAGCGCGACGAGGCCATAGACGCCCGCGGTGATCGCCACCGCGACGAGCGCCAGCGCGATCGCCTGATTGACGAGGCTCTGATCGGCGAGTTCGGCAAGCGCGATCGCCATGATCTCGCCCGACAGGATCAGGTCGGTACGGATCGCGCTCGAGACCTGCCGGTTCTCCAGCTCTTCCGGCGAGGTGGCGGCCGCGGCCTCGTCGCCATGGCCGTGGCCGGTCAGCGCGCCGAGGATCTTCTCCGCCGCCTCGAAACACAGGAAGGCACCGCCCGCCATCAGGATCGGCGTGATCGCCCAGGGCGCCAGTGCGCTCAGGATCAGCGCCGCGGGCAGCAGGAACAGCAGCTTGTTGCGCAGGGAGCCCTTGGCGATCTTCCAGATGATCGGCAGCTCGCGCGCGGGGCTGAGGCCGACGACATAGGTCGGCGTCACCGCGGTATCGTCGATCACTACGCCCGCCGCCTTCGCCCCCGCCTTGCCCGCCGCGCCCGCGACATCGTCCAGGCTGGCGGCGGCAAGCTTCGCCATCGCCGCGATATCGTCGAGCAGTGCGACCAGTCCGCCGGCCATGTGTGTTCCCCTGTGTTATCCGCGATGTGCATGGCGGCGCGCGCGCACGGGTTCAACTGCGGTCGTGTTGCTGGCGTGTTGCTGGAGCGGGCCGGTCGCCACACGCCCCCGTCACCCCGGACCAAGTCCGGGGTGACGAAGAGGATGGCGTTCCCATCACCCGCCATCCTGTTCTACAGCAAGGCGATGACCGACCCCACGCCCCCCGTCGCCGAGCGCCGCCCCCACAGCTTCACCACGCACGGCGTGACGATCGACGACCCCTATGCCTGGCTGAAGGACCCCAACTATCCCGAGGTCACCGACCCCGACGTCCTCGCCTATCTCGAAGCCGAGAACGCCTATTTCGAAGCCGTCATGGCGCCGCACCAGCCGCTGGTCGACACGCTGTACGAAGAGATGAAGGCGCGCATCAAGGAGGACGAATCCTCGGTCCCGCAAAAGGACGGCGACTGGCTCTACTGGACCGCCTTCGAGACCGGCGGCCAGTATCGCAAATGGTGGCGCAAGCCCGTCGCCGGCGGGCCGGACGAACTGCTGCTCGACGAGCCCGCCCTTGCCGAGGGCAAGGACTATTTCCGCCTCGGCGCCTTCGCGATCAGCAACAACGGGCGGCTGCTCGCCTATGCGATCGACGACAGCGGCGCCGAGCGGTTCGAGGTGCGCGTAAAGGACCTCTCCACCGGCGAGCATCTGCCCGAGGTCATCCCCGGCATGCTGTCCGAGATCGTCTGGACCGCCGACGATACGGGCTTCCTGTACGGCGTCGCCAACGACCAGTGGCGCACCGACAATGCACGCTTCCACCGGCTCGGCACGGCGGTCGCGGACGACGTCGAGCTGTTCCACGAGGATGACGAAGGCTATCGTGTCGCCGTCGCCGAGACGAGCGATCGGCAGTGGATCGTCATTGGCACCGGCGATCACGTCACCAGCGAAGTCCGGCTGCTGCCCGCCAACGATCCCTTCGCCACGCCGATTCTGATCGCCCCCCGCAAGGAGGGCCGCGAGTATGACGTCGACGCGCACGACGGCACGCTCTTCATCCACACCAACGACACCGATCCGATGTGGCGGCTGTGTACCGCCAGCCTCGACGCGCCCGGCGACTGGCACGAGCTGATCCCGGCCGATCCGCATTTCTACATGACCGGGGTCGAATGCTATCGGGACTTCTTCGTCGTCGAAGGGCGCCGCGACGGCCTCGATCAGATCGCCATCCACCGCTACGACGCGCCGACCGTGCCCCAGCCGATCACCTTCCCGGAGGCGAGCTATGCCGCGGGCCTGGGCGACAATCCGGAATATGACGTCGCGACGCTGCGGCTGGGCTATGAATCGATGGTCACGCCGGGGACGGTCTATGACTATGACGTCGCCACCGGCGGCCTTACCGTCCTGAAGGTGCAGGAGATTCCTGCAGGCTATGACGCCGCCGGCTATCGCACCGAACGGCTGAAGATCACGGTCCGCGACGGCACGCAGGTGCCCGTATCGATCGTCTATCCGGCGGGCTTCCAGCGTGACGGGTCGCAGCCGCTGTTCCTCTACGCCTATGGCGCCTACGGCTATGCGATCCCGCCGGGCTTTTCGACCGGGCGCCTCAGCCTGCTCGACCGCGGCTTCGCGTATGCCATCGCGCATATCCGCGGCGGCGACGACCTCGGCCAGCAATGGTATCACGACGGCAAGCTCGAAAAGCGCACCAATACGTTCAACGACTTCGTCGACGTCGCCAAGGGGCTGATCGAGCAGGGGTGGACCAGCGCCGGCCGCATCGCCACCGCGGGCCGCTCGGCGGGCGGCGAGCTGATGGGCGCGATCGTCAATAGCGATCCCGATCTGTGGGGCGCGGTGATCGCCGACGTGCCGTTCGTCGACGTGCTCAACACCATGCTCGACGCCGATCTGCCGCTGACGCCGGGCGAATGGCCGGAATGGGGCAATCCGATCGAGGACAAGGCGGCGTTCGACCTGATCCGCAGCTACAGCCCCTACGACAATGTTACGACGCAGGATTACCCGCCGATGTTCATCTCGGGCGGATTGAACGATCCCCGCGTCACCTATTGGGAACCGGCGAAATGGGCGGCCAAGCTGCGTTCCACGAAGACCGATGACAATGTGCTGCTGCTAAAAACCAACATGGGGGCAGGGCATGGCGGGAAATCCGGCCGCTTCGAATCGTTACGCGAGGCCGCGGAGGAACATGCCTTCGTACTTTGGCAGTTAGGATTGGGGCAGATGGGAATAAGCGGCTGAGCATCGAGACACTGATCGCCGAATACGGCTTGGCCGCCGTTTTTCTGGGCGCGGGGATCGAAGGCGAGACGATGGTGCTCGCCGGCGGCCTGTTCGCGCATGAAGGCATGCTGTCGCTGCCCGGCGCGATGATCGCGGCGGCGTGCGGGTCGTTCGTCGCCGACCAATTGTTCTTCGCGGCGGGGCGGCGCTTCCGCTCGCACCGCTGGGTGCAGCATGCGCAGAAAAAGCCCGCCTTCGCCAAGGCGTTGACGACGCTGGAGCGCTATCCGGTCGGCTTCATTTTCGCCTTCCGCTTCCTGTACGGCCTGCGCACCGTCAGTCCGATCGCGATCGGCACCACGCATGTCCGCACGCGCCAGTTCCTGTGGATCAACGCGGTCGCCGCGGCCGTGTGGGGGGCGCTGTTCACCAGCCTCGGCTATGTGTTCGGCACGGGAATCGCCGAACTGCTCGGCCGCTACCGCCCGCACGGGCGGCAATGGCTGTGGGTCGCGGGCGCGGCGGTGCTGCTGGGCGGCGCCTTCGCCGCCTTCCGCTGGTGGCGGAGCCGACGGGCATGAGCGCGCGCTTCACGATGACGATCACCGCCGCGGCGGAGGACATCGACGAACTCGGCCACGTCAACAATGCCGTGTGGGTGCGCTGGATCCAGGACATCGCCGTCGCCCATTGGGACGCGGTGGCGCCGGCAGAGCATCGCGAAACGATGGTCTGGGTCGTGACCCGCCACGAAATCGACTATCGCGGCAATGTCGTCGCAGGCGAGACGGTGACCGGCGAAACCTGGGTCCCCGAACCCCCCAAGGGCGCCCGCTTCGACCGCCACGTCCGCTTCACCGGCGCCGACGGCAAGGTGAAGGTGGAGGCGGTCACGACCTGGGCCCTGCTGGAACGCGCCACCGGCCGCCTGATGCGCGTCCGGGCGGACGTGGCAGCGCCGTTCCTGGCCAACTGATCCGCCCTCCACAAACTTTCGTCACCCCAGCGCAGGCTGGGGTCCACCGGGCCGCCAGGGGGTGGCCAGAGCCTCCAGCCGTCCCCCTCGCCGCGGAGTCGACTCCGGACCAAGTCCGGGGTGACGGGGTGTGTCTGGCGAGCCTTGGCGCGCCGCCTCAGCGTCGGCTGCGGCCGCCTGATGCGCGTGCGACCCGAGGTGGCGGCGCCGTTTCTACCGTAAGTCCTCCCTCGCTTCAGCGGGGGAGGGGGACCGCCGCCGCAGGCGGTGGTGGAGGGGGCGTTTCCGCATACGGTCCGTTCGCCGTATCCTCCCCCTCCGACCGCCTGCGGCGGCCACCTCCCCCTGGCGGGGGAGGACTTGCATCACCCACTATTCCGCAGCGCTGGAACGCGTAACCGGCCGCCTGATGCGCGTGCGACCCGAGGTGGCGGCGCCGTTTCTGGCCAAGTGATCCGCCCTCCACAAACTTACGTCACCCCAGCGCAGGCTGGGGTCCACCGGGCCGCCAGGGGGTGGCCAGAGCCTCCAGCCATTCCCCTCGCCGCGGAGTGGACCCCGGACCAAGTCCGGGGTGACGGGGTGTGCCTGGCGTGCCTTGGCGCGTCGCCTCAGCGGGGGCTGCGGGCGACTGAGGCGCGTCCAGCCGGAGGTGGCGGCGCCGTTTCTACCGTAATTCCTCCCTCGCTTCAGCGGGGGAGGGGGACCGCCGCCGCAGGCGGTGGTGGAGGGGGCGTTTCCGCATATCGTTCGGTCGCCGTATCCTCCCCCTCCGACCGCCTACGGCGGCCACCTCCCCCTGGCGGGGGAGGACTCACATCACCCACTATTCCGCAGCGCTGGAACGCGCCACCGGCCGCCTGATGCGCGTCCGGCCGGACGTGGCAGCGCCGTTTCTGGCCAGCTGATCCGCCCTCCACAAACGTGCGTCACCCCAGCGCAGGCTGGGGTCCACCGGGCCGCCCGGGGGTGGCCAGAGCCTCCAGCCGTCCCCCTCGCCGCGGAGTGGACCCCGGAACAAGTCCGGGGTGACGGAGTGTGTCTGGCGAGCCTTGGCGCGCCGCCTCAGCGTCGGCTGCGGGCGACTGAGGCGCGTGCGGCCGGAGGTGGCGGCGCCGTTCCTGGCCAGCTGATCCGCCCTCCACAAACGTGCGTCACCCCAGCGCAGGCTGGGGTCCACCGGGCCGCCAGGGGGTGGCCAGAGCCTCCAGCCGTCCCCCTCGCCGCGGAGTGGATCCCGGACCAAGTCCGGGGTGACGGGGTGTGTCTGGCGTGCCTTGGCGCGCCGCCGCCGCGTCGGCTATGGACGCCCTCAGGGCATGACGCGCGCCGTCTCACCCACTATTCCGCAGCGCCGTCGCGATCGCGTTGATCGACAGCAGGATGCCTTCGCCGATGCGCGGATCGTCCTCGCCCGCGCGGTGGCGCTTCATCAGTTCGATCTGCAGGAAATTGAGCGGCTCGATATACGGCAGCCGCAGCCGGATCGAGGCATCGAGCGCCGGGTGCTTGTCCAGCAGCCGCGTCTGCCCCGTCACGTCGAGCAGCCCGTCGTGCGTCAGATGCCAGGCGTCGCGGATGCGGGTGAAGATGCCGTCGCGCAGGGCCTTGTCCTCGACCAGTTCGGCATAATGGCCGGCGATGGCGATGTCGGACTTCGCCAGCACCATCTCCATATTGGCGAGCGTCGCGGCGAACAGCGGCCACCCCTGCGCCATGTCGCGCAGCAGCGCCTTGTCTTCGAACGCCGCGATCGCCTGCCCCACGCCGTACCAGCCGGGCAGCATCGTGCGCGCCTGCGCCCAGCTGAACACCCAGGGGATGGCGCGCAGATCCTCGATCGCGTCGCTCTTCTTGCGGCTCGCCGGGCGGCTGCCGATCTTCAGCCCCGCGATCTCGCCGATCGGTGTCATCTGGCGGAAGAAGGTGCGGAAGCCGTCCGTCCCGTACACGAGGTCGCGATAGGCGTGGAACGCGGTGTCGGACAGCGCGTCCATCGCGCCGGTGAAGTCCGCATTCTGCGCGTTCGACAGCCGCTCGGGCTCCAGGCTGGCAAGCAAGGTCGCCGAAGCGATCGCCTCTAGATTGGTCATCGCGCTGTCGCGCGTCCCGTATTTCGCCGCGATCACCTCACCCTGTTCGGTGATGCGGATGCGGCCCTGCACCGTGCCGGGCGGTTGCGCGCGGATCGCCGCAAAGGCGCTGCCACCGCCACGTCCCACCGCGCCGCCGCGACCGTGGAACAGCTGCATGCCGACCCCCGCCGCCTCGAACACGGGCTTGAGCGCGGTCGACGCCTTGGACAGCTGCCACGTCGAGGTCAGGTAGCCGCCGTCCTTGTTGCTGTCCGAATAGCCGATCATCACTTCCTGATGGCCGCGCTTCGCCGCGATGTGCGCGATCTCGGGCAGCGCGAACCAGTCGGTCATGATGCCGGGCGCGGCCTCCAGATCGCCGACCGTCTCGAACAGCGGCACCGCCATGATCGCCGCCGACGGCTCTTCGCCACCGCGATACAGGCCAACTTCCTTCAGCAGCAGGTTGATCTCGAGCAGGTCGGACACCGACTGCGCCATCGACACGATATAATTGGTGATGCACGCGGGACCGTAGGTCGCATGCGCCTCCGCCGCGGCAAGCACGATCTGCAATTCGGACTGCGTCTCGTCCGAATAGGTGGTGAAGCGGCTGGCGAGCGGCCGGGCATGCGCCAGCTCGCGGCGCAGCAGCGCGACGCGTGCCGCCTCGTCGAGGCTGAGATAATCGTCTTCGACGCCTGCGGTCTTCAGCAGTTCGGCGACGACGCGTTCATGCACCGCGCTGTTCTGGCGCAGGTCGAGCGTCGCCAAGTGGAAGCCGAACGTCTCCACCGCGCGGATCAGCCGGCCGAGCGCGCCGCCGGTCTTGAGCGCCCCGGCGCTCGCCAGCGCATGCGCGATCGCGGCGAGGTCGGCGCGGAACGCCTGCGGGTCGGGATAGGGCTCGCCGGTCAGCCGGCCGGGGCGCGCGGCGGGCTTGCCGGTCAGTGCCTCGTGCGTCGCGGCGAGGCGTGCATAGATGCCCGACAGCGCACGGCGATAGGGTTCGTCGCTGCGGCTGGCGGCGGTATCGCCGCTCGCCTCGGCCAGCGCGAGCACCGCGTCGTCCACCGCGGCATGTTCGGTCGAGATCGACAGCTCCGCGCCCAGCGCATGCACCGCGTCGAGGTAGAAGCCGAGCACCGCCTCCGCCGCGCGCGACAAGGCTGTGCGCAGCGAATCGGCGGTGACGAAGGGATTGCCGTCGCGGTCGCCGCCGATCCAGCTGCCGGGCTTTACGAAGCTCGGCACGCGCTCCCCGAACGCGCGGTCCCAGCGCTGGTACAGCGCGGGGAGGGCGGGCAGGAACACGTCCCGCATGTAGCTCAGCGCCGTCTCGACCTCGTCGGTGACGTACAGTCGCTCGCGGCGCAGCACGCGCGTCTGCCACAGCAGCGCGATCTGGCGGGTGATCGCATCGTCGACCAGATCGCCGTCGGGCGTCTCGCTGCGGGCCGCATCCTTCAGCGCCATCAGCTCGGCGATGCGGTTCTTGTGGTCGATCATGCTCTTGCGCCGCACCTCGGTGGGGTGGGCGGTCAGCACCGGCACGATCAGCGCATGGGCGAGCAGTCGCTGCACCTCGGCGCGGTCGATCCCCTCCGCCTGCAACGTCGCGAGCGCCGCGGCGACATCCGCCCCCTGTTCGGCGGCGATGCCCTGCCGATCTTCGGCGAGGTTGGCGAGCATCGAGAAGAGCATGAATCCGCGGACGAAATCGAGCGTCTCGTCGAGGCCCAGGTCCTGCAGGTGGCGATGCACCGCATCGCCGTCGCCGGTGCCGCGATGACGCTCCACCGACGCCCGCCGGATCGCCTCGGTCGCCTCGAACAGCGCCTCGCCGCCATAGGCGCGAATGACGTCGCCGAGCTTCGCGCCCAGGAAGCGCACGTCGGGGTTGTTGGCAATCGGCGGAAGCGAAGCGGGGTCGATAGTGGCCATGCCCGCATGCTGCGCTGCGGCAGGGACCGGGTCAACCGGGCTTGGGGTTTGCGGGGCAAAAGGAGAGATGCGGAGCCTTTGCCGCAAATTCCTCGTCACCCCGGACTCGTTCCGGGGTCCACCGAGCCGCAAGGGGGGGGCTTGAGCCTCTCGCGATTGCCATGCGGCCCGAAGGACGTCGCTGACCTCCCCCTCCGTCACGCCTGCGGCGCGCCACCTCCCCCTGGCGGGGGAGGAATATCGTCAGTCCTCCCCCGCCAGGGGGAGGTGTCAGCGCAGCTGACGGAGGGGGAGGTCAGCGACGCGCGTCGCGACGAAATCCCCTATTGCGCCCGCGTCCCCTGGTTGCTCAGCGTATCGCCCAGCACCGGCGTGGTCGGCTGCGCCGGCGGGGCTCGGCCGGCGTCGCGGGCGGCGCGCCATTCGCTTTCCTCTTCCGACGTCACCGTGCCGTCGTGGTTGAGGTCCATCTGGTCGAAGCGGCGCATCGTGCCCTCGCTCCATTCGATCTGGCTGATCACGCCGTCCTTGTTGCGGTCCAGCCCCATCAGGCGGCTGTTCTGGCGCGGCAGCTCGGTCGCGTCGATGCGGTCGTCGCCGTTGCGGTCCAGGCTGCGGAAGCGCTGGTCCATCGCGGTCGAGAAATCGACGCGGCTGGTCACGGCGGGCGGCACAAAGCCTGCCGCATTGGCGACCGCATCCGCCTGCGCCGCTTTCTCCTCGCTCTTCTTGCCGCATGCGCTCAGCAGGGCCACCGCAAGGACCAGCGATGCCGTCATTCCGTGTCGCTGCAACTATCGTCTCCGCTTATGCTTCCAGCTCAACATCCCAGTAGAGCCAGTCGTGCCACGTGTCGTGCAGATAGTTGGGCGGAAAGGCGCGGCCATGTTCCTGAAGGTGCCAGTTGGTCGGGCGGATCGGCTCGACATACAGTGGCATGCCCGCTTGCTTCGGCGTGCGCCCGCCCTTCTTGAGGTTGCACGGCGCACAGGCGGTGACGACATTCTCCCACGTCGTCCGGCCCCCTTGCGCGCGCGGCACGACATGGTCGAACGTCAGGTCGCGGCTGACCCCGCAATATTGACAGGCGAAGCGATCGCGCAGGAACAGGTTGAAGCGGGTAAAGGCGGGAAAGGCGGAGGGGCGCACATATTGTTTGAGCGCGATGACCGACGGCAGCTTGATCGCCGCATTCGGGCTGCGCACCTCACGCTCGTAATGCGCGACGATGTCGACCCGGTCGAGGAACACCGCCTTGACTGCGGTCTGCCACGGCCAGACGCTCAAGGGATAATAGGACAAAGGCGTATAGTCCGCGTTGAGCACCAACGCGGGGCAATTGTCGGGATGGCGGATCAGATCGGGATGAAACACGGCTCCTCCCACGGGTTACCCATGGGCCATGTCGCCCACGAGAGTGACGGGGGTATGACAGCACGCGCCCTTGGGTGCGGTCAAGCGGCTTGCGGTGGCCGGCGGGGCCACGCGGCATGAGCGTCCCCGGTGCCGGCATCGTGGTCACGCGCTTCGCCCCCAGCCCCACGGGCCTGCTGCACCTAGGCCATGCCTATGCGGCGATCCAGGCACACGACCATGCCCGCGCCGCGCATGGCCGCTTCCTGCTGCGGATCGAGGATATCGACGGGACGCGCAGCCGCGAGCCATTCGTCGCCGGCATACTCGACGATCTCGCCTGGCTGGGTCTGTCGTGGGACGGCCCGGTGGTCCGCCAGTCGCAGCGGTTGGCGCCGTACGACGCGGCGCTCGCTCGGCTGCGCGCGGCGGGGCTGCTCTACCCGTGTTTCTGCACCCGCGCCGATATCGCGCGCGAGATTGCGGAGAGCGCCAGCGCGCCGCACCACGGCCCGGACGGACCGGTCTATCCCGGTCTCTGCCGGCATCTCGACCCGGCCGTGGCGGCAGCGCGGATCGCGGCAGGCGAGCCGCACGCCTGGCGGCTGCGTATGGAGCCGGCGCTGGCCCGCACCGGTCCGCTTCACTGGCACGACAGTGACGCGGGCGATCGCACCGCCGATCCGGCGGCGTTCGGTGACGTGGTGCTTGCGCGCAAGGACGCGCCCGCGAGCTATCACCTCGCGGTGACCGTGGACGATGCCGCCCAGGGCGTCACCGACGTCGTCCGCGGCGTCGATCTCTACCCGGCGACCGACGTCCACCGGCTGCTGCAGGCGCTGCTCGACCTGCCGACGCCGCTCTATCGCCACCACCCGCTGCTGACCGGCCCGGACGGCACGCGGCTCGCCAAGCGCAACGGCGCGCCTTCGCTCGCCGATCTGCGGCAGGCGGGCGAGGACGGACGCGCCCTCGCCGAGCGCTTGCGCGCCGGGCGGCTTCCCATTGGCTTTGCCGCGCGCGATGCTTAAGTATGTCGCATGAACACCTTCCTCGTCATTCTGCTGATCGCGGCGATGCTGGCGACGGTGGTCGCGCTGGTGCGGGGCGTCATCGCCTTCCTCCAGGATAGTCACGCCCAGGTCCGCAATGGCGAAGGGCCATCCGCGGCCTCGCTCAAATCGAACAAGATGATGCAGATGCGCGTCTTCTTTCAGGCGCTGGCAATCCTCATCATCGTCGTCATCCTGTTCGTCGGCGGCCGAACCTGAGCCGCTGACGCCCGCACTATGGTCAAGCTGAACCGCATCTACACGCGCACCGGCGACGCGGGCACGACGGGCCTCGTCGACGGATCGCGCGTGTCGAAGGCCGCCGCGGTGATGCAGGCGATCGGCGACGTCGACGAGGCGAACAGCGCGATCGGCGTCGCGATCGCCGCATTGCAGGGCGCGGCGCCCGCGGACCGATTGCTCGTCATCCAGAACGACCTGTTCGATCTCGGCGCGGATATCGCCACGCCGATGGGGATCGAGGGCGCGCTGCGCATCGTGCCCGCCCAGGTCGCGCGGCTGGAGGCGGAGATCGATGCGATGAACGAGGGCCTGTCCCCGCTCACCAGCTTCATCCTGCCCGGCGGCACCCCCGCCGCCGCGGCACTGCACCTCGCACGCGCGATCGTCCGCCGCGCGGAACGTAGCGTCGTGACGATGGGCAGCGAGGCGACACAGGCTCTCGCCTATCTCAACCGCCTGTCGGACTGGCTCTTCGTCGCTACCCGTGTGGTGAACGGCGCCGGCGAGGGCGACGTCCTGTGGAAGCCCGGCGCCAGCCGATAGGGCGGGGTGGGGGCGTCTCGTTCGTCACCCATCGTCATCCGGCGAGGGCCGGAATCCCCCGCAAACCGTGCCCGCCCAAAGCCACAGCCGCTCCCTAACGCTGCGATAACGCGCCAAGGCATACCCCAAACACCCCGTCACCCCGGACTCGTTCCGAGGTCCACTCCGCGGCGAGGGGGATGGCCGGAGCCTCTTGCCGCCCCCTCGCGGCTCGGTGGACCCCGGACCAAGTCCGGGGTGACGGGGTGGGTGCGGCAAGGTAACGCGCCATAGGACCCACGAAGCCCCCCCCCCACCGCCCTGTCCTACACGCCCCCCATCTGCTACACCCTCGTCATGACCCGTCCGCCCTTCGCCCCGCCGCTGCGCGACGGGCGCCGCGGACCCCTCGCTTCCGACGAATACGTACCGTCCACTTCGTCCACTTCCGCGCGCCCCCTCCCGCGCAAACCCCGATTCGCGCCATCGCCGCGGCCCACCGGGGCACCGCGCTTCAATCCTCACTTTCCTCGACAAAAAGCGCGTGTATGCTGCCCCGTCGCTGCCGGGGGGCCGCGGCTTTTCCCTATCCTCGCGGAAACACCATGAACCGTATTCTGATCGGCGTTGCCGGCATCCTCGTCATCCTCGGCATCGCCTTCGCGCTGTCCACCGACCGCAAGGCGATCCGGCTGCGCGTCGTCGGTGCGGCGTTCGCGTTGCAGGCGGCGATCGCGACGATCGTGCTCTACTGGGGGCCGGGTCGTGCGGCGCTCGCGGGGGCGTCGGCGGGCGTGTCGGCGCTGCTCGGCTATTCGCAGCGGGGCACGGAGTTTCTGTTCGGCAAGCTCGCCAGCCCCGATATCGGCGGCCAGAGCTTCGCGATCGCGGCGCTGCCGGTCATCATCTTCTTCGCCAGCCTCGTCTCGATCCTCTATTATCTCGGCGTCATGCAGGTCGTGGTGCGCTGGGTCGGCGGCGCGATCGAAAAGGTGATCGGCACGTCGAAGGTCGAATCCTTGTGTGCCGCGGCCAACATCTTCGTCGGCCAGTCCGAATCGCCGCTGGTGATCCGCCCCTATCTCGCCGGCCTCACCCCGCCGCAGCTGTTCACGGTGATGACCAGCGGCATGGCAGGCGTCGCGGGCACGATCCTTGCGGCCTATGCCTCGATGGGTATCCGCATCGAATATCTCCTCGCCGCCAGCTTCATGGCCGCGCCGGGCGGCATCCTGATGGCCAAGATCATCATGCCCGATCGCTCCATGCCGCCCGAAGGCGAGCTGCCGCTGGGCGACGTGCCCGACGAAAATCGCGTGATCGCACTCGCCGACCACCGCATCAGCGGCGCCGGCCCCGCCGCGCTGCTGCCGGAAGGCACGCCGGGCGAGCCGCTGCCCGAAGCGACGCACGACGAGGAAAAGCCCGCCAACCTCATCATGGCGGCGGCGCAGGGTGCGCAGACCGGCGTACGGCTCGCCGTCGCGGTCGGTGCGATGGTGCTCGCCTTCGTCGCGCTGGTCGCGCTGGCCAACGGCCTGCTCGGCGGGTTCGGCAATATGGTCGGCCTGCCGGGCTTAAGCTTCCAGGCGCTGCTCGGCTATCTCTTCCAGCCGGTCATGTTCCTGCTCAACGTGCCCTGGAACGAGGCGGGGATCGCCGGCGGCCTGTTCGGCGAGAAGATCGTGCTCAACGAATTCGTCGCCTATATCGATCTCGGCAAGCAGGCCGCGCAGCTTAGCCCGCGCACCATCGCCGTCGTCACCTTCGCGCTGTGCGGCTTCGCCAATTTCTCGTCGATCGCGATCCAGATGGCGGTGACGGGCAGCCTCGCCCCCAACCAGCGCCCGATGATCGCCAAGCTCGGCCTGCGCGCGCTCGCCGCGGGCAGCCTCGCCAACCTCATGTCGGCGGCGCTCGCCGGCCTGCTGATCGGCTAAGGCGGACATTATGACCGGCCCGCTCCCCCTCCCGACCACCCATACGGTATCCTGATGGGTGGCCGGGAGGGGGAGCGGGCCGGCACCGCCGGGAACCCCGCTCTTCCGCAGGGTTCCAAAAAAGCCCTCAAGCGCACGCTTGGGCCGGGCCAGCTGGCGATGATCGCGATCGGCGGGGCGGTGGGCACCGGGCTGTTCTTGGGCAGCGGCTTCGCGATCCAGCTCGCCGGGCCGGCGGTGCTGGTCAGCTATGCGATCGGTGGCCTCATTACGCTGGCGCTGATGGGCTGCCTCGCCGAAATGACCGTCGCCGATCCGGCGACCGGATCGTTCGGCCTGTTCGCCGAACGCTACCTCGGCCGCTTCGCCGGTTTCTTGGTCCGCTACGCCTATGTCACCTGCATCATCCTGGCGATCGGGACGGAGGTGACCGCGGTCGCGATCTACATGCGTTACTGGCTGCCCGACGTCGCCGGCGCATGGTGGATCGGCGGGTTCGGCCTCGCGCTGCTCGGCGTCAACCTCGTCAGCGTGCGGGCGTTCGGCGCGGTCGAATATCTGTTCTCGGCGATCAAGGTCGCCGCGATCCTCGCCTTCATCGCGCTCGGCCTGTGGGTGATCGGCCGCGGCGCACCGGGCGTCGGGCTGGCGAACTACACCGCCCACGGCGGCTTCGCGCCGCACGGTATCGGCGGTATCTGGAGCGCGGTGATCGTCTCGATCTTCAGCTACCTCAGTATCGAGATGATCGCGGTCGCGGCCGGCGAGGCACGCGATCCGGAGCGCGCGATCGTCCGCGCCTTCCGCTCGACGATGTTGCGCCTCGCGCTCTTCTACCTAGGCAGCCTCGCGGTGATGCTGGCGGTGCTGCCGTGGACGCAGGCCGGCACGGCGACCAGCCCGTTCGTGACGGTAATGGCGGCGAGCGGCCTGCCCTATGCCGCAGGGGTCATCAATGCGGTGGTGCTGGTCGCGGCGCTCTCGGCAATGAACAGCCAGCTCTACACCGCCTCGCGCATGCTGTTTAGCCTCGCCGACAGCGGCCTCGCGCCGCGGCGGCTGGGCGCGGTCGATGTGCGCGGCGTGCCGGTGGCGGCGCTGCTCGTGTCGGCGGCTGGAATCGCGGTGGCGGGTGGCGTCTATGCGTGGCGGCCCGATGCGGCGCTGGGCGTGATGATCGCCGTGTCGATCTTCGGCGCGCTGTTCACCTGGGGCATGATCTTCGTCACGCACCTCGCCTTCCGGCGGCGGCACGGGCCGCCGGCGGGGTTCCGGATGTGGGGCTATCCGTGGGTGAGCCTCGCCGGCGCAGGCGCGATCCTCGCGATCCTGGCGACGACGCCCTTCACCGCGGCCTTCGCGCTGACGCTGGTCTATGGCGTGCCGGTGCTGGCGGTGCTGGCGGGGGTGTATTGGGTATGCTTGCGCCCACCTTCGTCATCCCGGCGAACGCCGGGATCCATGGATACGAGAGGCTGATCGTAGCACGCGCCAATCGACGGCATCGAGTCCATGGATCCCGGCGTTCGCCGGGATGACGGAAAACGGGGTCATTCCCCCGTCCGGGTCTTCACCTTGTTGGGCAAATCCTTGCCCTTGGTCCGGCGCGAAGGCAGCTGCACCGGGTTCTTCTTCTTCCATTCCTTGAAGGTCATCGGACCTTCGGGCGTGTCGACGATCGTGTCGTCCAGGCTCATGTCCGGTCTCCTCAGCGCGTCGGCTCGGGTTGCGGTCCGCTGTAGTCGTAGAAGCCGCGGCCGGTCTTGCGGCCGTACCAGCCGGCCTCGACATACTTCACCAGCAGCGGCGCCGGCCGGAACTTGGGGTCGCCGGTGCCCTCGAACAACACGCGGGTGATCTCCAGGCAGGTGTCGAGGCCGATGAAGTCGGCCAGCGTCAGCGGTCCCATCGGATGGTTGAGCCCCAATTGGCAGGCGAGGTCGATATCGCGGATCGTCGCGACGCCTTCGCCCAGCGCGAAGATCGCCTCGTTGATCATCGGCATCAGCACGCGGTTGACGATGAAGCCCGGCGCATCGTTGGCGCGGACCACCGCCTTGCCCAGCCGCTCGGCATAATCCTCGATGATGCCGACGGTGGCGTCCGACGTCGCAAGCCCGCGGATCACCTCGATCAGGCCCATCACCGGCACCGGATTGAAGAAATGCACGCCGATGAACCGCGCCGGATCGGGTGTTGCCTGCGCCAGCCGCGTGATCGGGATCGACGAAGTGTTGGACGCGAGGATCGCATCCGGCCCGAGCACCTTGCCGACGGTGCCGAAGATCGCCCGCTTGATCTCCTCACGCTCGGTCGCCGCCTCGATGACGAGGCCGCAAGGCGCCATCGCGGCGACGTCGCCCACCGGCTCGATCCGATCGAGCGTAGCGTCACGCGTCGCGGCGTCGATCTTCTCCTTCTCGACCGCACGGGCGAGTAGCTTGGCGATCCCCGCCTTGCCCGCCTCGGCGCGCTCGACCGACACGTCGGACAGGATCACGCGATAGCCCGCGGCCGCGCTCACCTGCGCGATGCCAGCGCCCATCTGGCCCGCACCGATCACACCCACTGCCTGCATCATGTCTCTCCATCGATCGCTTTGCCGTTCGCCATAGCCGCTTTCCCGCCGCCTGCCAGCCGGATAGGCTCGCGCGCACAGAGGAGAGGGGCATGATCATATTGGGGGATAGCGGCCTGCTGCGGCCGGGCCGATGGCGGTGGCTGGCGGCGCTCGGCTGGATGGTCGCGCTGTTCGCGGTGATGAGCGTCCTGCTCTTCCCCGGCTGGCTGCATGCGGCGCCTGCCTATCGTAACGCAGTGCGGATCGGATCGGTGCTGGTCGCCTATGCGGTCTATGCGCTGGCGGTCCGCTACGGCGAGCGGCGCGCGCCGGTGGAGATCGCCGCCCGGCCGCTGCTGCCCGAACTGGTCGCCGGCCTCGCGATCGGGGCGGGAATGTTCGCGCTGGTCTTCACTAGCCTGCGCCTGCTCGGCGTCTACACGCTCGCGCCCGGCCAATGGGGCGACTGGCCGACCGACATCGTCTGGGCGCTGCGCACCGGCTTTGCCGAGGAATTGCTGCTGCGCCTCGTCGTGTTCCGCCTGCTGATGCGCGCGGGCGGCCTGTGGCCGGCGCTGGCGATCTCGGCGCTGCTGTTCGGGGCGATGCACCTCGCCAACCCCAATGCGACGCTGGTCGCCGCGCTGGCGATCGCGGTGGAGGCGGGGCTGATGCTCGCCGCTTTCTACCTCGTCACCGGACGCATCTGGATGGCGGTGGGGGTGCATGCCGCGTGGAATTTCGTCCAGGGGCCAGTGTTCGGTGCGCGCGTCTCCGGAGGCACCGATACGGGCAGCCTGTTCGTCAGCGCGCCGGTGCAGGGCAGCCCCGACTGGCTGAGCGGCGGCGCCTTCGGACCCGAAGCGTCGCTGCCCGCGGTGATCGTCGGCTTCGTCATCTTCGTCGTGGTGCTGCGGGCGGCGTTGCGGCGTTGGAACCGGGAACCCGTTCGCTGAGTAGAACCATCATGACCCGCCATGTCGCCCTCGCCGCCCTGATGCTCGCCGCCTGCTCCAGCCAGCCGCAGGCCGACGCGACGCCAACCCGGACGCCGGAGGCCACGCCCCGCACGGCGGCACGTGCGCCCGCGACGGCGAAGACGGGTGCGCCGGTCACGCCGAAACCCGGCGTGCTCAAGACGTTCGGCGACTGGCAGGTCGGCTGCGACAATGGGCTGGTGTGCACCATGGCGTCGCTGCTGCCCGACGATGGTGCCGGTGCGGGCGCGACGCTCAACCTCACGCGCGACCCGGGCCCGCAGGGTCGCTATCATGCGATGTCGGGGGAGGGCGTAACCGATGCATCGGGGCGCACGCCCGCGGCCCGTTTCACCGTCGACGGTCGTGATCTTGGCCGCGACGCGAATGCCCTCGCCGCCGCGATGGCGAACGGTCGGGTTCTGAAGGTGCCCGGCGGCACGATCTCGCTGAAGGGTGCCTCGGCCGCGTTGCGCTACATCGATGCGATGCAGGGGCGCGCCGGGACCGTGACGGCCACCGTCGCGAAGGGCGCCAAGCCCGCAGCGAGCGTGCCGCCCGCACCGGCGCTGCCGATCGTCGCCGCACAGCGGCTGACGCCCTATACCGCCAAGCTGTCAGCATCCGTCGTCGCAACGATGAAGCGGATCGGCCGGTGCGACCTGTCCGAAGGGATGGACTCGACCCCCTCGGTCGCCAGGACGCCGGACGGTCGCCTGCTGGTGATCCAGCCCTGTTCGGCGGGGGCGTATAACGTCATCGGCGCGCTGTTCGTCGTCCGCGGCACCGACGTCCGCCCGGCGCAGACCGACGCGCCCGCCGGCTTCGACGCGACCGGCGCGGATTCGCAGACCCCCGTCCACAGCGTCGTCAACGGTGATTTCGACCGCAACGTCCTGACCAGTTACGCCAAGGGCCGTGGCCTGGGGGATTGCGGTGTGGGCCAGACCTTCGCGTGGGACGGCAGCCGCTATCGTCTGGTGTCGCAGGACGAGATGAGCGAATGCCGCGGCAACACCGACTATATCGCGACATGGCGCGCGACGATGCGGCCGTGACGCCTTGCGGCGGCTGGCGCGCTTACGGCGCCGGCCGCTCCGGCTGCGCTTCGGCGAGGTAGAGGCCGAACAGCCCCTTGGGGTCGGTCCATTCGCGGATCGGCGTCCACCCGCCCGAACGCAGCAGGATACGCGCATCGCGCGAGGCGTATTTGTGGCTGTTCTCGGTGTGGATGCTTTCGCCCGCACCGATGGCGAAGGGGCGCCCTTCGATGGTGAAGGCGACGTCGCGCTGCGCCACCAGATGCATCTCGATCCGCGCCCGATCGTCGTTCCAGCGCGCTTCGTGCGCGAAGGCGTCGACCGGGATCGTGCCGTCCAGCTCGCGATTGATCCGGTCCAGCAGGTTGAGGTTGAACGCCGCCGTCACGCCCGCCGCATCGTCATAGGCGGCGACCAGCGTGCTTTCGTCCTTGATCCGGTCCATGCCGATCAGCAGCATCGCGCCTTCGCCCAGCGACGCGCGCATCGCGCGCAACAGGTCGACCGCCATCAGCGGGATCATGTTGCCGATCGTCGAACCGGGGAAGAAGCCGAGCTTCGGCGTGTCCGCCACCTCGGCCGGCAGCGTCAGCGGCCGCATGAAGTCCGCCTCGAACGGCAGCACGGTCAAATCGGGGAAGGCCTCGCTGAGCACGCGCGAGGATTCGCGCAGGAAATCGCCCGAAATGTCGATCGGCACATAGGCGGACGGCGCGGCACAGCGCAGCAGCAGCGGCGTCTTGGTCGACGATCCCGACCCGAACTCCACCACCGCGCGGCCGCGGCCGACGACCTCGGTCACCTCGGGGCAGATCTCTTCCAGGATCGCGGTTTCGGTGCGCGTCGGATAATATTCCGGCAGCACGGTGATGTCCTCGAACAGCTCCGATCCGCGGCGATCGTAGAACCAGCGCGCGGGGATCGCGCGCGGGCGCCGCTCGAGCCCCGACAGCACGTCGGCACGGAATTGCGGATCGGCGAGGCTCGCCTGACCGTCCTCGATTTCGGGCTTCAGCATCAGATATCCTTGGCGAGCCGGACGCCGGTGAATTGCCAGCGCTGGTGGGGGTAGAAGAAATTGCGATAGCAGGGGCGCACATGGCCGCGGGGCGTGGCGCAGCTGCCGCCGCGCAGCACGAACTGCCCGCTCATGAACTTGCCATTATATTCGCCGACCGCGCCGTCGACGGTGCGAAAGCCGGGGTAGGGGCGATAGGCGCTGCCCGTCCATTCCCACACGTCGCCGAAAAAGGCGGGATCGCCGGGGGCGGCGGGGCGCGGCTCGACCGGGCCGGCGGCGTCCATCTGGTTGCCACCCGCCGCGTCGGCTGCTTGCGCAGCGGCCTCCCATTCGAATTCGGTCGGCAGGCGCGCGCCAGCCCAGGCGGCATAGGCGTCCGCTTCGTACAGGCTGACGTGCGTCACCGGCGCGGCGGGATCGATCGGCCGGCGCCCGTCCAGGCCGAAGCGCGTCCACACGCCGTCCTGCCGTTCCCAATACAGCGGCGCGGCGATACCGTTCGCCTTCACCCATGCCCAACCGTCGGCAAGCCAGTGCCCCGCGTCCGCATAGCCGCCGTCGGCGATGAACGCCGCCCATTCGCCATTGGTGACCGTGCGGTCGGCGATCGCATGGCGGGCGAGCAACGCATCGTGCCGCGGCCCCTCGCAATCGAAGGCGAAACCATCGCCATCGTGCCCGACGCGGACGATTCCCGCATCGCGCTCGATCCAGCGGATCGGCCCGGGCATGGCGACCGGCACCTTGGGCGCAGCGGGCCACAGCGCGGGCTCCAGCGGATTTTCACCGAACAGGTGCAGGATATCGGTAACGAGCAGTTCCTGATGCTGCTCTTCGTGATGACAGCCCAGCGCCACCAGCTCGCACGCGGCATCGGGCAGGTCGGGCAATGCCGATAGCAGCGCCGCATCGACATAGGCGCGATAGGCCAGCACCTCGTCCAGCGTTGGCCGGGTGATCATGCCGCGGCGGTCGCGTGCATGGCGGCGGCCTTCCGCCTCGTAATAGCTGTTGAACAGGAACGGGAAGCGTTCGTCATGCAGCACATAGCCGTCCACGTGATCGCGGAGCACGAAGGTTTCGAAGAACCAGGTCGTATGCGCGAGATGCCATTTGGCCGGCGAGGCATCGGGCATCGACTGCACGCTGGCGTCCGCGTCGGAGAGCGGCGCGGTCAACGCGACGGTAAGGGCGCGGACCCGATCATAACGTGCGGCAAGGGCGGCGTCGGGGCCGGGTGCGATCTTCAACATGGCCGGCCCCTCCTGCGCAAGGCGCGTCCGTCACGCGCGCGCAAGATGCTGAAGCGCATGACAGCTCAAAGAGTTGCGCCGAGCCGATGATAAAGTGGATTCGTCCCGATCGATATCCGGAGCGATGCTAAGTCCTCCCCCGCCAGGGGGAGGTGGCATGCCGAAGGCATGACGGAGGGGGAGGTCAGCGCAGCGCTCCGGCCCCTGTCCGCCTCTCCCGTCCCGCCTCCCACAGCGCCATCCCCGGCGGGAGAGGACCAGCCCGCCCCATCGCACGGCGATTGCCCCAGCCTCTTGAAAGCAAAGGCCGCCGAACCCGTCACACGCGCCAATCCCTTTGACGCGCGCGCCAAAGCCGATAGGGTCCGCGCGATGGACGACACCCACGCCGCGCCGATCCCGCGCTCGCTCTTCGCCTTTTCGATCTTCTACGGCGGCATGGTCTGCATCGCGGGCGTGCTCGGCAACAAGCAGGTGGCGCTGGGGCCGTTGTCCGCGCTCGGTCCGCTGGTCGGGCTGGGGCCGCTGGCGGTGGAGGCGGGAATCTTCGCCTTTCTGCTGCTCGTCGTCACCTCCAGCGCAATGGCCGAACTGCACGGGCGCAGCATCGCCAACCGGCTGGTGCAGATCGGCTTCGTGCCGCTGATCGTTTCGATCCTGTTGTCGTTCATCGTCCATGCGCTGCCCGCCGCGCCCGAGATGCAGCCGGCCAATCGCGATGCTATCCAACTCGTGCTCGGCGGTACGTGGCGCATCTGGCTGGGCGGAATCGTCGCCTATGGCATCTCGCAGACGCTGAACGTCACGATCTTCGCGGCGCTGAAGGGGCGCGAGGGCGGCGGCCTCCTCTGGCTGCGTGCCGGCATCGCCAGCATGCTCAGCCAGATCGTCGATACCTTGCTGTTCGTCACCATCGCCTTCGCCGGCGTCTTCCCGATCGGCGAGCTGCTGGCCGGGCAGATGATCGTCAAGGTCGTGCTCTCGGCGCTCCTCGTGCCGCCGCTGATCTACGTGTTCGTCGGCCTCGGCAAGCGGCTCGACCGCCAGGCCTAAGTTCCCCAAGTCCTCCCCCGCCAGGGGGAGGTGGCAGCGAAGCTGACGGAGGGGGCGGTCAGCGACGCCGCCCGTTATGACCCGCCGCGCGTCGGTCCGGCGGCAGGACTATGAGGACCGCCCTCGGACCGCTAAAGGCCGCCGCATGACCGACTCCGCCGCCACCGCTGCCCTGCTCGCCAAGGCCGAAACGCTGACCGAGGCTCTGCCCTATCTGCAGCGCTATGCCGGTCAGACCTTCGTCGTGAAATACGGCGGCCATGCGATGGGCGATCCGGAACTGGCGCGCGATTTCGCCGAAGACGTCGTGTTGTTGAAGGCGGTCGGCATCAATCCCGTCGTCGTCCACGGCGGCGGGCCGCAGATCGGCGCGATGCTGAAGCGGCTTGGGGTCGAATCGCGCTTCATCGACGGCCTGCGCGTCACCGATGCCGAAACCGCGCGCATCGCCGAAATGGTGCTGGCCGGATCGATCAACAAGGAAATCGTCGCCTGGATCGGGCAGGCGGGGGGCCGCGCGGTCGGCATTTCGGGCAAGGACGCGAACCTCGTCACCGCGATGAAGGTCGGGCGCGACACGCCCGATACGTTGCAGGGGATCGAACGTCACGTCGATCTGGGCTTCGTCGGCGAACCGGTGGCGGTCGACCGCACCATCATTGACACGCTGTCGGCCAGCGGCATCATCCCCGTCGTCGCGCCGATCGCTCTGGGTGCGGACGGGCATACCTACAACATCAACGCCGATACGATGGCGGGGGCGATCGCCGCGGCGCTGGGTGCCTCGCGCTTCTTCCTGCTCACCGACGTCGCGGGCGTGCTGGACAAGGACAAGGTGCTTTTGACCGACCTCGACCCTGCGGGCATCGCGGCGCTGAAGGCGGACGGCACGATCTCGGGCGGCATGATCCCCAAGGTGGATACCTGCGTCGCCGCGGTCGAGGCGGGTGTGGACGCCGCGGTGATCCTCGACGGGCGGGTGCCGCATGCGATGCTGCTCGAAATCTTCACCTCGGCGGGCGCGGGGACGTTGGTCCACGCCTGACCGACAGCGCTTGGCCGCGCCGGGTTTAATCGCTAGGTCCGGCCTCTACCCATAATCCGGAGCCCAGGCGTGGTCGCGCTTTCCCTGATTCAGATCATCATGATCCTGCTCGACGTGCTGTGGTGGATCATCATGGTCCAGTTCGTGCTGTCGCTGCTGATCGTGTTCAACGTCATCAACACGTCGAACAATTTCGTGCGCTCGCTGCACTACGGGCTCGATTCGCTGACGGAGCCGCTCTACCGCCCGCTCCGCCGCGTTCTGCCCAACATAAATGGAATCGATCTGGCGCCGCTCGCGGTGCTAATCATCATCCGCATCCTAGACTCCGTCCTCCTCCCCAATATCGCCGCTGCGATCCTGACCAACGGCGCGGCCTGAGGCGTCGCCGATGGCCGCCTGGACGGTGCGCGACGATGGCATCGTCCTTGCCGTTCGAGTGACACCCCGTAGTGGGCGCGATGCCTTACTGGCTGCCACCGAAGATCATTTTGCCGCGCGACTGGCCGCCGCACCGGTCGACGGCAAGGCGAATGCGGCGCTTCTCGCGCTGGTGGCGGACCGGTTCGGCGTTCCGAAGCGCGCGGTCGCGCTTATCGGCGGAGACACCGCGCGATTGAAGCGGCTGCATGTTGCGGGGGATGCGGCCGTGCTGGCGAAAACCGCTGCCGCCCTCTATGACGTGGCGCCATGACCGCCACGATCATCGACGGCAAGGCGCACGCCCTTGCGCTCCGTACCCGCACCGCCGCGCATGTCGCCGCCTTCCGCGACGCGACCGGCCGGGCGCCCGGCCTAGCCGTCGTCCTGGTCGGCGAGGATCCGGCGTCGTCGGTCTATGTCCGTTCCAAGGGCAAGGCGACGCGTGAGGCCGGGATGGAGAGCTTCGAGCATCGCCTGCCCGCCGACACGGATGCGGATGCTTTATTGGCTCTGGTACGGCGGCTGAATGCCGATCCGACCGTCGACGGCATCCTTGTTCAGCTGCCCCTGCCGAAGCATATCGATGCCGAAGCGGTGCTGCTCGCGATCGATCCGGACAAGGACGTCGACGGTTTTCACCCGGTCAACGCGGGACGCCTCGCGATCGGTGCGGAGGGGTTCGTGCCCTGTACGCCGCTGGGTTGTCTGATGCTGCTGCGCGACATCCATCCCAGCCTGTCGGGCATGGAGGCGGTGGTCGTCGGTCGGTCGAACATCGTCGGCAAGCCGATGGCACAGCTGTTGTTGCAGCAAAGCTGCACCGTCACCGTCGTCCACAGCCGCACGCGCGATGTCGCGGCGCATTGCCGGGCCGCCGATATCGTCGTCGCGGCGGTGGGCATCCCCCATTTCATCCAGGGCGACTGGATCAAGCCGGGCGCGACGGTGATCGACGTGGGCATCAACCGGACCGAGACGGGGCTGGTCGGCGACGTCGATTTCGCTGCCGCCAAGGACGTGGCTGGCGCCATCACGCCGGTCCCCGGCGGCGTCGGTCCGATGACGATCGCCTGTCTGATCCGCAACACGTACATATCCGCCTGCCGCCGCGAGGGCGTGAGCGTCGCATCGTGATCGAGCTGTTCGTCTCGTCGCTCATCACCTTCTTCGTGGTGATCGACCCGCCGGGGTGCGCACCCATCTATGCCGGCCTGTCGTCGGGCGCGTCGCCGCTGCAGCGCCGCAGCATGGCCATCCGCGCGGTCGGCGTAGCAAGCGCGATCCTGTTCGTCTTCGCGCTGTTCGGCGAGAAACTGCTCCACGGCCTGGGCATCAGCCTGGCGAGCTTCCGCATCGCGGGCGGCATCATGCTGTTCCTCATCGCGCTGGAAATGGTGTTCGAGAAGCGCACGCAGCGCCGCGAGGATCGCGCCGCGGAGGTCGCCGCCGATCCGGAAGTGGAGGACGTGTCGATCTTCCCGATGGCGATGCCGATGATCGCCGGACCGGGATCGATCGCGACCGTGATGCTGCTAATGGCGCGTACGAACGGGCTGGAAGCGACGCTGGTCGTGCTGGCCGCGATGGTGACGATCCTGCTGCTTACGCTGGTCGCGCTGCTCGCCGCGGGGCCGCTGATGCGGCTGCTCGGTACGCGGATCGAGGCGGTGATCACGCGTCTGCTCGGCGTTCTGCTGGCGGCGCTGGCGGTGCAGTTCGTGATGGACGGGTTGCAGGTCAGCCTGCGCTGATCGGCTTTATCGCGGCGCCACCAGCGGTGCGAAGCGGGCGACCTGACGACCGATCAGGCACAGTTGATCGTAGACGGCGGGATCGCTCGCGCCACCTTCGTCATCGAATTTGGTGATCTGCGTGTTAATGGCCGCGGCAAAGGGCGTCGGCCAGCCGCGCAACGCGTGGACGATCGAGCGCAGCGCCGCAATCGTCGATCCCGTCGCCTGCCAGCCATAAGCGGTGGCGATCAGCCCCACGGGCAGGTCGGCGAGATAGGGGCGTTCGTCGCGCGCGGTTTCCTCCAGCAGGTCGAGCGCGTTCTTGACCACGCCCGAGATGCTGCCGTGATAGCCCGGGCTGGCGATGATGACCGCCGATGCGCCGCGCACCGCGGCGACGAACGCCTGTTCGTCCTCCGTCCGGCTCGTCGCGCGCGGATCGTAGAGCGGCAGGCGCGCCATGTCGGCGCCGCCGAACATCCGCGTTGCAAAGCCCTCGCGTTCCGCCGCGTCGAGCGCAATGCGCAACGCGCGCTCGGTCGAGGAAACTCCGCCGATCGTGCCGCCGATACCGACGACGAGCGGGGGTGAGGAGGGCTGCTGGGTCATGACCCCGCGATAGCGCTCCCCGCGAGCCTGCGCCAGCCGCTGGCGTTCGCGCCTGCAAAAGGGTAAATGGGCCTGCACCTCCCCCACAGCGTCCGGCCCTTGCGCGTGCTGTTATAGGATAGTAATACACGTCATGGCTGACCGCTGGGACGAGCCGATGCGTCACGAACCGATCGATACCAACCGCCGCGGCAGCATCGGCCAGCGCTACGACCTCGACGACGGGGAAGATCGCTTCGAATCGGCGCCGCGCTGGCGTCGCGACGAGGCGCGGGCGCCGGACGAGGATCGGTACGCCGGGCGGTTCGACGCCTTCCTCGATTCCGAACAGGACGCCGTGGCAGAGCCGCCGCCCCGTCGGCCTCGCCATATCGGCCGCTGGATTTTGCGCGGTATCGCCGCGGGCATCGTCCTGCTGGTCATCGCGATCGGCTGGCTCGCCGTGACCGCGCCACTCAGCAAGTCGCTGCAGCCGCCGACGCCGCCGTCGATTACGCTGACCGCGGACGACGGCACGCCGATCGCCCGGCGGGGGGCGATCATCGACAAGCCGGTCGACGCCGCCAAGCTTCCCCCGCACGTCACCGAGGCGTTTCTGGCGATCGAGGACCGGCGCTTCCGGTCGCACTGGGGCATCGATCCGCGCGGCATCTTGCGCGCTTTCGTCCACAACGTCGGATCGGGCGGCGTGCGGGAGGGGGGCAGCACGATCACGCAGCAGCTCGCCAAGAACGCCTTTCTCGACTCAGACCGCACCGCGGCGCGCAAAATCCGCGAGGTCATGATCGCCTTCTGGTTGGAAGCGTGGCTGTCGAAGGATGAAATCCTGTCGCGGTATCTGTCGAACGTCTATTTCGGCGACAACGTCTATGGCCTGCGCGCGGCGTCGAAACATTATTTCGGCCGCGAACCGGAAAAGATGAATATCGGGCAGGCGGCGATGCTGGCGGGGCTGGTCAAGGCGCCCTCGCGCCTTGCCCCGACGAGCAATCTGGAAGGTGCGCGCAAGCGCGAGATGGTCGTGGTGCGCGCGATGGTCGATGCCGGGTTCCTGACCAAGGCCGAAGCCGCAGATGTCCAGCCGCAGCGCGTGCTGGCGAGCCGCCCGACGAGCCTGCCGAGCGGCACCTATTTTGCCGACTGGGTGCTGCCGCAGGCGCGCGACCAGGCGGGCGAGATCAAGACCGAAGCGACGGTGAAGACGACGCTCGACCGCCGATTGCAGCGCACCGCCGAACGTGTCGTGCGGCAGGCGGGGCTGCGGCAGGCGCAAGTGGCGCTGGTCGCGATGCGACGCGACGGCCGCGTTGTCGCGATGGTCGGCGGCAAGGATTACACCAAAAGCCCGTTCAACCGGGCGACGCAGGCGCAGCGACAGCCCGGATCGACGTTCAAACTGTTCGTCTACCTTGCCGCGATGCGGAAGGGCATGACGCCCGACACGATGGCGGACGACACGCCGGTCGAGATCGCCGGGTGGAAGCCGAAGAACGACGATGGGCGCTATCTGGGGCCCATCCCGCTGCGCCGTGCCTTCGCGCGTTCGTCCAACGTGGTCGCGGCTCGGCTGACGCAGGAAGTCGGGGTGCGCAACGTCATCAAGGCGGCGCGCGACCTGGGCATCACGACGCCGATCCCGAACGAGGCGACGATCGGCCTCGGCACGGCGGAAGTCTCGTTGCTCGAACTGACCGCAGCCTATGCGGCGATCGCCAACGGCCAATATCCGGTGCGACCGCGCGGGCTGGAAGAAACGGGCGACAACAAGAGCTGGTACGAATCGCTGACCGGCGGCACCACCAAGATGCCCGACGACATCCGCGAGAAGATGCTCGACCTGCTGTCGTCGTCGCTGCGCGGTACGGGACGCGAGGCCGTGCTGAGCACGGACGCTTATGGCAAGACCGGCACGTCGCAACAGAGCCGCGATGCGTGGTTTATCGGCTTTGCCGGCGATCTGGTCGTCGGTGTCTGGGTCGGCAACGACGACAGCTCGCCCAATCCTGGCCTGCACGGCGGCGGCGTACCGGCGCAAATCTGGCGGAACTTCATGGTTTCCGCGCTCGGCCTCGCGCCGCCACAGGCACCGGTGGTGGTCGAGGAGAATGCCAGCGATCCCGAAACGATCGTCGGGCCGGAAGACCCCGTCGGCGACATGATCGACCAGGCGGGGCCGGAGGTCGAAGGAACGCTCGACGGCCTGGGCCTGCAGATGAAGATGGGGCGCGACGGCAGCATCAGCATCACGCCCGGCCGCGACCGCGAACCGGATGCCCCACGAGAGCCTCGCGAGCCGCGTGCACGGGGTGATGAGGGTGGCGAACGGGAATGATCCGGACGGCCCAAGGCATTTCGATGAATCAGCCCAACCTTCGGCTTTACAAACTACTCCTGCGGCGATGACGCGGAGGGACGATGCAGCCGGTGCAGCTCCGGCTGATGTCGGCCCATCTTTTCCGGTCACCGTTCACTGTGCCAGCCCGTGCTCACTGACGCTGATCCTAGCGGCGGAGGACGACCCGATCCTGCCGATAGCCGGCGGCCACCAACTCGCCGCGCTCGGCCGCCGGGGGAATGCGATCCGGTGGTGCCCTCTCCCTTATGCCGGCCACGACTTCAATGCGGCCTATGAGGGCATTCCCAATCAGACGGTGCGTCAGATGGTCGGACGGTTCCTGGCCGAGAATGATCCCGGCCCGGCCCGCTGATCCATTACTTCGTCGCCATCCACGCGCGGACCTTATCCTCCAGTACCGGCATCGGCAGCGCGCCGCTGTCGAGGACGGCGGCGTGGAAGCCGCGCGGGTCGAAGGATGCGCCCTGCTTGGCCTGTGCTTCCGCTTTCAGTTTCAGGATGGTGAGCTGGCCGATCTTGTACGCGAGCGCTTGCCCCGGGATGGCGATGTAGCGTTCGACCTCGGCGGTCGCGTCCGTCTTTGCCATGGCGGAGTGGGTCAGCATGTAGTCGATCGCCTGCTCGCGGCTCCACCCTTTTGCATGGATTCCCGTGTCGACGACGAGGCGCATTGCGCGCAGCATTTCGTCGTTCAGGCCGCCCATCCGCTGGTAGGGATCGGTTTCCATGCCCAGCGGCTTCCACAGCGTTTCCGCATAGAGCGCCCACCCTTCGACATAGGCGGTGTTGCCGCCGAAGCGCATGAAGGCGGGCAGCGCGGCATTTTCCTGCGCGAGACTGATCTGGAAGTGATGGCCCGGCACCGCTTCGTGCAGGAACAGCGTTTCCATGCCCCAGGTGTAGCGGACCGGCAGGTCATAGGTGTTGTAGTAGAAGACGCCCGGCCGCGTCCCGTCGGGGGTGCCGCCCTGATAGCTGCCTGCCGCATCGCTCTTCGCGCGGTAATCGGGCACCGGCCGGATCTCGAGCGGCGTCTTGGGGATGACGCCGAACTGTTCGCGCACGCGGGCGTCGATGCGCTTGCCGATCGCCTCAAAGCCTTCGCGGACGGCTTCGGCGCTCGTTGGCTGGAAGCGCTTTTCGGTGCGGAGATAGTCGAAGAAGGCGGGCAGCGTGCCTGTGAAGCCCGCAGCGGTCTTCTGCGCCTCCATTTCGCGCGTGATGCGCGTGACTTCGCTGAGGCCCAATTGGTGGACCTGTTCGGCCGCCAGCGGCAGCGTCGTATTCTGCTCGATGCGATAGGCATAGAGCGCCGCGCCGCCGGGCAGGGCCGACAGGCCGACGGTCGCGCGCGCCTTGGGCAGATAGTCGGTCTTCAGGAAATCGCGCATGCGCGTGTGCGCCGGGGTGATGACGTCGCGAACCTGCGCGGCATAGGCCGCGGTCAACCGCTGCCGGTCCGCCGCGGAGATGCTGGCGGGGAACATCGTGACCGGCGCGTAGAACACCGATCCTTCGACGCCCTGCGCGATCAGCGCGTCGAACTGCGCGATCATATTCTCGACGACCAGCCGCGGCTGGACGACGCCTTTCGCCATGCCTTCGCGGAAGCGGGCGATCGCGCGATCGTATAGCGCCGCATAGCCGGCGTTGCGCTTCAGATTGTTCTCGTAATCGGTGACCGTCTTGAACGGTGCCGCCCCCTTGCCGCCCGCGAAATCGGGATAGAAGGTCTGGAAACCGCTGAAATGATCCATCGGCAGCAGCCGGTCGACCGCCTGGATCGCGGGGGCATAGCCGCGCAGGTTGATCTCCGCCTGGTTGCGGAACACGTCATAGGCGAGCTGGTCGACGCGGGTCAGCTTCGACCGGTCGATCGCCTTCAGCGCGGCGAGGTCGGATTCGAGATTACGCTTGTCGCGCGCGGTCGCGGGATCGCTGATGTAATCGCCGAAGCGATCCGCATAGCGCAGGTCGCCGCGGAAGATCGCACTGATCGGGTTCAGCGCCAGATCGCGTTCGTCGCTGTCGTAAAATAGGCGCTTGAGCTTCATGTCCTCCGCGCCATCGCCGGGCAGCGGGGCGGGCGGCGGCAGTGCCTGGCCGAGGGCCGGCGCGGCGACGGAGGCGAGCAGCAAGGCCGCAGCAAGAAAACGCATCTATAAATCCCCTTCTACAGCGCCACTTAGCAAGGCCGGGCGGGGATGCGATAGCCATGGTTGACGCTGTACCCCGTTGCGCCGCAAGGCAGGGGCATGCGCTTCTTTTCCGACAATGCCGCGACCGTGCATCCCCGCGTGATGGCGGCGATGGCCGACGCCAACCGCCTCGATACCGCCTATGACGGCGATGGCCTGTCGCGCAGCCTCGATGCGCGTCTGTCCGATCTGTTCGGCACGGATGTCGCGGCCTTGTGGGTGCCGACCGGGACCGCGGCCAACTGCCTCGCGCTCGCCGCGCTGTGTCCGCCGCATGGCGGGGTGATCTGCCACCGCGACGCGCATATCCAGAACGATGAGGGCGGCGCGCCGGAGTTTTTCACCCACGGCGCCAAGCTGTTCCTGGCCGACGGTGACGGTGCGAAGGTGACGCCCGAGACGATCGCGGCGGTGGCCGATGCGATCCCCAACGACGTCCACCGTGTGCAGCCGCATGCGATCTCGATCACCAACGCCACCGAATATGGCCGGGTCTACACGCCGGACGACGTGGCGGCGATCGGCACGCTGGCGAAGCGCCGGGGTCTAGGCCTGCACATGGACGGTGCGCGCTTCGCCAATGCGGTGGCGACGCTCGGCTGCACGCCCGCCGCGGTGACGTGGCAAGCGGGCGTCGACGCGCTGAGCTTCGGCTTCGTCAAGAACGGCGCGATGAGTGCGGAACTGCTGGTCTTCTTCCGCCCGGACCTTGCCGACGTGACCCGCTATCGCCGCAAGCGGGCCGGGCTGCTGTTTTCGAAGGGGCGCTATCTCGCCGCGCAGGTGATCGCGATGCTGGAGGACGACCTGTGGCTGGCGAACGCACGCGCCGCCAATGCCTGCGCCAGCGCACTCGCGGCAGCGGCTGGCGGCCGGCTGGTCCACCCGGTCGAGGCGAATGAGGTGTTCCTGCGGGTGACGCCCGAGGAAGCGGCGGCGCTGAGGGCGCAGGGCTTCGATTTCTACGATTGGGCGCCCGGCGAAATCCGGCTGGTAACGGCGTGGGACAGCGCGGCGGATCATGTCGCGGCACTCGCCAAGGCGATCGCGGCGCTGTGAGCGACACCGTGACGGGAGGGGCGCCGCCGCCACAATCGACCCGGGCCGCGATCCTGATCCCGTTCGCCATCGTCACGCTGATCTGGGGATCGACATGGCTGGTGATTCGCGATCAGCTGGGCGTCGTGCCGCCGAGCTGGTCGGTGACGTATCGCTTCATCGTCGCAGGGATCGCGATGGCGCTGGTCGCGACGGTGAAAGGCGAACGGTGGGCGCTCGATACACGCGGCTGGGTGTTCGCGGGCGCGGTCGGGCTGCTGCAATTCTGCCTGAACTTCAACTTCGTCTATCGGGCGGAACATTACATCACGTCGGGGCTGGTCGCGGTGGTGTTCGCGATGCTGCTCGTGCCCAATGCGCTGCTGGCGCGCCTGTTTCTCGGCCAGCGGATGGGGCGGCAGCTGATTGCCGGGTCCGCCGTGGCGATGGCGGGCATCGCGCTGCTGTTCCTGCACGAAGCGCGGACCGGACCGGCGGGCGCCGCGGCGACGCTGGCAGGGATCGGTTTTACTGCCATCGCGATCCTGTCGGCGTCCGGTGCCAACGTGTTGCAGGCGACGCCGACCGCGAAACGCTATCCGATGCTGTCGACGCTGGCGGTCGCGATGCTGATCGGGGCGGCGATCGACGGGGCGGTCGCCTGGACGCTGACCGGACCACCGGTGGTCGAGATGCGCGCGGGTTATTGGGCGGGCATCCTGTATCTGGGGCTGTTCGGCTCGGCCTTCGCCTTCCCGCTCTATTACCGCGTGCTGCGCGTGATCGGGCCGGCCAAGGCGGCCTATTCCAGCGTCATCGTCCCCGTCATCGCGATGCTGCTGTCGACGCTGTTCGAGGATTATCACTGGTCGCCGCTCGCCGCGGCGGGCGCGGGGCTGGCCGGCATCGGACTGGTCATCGCATTGAGCGCGCGCAGGCCCAACCGGTAATCGGGATAGGCCGGGCGCCAGCCGAGCAGGCGTTTGGCCTTGCCGTTCGCGACGCGGCGGTTCTCGGCGTAAAAGGCGCGTGCCATCGGCGAGAGCGTCTCCAGCGCGACGATCGGTGGCGGCGGAAGGCGGAGCAGCCCGGCGGCGAAGGCGACCACGTCGTCCTGCGGGCAGGGGCGATCGTCGGCGAGATTATAGGCGCCCGGCGGGGCATTGCGGGCGGCAAGGACGCCGGTGACGATATCGTCGACATTGACGCGGCTGAACACCTGGGTCGGCAGGCCGACACGATGGGCGCGACCCTCTGCCACGCGCTCGAGCGGCGAGCGGCCGGGGCCGTAGATGCCGGGCAGGCGGAAAACATGCGCGCCGCGGGACAGCCAGGCGGCATCGGCGGCGGTGCGCGCGGAGCGGCGGCCCGAGCCGGTGGGGGCGGTTTCGTCGACCCAGGCGCCGCCCGCGTCGCCATAGACCCCTGTCGAGGACAGATAGCCGAGCCAGCGGTCGTGCAGCGCATCGCCGTAGCGGGACAGGACGGGGTCGGCGTCCCCCTCCGGCGGGACCGAGGACAGGACATGGGTGGCGGTGGCCAGCGCGGCGCGGACGGCGGGTTCGTCGTCGAAGCGAAGCGTGCCGTTCCGGCCGTCGCGGGTGGTGCCGATGGTTGCGTCCGGCCAGGCGGCGGCGATGCGGGCGGCGGTGTAGCCGAGGCCGAAGATCAGGAGCATGGGGTTTCCCCGCATGCTCCGTCACCCCGGACTTGGTCCGGGGTCCACTCTGCGGCTAGGGGGACGGCTGGCGCCACTTGCCGTTCCCTTGCGGCCCGGTGGACCCCGGACCAAGTCCGGGGTGACGAGAAGGAGGGGCCACTCACTGCGCCATCGGGCCGTTGTAGGTGGTGCCGAAATAATCGCCCTTGTTCCACGTCGGGCGCTGTGGCGCGTCGGCGACGGCGCGGGCGATGGCGTAATTGGTCGCGACGAAGCGGACGCCCTGATCCCACAGGATCGGCTGGCTGAGGTCGTCGCAGGGACGATGGTAGCAGTGCTCCAGGAAATCCTCGAACGGCTTGGCGCCGGCGCCCTTGACCCCCGGCCACAGGAACAGCGAGGGAATGCCCTTCTTGACGAAGTTGAAGTGATCCGAACGGGTGAAGAACCCCTGTTCGGGCATCGGATCGGGCGACAGGCCGATGCCGATCGCGTTCACCGCCTTTGTCACGATCGGGCCGAGGCTGGAACGGTCGGCACCGAAAGCGATCATATCCTCGAACGTATAGAGCAGCACCGGCATGTCGAGGTTGATATCCGCGACGATCGTTTGGAGCGGCACGGTGGGATGATCGACGAAATAGCTCGATCCGATCAGCCCTTTCTCCTCGCCCGTCACGGCGAGGAACATCACCGTCCGCTTGGGGCGCGTGGGCGCCGTGGCGAAGCGTTTGGCCTCTTCGATCAGGCTGGCGATGCCGATCGCATTGTCGAGCGCGCCGTTGTTGATCCGATCGCGGCCGGGCGCGTCGTCGGGGCGGGCGGGCGAGACGCCGATATGGTCGAGGTGCGCCGACAGGATGACGACCTCCTTGCCGACCATGGGGTCGGTGCCGGGGACGATGCCGACGACGTTGCTGCTGGCGGCGGGGGTGAAGCTGGTTCGCGTCGTTGCCGCGAGCGTGCCACTGAGCGCGACGGGCGTGTAGGTCGGGTCGGCGCGCTGCGCTTCGGCGACGATCGCCGACCAGGGCGTCGCGGCGCCCTCGAACAGGGTCGCGGCGGCGGCCTGGCTCAGCGTGCCGAGCACCGGGGTGGTGGGTGCGGCGCTGGTGCCGGTGCCGTCGGGCTTGGCCCAGGTGGTCTTGGGCGAGGCATAGCCGCCGACCAGCGCCGCGAACGGACGCTGGCGCGGACCGGCGCGCGGGGCATCCAGCATGACGATGCCGACGGCGCCGCGGGCCGCCGCGATCTGCGCCTTGGTGGCGGCGGAGCCGAAATAGGCACGCTCTTCGCCGGGAAAGCGCGTCGGCGATCCGGCGAAGATCGCGACGATCTTGCCGCGCACATCCATGCCCCGATAGTCGTCGACGCCGAATTGCGGCGCGACGATGCCGCGGCCGGCGAAGACGACCGGCGCCGTGACGCTGGTCTCGGCGCGCGCCGGGTTGGGGCTGGGGATATAATCGGTGCCGAACACGAGCGGCCGGGCGCGGCCTGCTGCGTCGGTCCAGCGCATCGTGCCTTCGCTGGCAGCTTTGTAGATCGTCAGCGGCACCTGTTGCAGGTAGCTGCCGGCATCGCCCGCCGGGCGCAGGCCCGCCGCCTGGAATTGCGCCGCGACATACTGCGCGGCGACGTCGTAATCCGGCGTCCCCGCCTCCCGCCCCCGCAACGCATCGGAGGCGAGAAACATGACATGTGCACGCATCGCGGCCTGATCGGCCGGCAGGACGGCTGCGGTGTCGGCCGCGGCCATCTTGGTAGGGCCGGTCTGGGCGGGAGCGGACGCGACGAGGGTCAGCGCGGCAAGCGCGCTAGGAATACGGATCATGCTGGAAAGTCCCGACTATCGATCGTGCCAGCGTAACGGCACCGCCGCGGGTGACAAGATACCGGAAAAGGCCGCAAGCGATGGCTGGCGGGGGGCGTGGGGGCTCCTATAAAGGACTCATGCTCGACGTTTCCAACAGCATCGCCCAGCCCGCCGTCTCCGCGCCCGCCACGGCGATCAGTCGGCACGATTACCGGCCGCCGGCCTGGGCCGTGCCCGAAACGCGGCTGGTGTTCGATCTGGATGCCGCCGCGACGCGGGTTACGGCGACGCTGTCGGTGACGCGCAATCCCGATGGTGGTGCGGGCCAGCCGCTGCGGCTCGACGGGGCGGGGCAGGAATTGCTCGCTGTGCGAGTGGACGGCGTCGCGGTGCGCGACTGGCGGATCGAAGGCGAGCAACTGGTCGTGCCGCTGCCCAGCGACGCGCATACAGTCGAGACCGAGGTGGAGATCGCCCCCGAACGCAACACGCAGCTGATGGGCCTGTACGCCAGCGGCGGCATCCTGTGTACGCAATGCGAGGCGGAAGGCTTTCGGCGGATCACCTATTTCCCCGACCGTCCCGACGTGCTGAGCCGCTACAGCGTGCGACTGGTGGCGGATAAGGCGCGCTATCCGGTGCTGCTCGCCAATGGCGATCCCATCGAGAGCGGCGATCTGGAGGATGGGCGGCATTGGGCGGAGTGGAACGATCCCTTCCCCAAACCCAGCTATCTGTTCGCGATCGTCGCAGGGAATCTGGCGGTCAATCGCGGTAGCTTCGTCACGCAATCGGGCCGCGAGGTCGCGCTGGGCATCTGGGTCCGCGCCGCCGATATCGACAAGACGCATCATGCGCTCCACGCGCTGAAGCTGTCGATGGCGTGGGACGAACGCGTCTATGGCCGCGAATACGACCTCGACGTGTTCAACATCGTCGCGGTCGACGATTTCAACTTCGGTGCGATGGAGAACAAGGGGCTGAACATCTTCAACAGCCGCTACATCCTCGCCGATCCCGACACGGCCACCGATTACGATTACGACGCGATCGCCGCAGTGGTGGCGCACGAATATTTCCACAATTGGTCGGGCAACCGCATCACCTGCCGCGACTGGTTCCAGCTGTCGCTGAAGGAAGGCTTCACCGTATACCGCGACCAGGGCTTTTCGGCGGACCAGGGTTCGGCGGCGGTCAAACGGATCGAGGACGTGCGCGGCCTGCGCGCAGCGCAGTTCCCCGAGGACGCCGGCCCGCTCGCGCATCCGGTGCGTCCCGAAAGCTACCTCGAGATCAGCAACTTCTACACGGCGACCATCTACAACAAGGGCGCCGAGCTGATCCGCATGATGGCGACGATCCTGGGCCCCCAGGCGTTCCGCGCCGCGACCGACCTGTATTTCAGCCGCTTCGACGGGACGGCGGCGACGTGCGAGGATTTCGTCGCCTGCATGGAAGAGGCGAGCGGCATCGACCTGACGCAATTCCGCTTGTGGTACAGCCAGGCCGGCACGCCGCGTGTCGCCGCCAGCCTGGGCCATGAGGCGGGCGAGGGCCGTGCCACGCTGCGCCTCGCCCAGCACGTCCCCGCAACGCCGGGGCAGGAGACGAAGCAGCCGATGGTGCTGCCGCTCAAAATCCGCCTGTTCGGCGCGGAGACGGGCCAGCCGATCGGGCCGGAGCGGCTGGTGCTGCTGGACGCGGCGGCGAGCACGATCGTGTTCGACGGCGTTACCGAACGCCCCGTCCTGTCGATCAACCGCGGCTTTTCGGCGCCGGTGATCGTCGAAAGCGACCGCAGCGCGGCCGATCTCGCCTTCCTCAGCGGGCATGATGACGATCCGTTCGCCCGCTACGAGGCGATGCAGCAGCTGATGCTGGATACGTTGGTGGCGGGTGCGGTCGAGGGGCGGGCGGACCATGGTGCGGTGATTGCCGCGGTCGCCGATACGCTGGGCAATCGCGATCTCGATCCCGCCTTCATCGCTGAAGCGGTGCTGCTGCCGTCGGAAAGCTTCATCGGCGACCAGCTGGCGCTGGTCGATCCCGATGCGATCTTCGCGGCGCGCGAAAGCCTGCGCCGGGCGCTCGGCACCGAACTCGCCGATGTGTGGCGGCATGCCTATGAGGCGGGTCCGCGCGACGCCTATGCCTATACGCCGGTCGCCAAGGGGTTGCGCCGGCTGCACAATGTGGCGCTGGGCTATATCGCCGCGAGCGGTGCGGGGGATGCGGCGAGCCTTGCCTTCCACCAGTTCGAGCGCGCCGACAACATGACTGATCGGCAGGGTGCGCTGACGACGCTGGCGAGCGGTTATTCGGACGAGCGCGAGGCGGCGCTCGACATCTTCTACAACCGCTATGCCGGCAACAGCCTGGTCATCGACAAATGGTTCCAGACGCAGGCGCTCGCCAGCCGTGACGATACCGGGCGGCTGGTCGAAGATCTGGCGCGACATCCCGATTTTACGCTCGCCAACCCCAATCGCGCCCGCTCGCTGATCGGGGCGTTCGGGGCGAACCAGCGCGCGTTCAATGCGGCGGATGGATCGGGGTATCGCTTCCTCGCCGAACAGCTGATCCAGCTCGACAAGCTGAACCCGCAGACCGCGGCGAAGCTGTTGCCGCCGCTGGGGCGCTGGCGGCGCTTCGATTCGACCCGGTCGGCGGCGATGCGCGCCGCGCTGGAGCGGATCGTCGCGGTCCCCGGCCTGTCGCGTGACCTGTTCGAGCAGGCCTCGAAGAGCCTGGGGTGATCGGGCGGCCATCACGGCAAGGGGGACCGGACGCCGAGAGCCGGTGGCGATCCGCCGATCGGGGAGTCGCGCGCCGATCGGTGTAAAGGTTTGCCGACGCCGAATACTTCGGCTGGGCGTGCCGATGTCCTTGCCGTTAACAACCGGCGAAGATGTGCCGCCGACGTACTGCCGCGGCAAGACAGGACGCTGATCCAGATTAATTCGCTTGTTACTGCGATCCATGTTGCGTGTCTTTCGGCGCAAGCATAGGCTGCACAGGTCTCGGGGTGGGAGAAGACGTGTGAGCGTACGGCGTGGGGTTGGGATTCTGGCGCTGGCGGCGCTGTTGTCGGGCTGTGGTGACGGCGGTTCGGGCGGCGGCGGGGCGACGGGCAGCACGCCGACTCCGACGTCCACGGCGACACCGACCCCCACGGCCAGCAATGGGTGTTCGCTGCGCAGCCGCCAGGATTGGGTCGCGGCGCAGATGAAGGAATGGTATCTGTTCTACGATACCCTGCCGAACAGCCTGGATCCGAGCGGCTACACCAACGTCGACGATTATCTGGATGCGCTGACCGCGACGGCGCGGTCGCAGCGCAAGGATCGGTATTTCACCTATCTGACGTCGATCCAGCAGGAAAACGCCTATTACAGCCAAGGGTCCAGCGCGGGTTTCGGCTGGCGGCTGGGGCTCGATTCGACCGGGCGGCTGTACGTCACCGAAGCCTATGAGAGCGCGCCGGCGCTCAACGCCGGGATCGATCGTGGCGCGGAAATCCTGGCGATCGGCACGTCGTCGAGCAATTTGCAGACCGTCAGCAGCCTGTACAATGCCGGCGGCAGCGCGCTGAGCGATTCGCTGGGGCCGAGCACGACCGGTACGCAGCGCTATTTCCAGATTCGTGACGCCAGCGGCACGCGGACCGTGGCGGTGACGAAGACCGACTTCACGCTCAGCCCGGTGTCCAACCGGTACGGCGTCAAGATCATCACCGACAACGGCCAGCGCTACGGTTACGTGAACCTGCGCACCTTCATCACCACGGCGAACGACCAGCTGCGCAGCGCCTTCGCCCAGTTCAAGGCGGCGGGCATCACCAACGTCGTCGTCGACCTGCGCTATAATGGCGGTGGCCTTATCGACACTGCGGTCGTCATGAGCAACCTGTTGGGTGGCAACCGCGCGACGACCGACGTGATGAGCTACATGAGCTTCCGTCCGGAAAAGGCGTCGGAGAACACGACCTATCTGTTCCAGTCCGAGCCGAACGCGATCGCGGCGACCAAGATCGCCTTCATCGGCACGGGTAGCACGGCATCGGCGAGCGAATTCGTCATCAATGCCTTCGTCCCCTATCTGGGCGCCAACGACGGGCTGATCGGCGGCAACACCTATGGCAAGCCGGTGGGGCAGATCGCGCTGGACCAGAAGTCGTGCGACGACCGGCTGCGCGTGATCGCCTTCGCGTTGCAGAATGCGGCGCGGCAGGGGGCCTATTATAACGGCCTCGCCAGCACGATGGTGTCGACCTGCCAGGCGGGCGACGACATTTCGTATCCGATGGGCGATGCGCGCGAGGCTTCGACACGGGCGGCGCTCGACTTCCTGCAGGGCAAGAGCTGCACGCGCATTTCCGCCTCGGCGAGCGCGAGCGCGAATGCGGGTAGCGGAACCGGCCCGATGGCGACGCGCAGCTCGCTGCTGACCGACGTGCCCGAGCGCGAGGCGCTGATGCCGCCGGTCGAACGCCGTACGCCGGCGCAGCGCGAGGTGCCGGGGCTGTACTGACGCCGCGCGCTTTTGCCGATATGGCCACCCTCGACCAACATCGGGGGTGACATGCAGGACGACGACAGCTTCGTGTACGACGAGGCGAGTGGTGAGTGGATCAGCGCCAGCGACGCGGCGGCGAAGGCGGCCGCGTCCGGTGGCGCGGTCGGTGGCGGCGACAGCGCCGTCGCGGTGCGCGACGCGGTCGGCAATTTGCTGGCCGATGGCGACCAGGTGACGCTGATCAAGGACCTGACCGTCAAGGGCGCGGGCCAGACGCTGAAGCGCGGCACGCTGATCAAGAGCATCCGATTGACCGGCGATGCGCAGGAGATCGACTGCAAGTTCGACGGGATCAAGGGGCTGGTGCTGCGCGCCGAGTTCGTGCGGAAGCGCTGAATGGACGTGGCGGACATCGGCCGGCGGCTGGACCCGAGCTGGCGTGCAGCGCTCGACCCGGTGCTGGCGGGTGAGGCGATGGCGGAGCTGCGCCGCTTCCTGACCGCGGAAGAGGCGGCGGGGAAGGCCATCCTGCCGCCGCCGAACGACTGGTTTCGGGCGCTGGAGCTGACGCCGCTCGACGCGGTGAAGGTCGTGATCCTGGGGCAGGACCCGTACCATGGGCCGGGGCAGGCGCATGGCCTGAGCTTTTCGGTGCAGCCGGGGGTGAAGGTGCCGCCGTCGCTGCGCAACATCTTCAAGGAATTGCACGACGATCTGGGCGTTTCTCCGCCGGGCCACGGGCATCTGGAGCGCTGGGCGAGGGCGGGCGTGCTGCTGCTCAACAGCGTGCTGACCGTCGAACAGGGGCGTGCCGCGGCGCATGCCGGCCGGGGGTGGGAGGCGTTCACCGATGCGGTGATCCGCGCGGTCGCGGCCAAGCCGGAGCCGGTCGTGTTCCTGCTGTGGGGCGCGCATGCGCAGAAGAAGGCGGCGTTCGTCACCGACGTGGCGCACGGCGGGCGGCATCTGGTGCTGCGAGCGCCGCACCCGTCGCCGCTGTCGGCGTATACCGGCTGGTTCGGCAGCAAGCCATTCAGCCAGGCGAATGCCTTCCTGACCGCGCACGGCCGCGGGCCGGTGGATTGGGCGTTGCCGGCGGTGTGAGGCAAGGCATGGCCGCGTCCTTCCGTTCACCCTGAGCCTGTCGAAGGGTGCTTGTCCGCAAGCGTAACGCTGGGGGCGGACCCGCCCTTCGACCGTGAGCAGGTGAAGCCATCCCCCGGATGGTTTCAGCCGATCCTGGGAGGCTCGGCGACCTGCTTACCAAGGCGAACGGGATGGGGGCAGGCGGTTTCCTCGGGCCGATTGCGCGCGGAAGTGGACGAAGTGGACGGTACGTCATCGTCCGGAATCACGCCGAGCCGGCGTCGCCCATCGCCGCGAGGTCGCGCTCCCACGCTTCGTCGCTGGCGCGCAGCTCGGCGCGGTGCGCCGCCTCTTCACGCGCCGCCGCGGCCCGCTCCTCGATCGCATCCTGCTCCGCCTCCGACACGAAGCGCGGCGGCTGGTAGCGGACGAAGGGTTTCGGCAGCGGATCGCCGGCCTCGCGCGCATAGGCGTCCGCCTCGACCTGATCGATCACGCGGTTGAGGCAGAGCGTCGCGGCATCGGGCGAACGCTCGGCGCGCACCGTGTCCATCCACGCGCCGTAGCGGACGGGATCGCGGTAGCGCAGCAGGAACATCGTCAGCTTTTCGTCATAGCGGCGGCGTTCGCCGATCTGTTCGCCCTTGTAGAAGATCGGCGTGGCGACACCGTGGATCGCGCGGGAAAAGGCGGCGTCGGACAGGCGCTGGATCGCCTGGTCGAGCGCGGCATCCCAGGCGAAGCGGAAGCTCTGCGCATCGGTGCGCGCGCGCAGCGCATAGGCCGCGCTGGTGCTGATCCCGACGCGCTTACACGCACTGTCGACGCAGCCGCATTCGGCGAGCGCGCGGATGAAATCGACCTGCCGCTGCGGCGTCCAGCCATCGTGGCGATGGCGCAGTTCGACAGTGTCGAAATCGAGCGGGTTACGGGGCGCGGCCTTGCGGCGGCGGGGCGAACGATGGGGTGCATGAGACATGCGTCGCCATTGGGCAGGTTTTGCGCGTGTAGGACAGGGGGTGGGGGAAAGGCGCGGTTTTCTGCGGGGTGTGGGGCGGAGGCGTCCTATGGGGTGAAGGCTGTCGTATTGCGGCGGGTGATTGACATTGGACAAGTCGTTGTCCATCTTCGCTGTCATGCAGGCCGTCAGCTATTCTGAAGCGCGTGAAAACCTGAAGGCGATGATCGACAAGGTCGTCGCCGACCGTGCGCCGCTGGCCATCACGCGCCAGCGCGGCGAGGGCGCGGTGCTGATTTCCGAAAGCGAATGGGCGTCGATCGAGGAGACGCTGTACCTGTTGCGCTCACCGAAGAACGCCGAGCGCTTGCTGCAGGCGGTGCGTGGGTTCGAAGCGGGTGAGGAAGGCGTCGCGTTTCCGTGAGGGTGTCGTTCTGGCCGACGGCGTGGGACGACTACCGTCAGTGGCAGGACAGCGATCCGAAGACGACCGACAAGATCAACGCGCTGATCGAGGAATGCCGGCGTCACCCGTTCAAGGGGACGGGCAAGCCCGAGCCGCTCGGCGGTAATCTGTCAGGCTGGTGGTCGCGCCGGATCAACTCCGAGCATCGGCTGGTGTATCGCGTCGCGGGCAGCGGCGAGGAGCAGGTGCTGCAAGTGGCGCAGTGCCGTTATCATTATTGATAAGTCTTGATGGCCATTACGCCTCCGGCGGTAAAGGCCCATCTGAGTCGTCGCGCTCAAGTTTCTTGTCGCGCCGGGCGTCCCAAACCCGCTCCTGCTGCCGCGTCAACGTTACCGGATCGGACGTGCTGCCTCGCAGATCGATGAGCTGAAGATGGACAAGGCGCGTTTGTAGCGAGATCGTGTTCGACCGGTCGAACAGGTTCTTAACACCGAACCGCAACGCCTCGCCGCGCGTCCCGTATTTGCTGTCGACTTGGCCAGCGACGACCAGCAACCCCTCTTCGACGTTGGTCGACGTCTGGATGAAGGCGCCGATAATGCCTTCGACGGTGATCATGACGCTCTGCGACGGTTCGACAATGACATATTCATGGGCCGCGAGTTCGAATGTTGGCCCGTCTTCCAGCAGCGAATGCACGACGCTCCAGCGGCCCGCCCGATTCATCCGCAAAATTCGACCGGGGTTCAGCGTGTAGGCCGCTTCCTTGAGTGCGTCGGGCGTGAAGGGTCTGATCTGTAACAGCCGCTCGCTGTGCAAACGGCTGATCTGCCGGTTGGTGAGGACGTTACCGTACATGCTGCTCTCCCAAGCCGGCTACAACGACGCCGTGCAGGCCGGCAATGATGCGCTCCAACTCCGCCCGCCGTGCCGCGTATGTATTGCGTTCTCGGAGTAGCTCGGCTCCGGCCGGGCCGGCGGCATTCCGGTCCGCCAGATGCGCGAGCCGGTCATCGTAATATCCCATCAGGAATGTCAGCGCGTTGAGATGCGTCGAGCGCTGCTGGACGGCGAGCGTCGCTGCAGCCTCGGTCCGGATGCTATCGGACTCAGCGCGCTGTGAGCGCATTTGGACCTGCTGCAGGATTAACGTGCAGATCAGTCCCGCGACGGCCAGGCCTGAGAACAACGCGTTCGTGACCCCAAACGCATCGCCGAACTGCCCGCGCGCGGCGAGGTTGGGGATCATCCATGCCACACCGGCATAGACGCCCGCCTGGACCACGATCACCGCCACGGCCAGGATCGCCGCATCCCGCCAACCAACACCGTTTATCGTCACGCCGCTCGCCATCGCAGCAACGATGGCCAAGCGCCCGAGCGGCGACCAGCGGAGATTACTCCGAAACGGCGGGACCTCGCCGGCGTGGTGGTGGGTTCACTCCGCCGCCGGCAGATACACCTCGCTGCCCTTCTCGCGGAACTTCTCGCTCATTTCCGCCATGCCGGCTTCGGCGTCCGTTTCGCTTGGGGCTGCCCCTCCACCATGCTGCGCATGGTCCCCCTCCCCGCGGAGCGGGGAGGAATTGAGGAAGGTGTCGATGCCGGCATTCTGCTTCGCGGCGAAGTCGCGGACTTCCTGCGTGATCTTCATGCTGCAGAATTTGGGGCCGCACATCGAGCAGAAGTGGGCGGTCTTGGCGCCTTCCGCCGGGAGCGTCTGGTCGTGGTATTGCTCGGCCGTTTCGGGGTCGAGGCTCAGGTTGAACTGGTCGCGCCAGCGGAACTCGAACCTCGCGCGGCTGAGGGCGTCGTCGCGGACCTGGGCGGCGGGGTGACCCTTGGCGAGGTCGGCGGCGTGGGCGGCGAGCTTGTACGTCACCACGCCGACCTTCACATCGTCGCGGTCGGGCAGGCCGAGGTGCTCCTTGGGCGTGACGTAGCAGAGCATTGCGGTGCCGTACCAGCCGATCATCGCAGCGCCGATGCCGCTGGTGATATGGTCGTAGCCGGGCGCGATGTCGGTGGTGAGCGGCCCCAATGTGTAGAAGGGGGCTTCGCCGCACGCTTCGAGCTGCTTGTCCATGTTCGCCTTGATCTTGTGCATCGGCACGTGGCCGGGGCCTTCGATCATGACCTGAACGTCCTGCGCCCAGGCGCGGTGGGTCAGCTCGCCAAGCGTGTAGAGCTCGCTGAACTGCGCTTCGTCGTTGGCGTCGGCGATCGATCCGGGGCGCAGGCCATCGCCGAGGCTGTAGGCGATGTCATACGCCTTCATGATCTCGGTGATCTCGTCGAAGCGTTCGTAGAGGAACGATTCCTTGTGATGCGCGAGGCACCATTTCGCCATGATGCTGCCGCCGCGGCTGACGATGCCGGTGACGCGCTTGGCGGTCATCGGGATGTAGGGCAGGCGGACGCCGGCGTGGATGGTGAAATAGTCGACGCCCTGTTCGGCCTGTTCGATCAGCGTGTCGCGGAAGATCTCCCACGTCAGGTCCTCGGCGATGCCACCGACCTTTTCCAAGGCCTGGTAGATCGGCACGGTGCCGATCGGCACGGGGCTGTTGCGGATGATCCATTCGCGCGTGTCGTGGATGTTGCGGCCCGTCGACAAGTCCATGACCGTGTCCGCGCCCCAGCGGATCGACCAGACGAGCTTGTCGACTTCGCTGGCGACGTTGCTGGCGACCGCGCTGTTGCCGATGTTGGCGTTGATCTTCACGAGGAAGTTGCGGCCGATCGCCATCGGTTCGGATTCGGGGTGGTTGACGTTGTTGGGGATGATCGCGCGGCCGCGGGCGACCTCGTCACGGACGAATTCGGGCGTCACGTAATCGGGGATGGCGGCGCCGAAGCTTTCGCCGTCGCGGGCGTATTCGCGCAGACGTTCGCGGCCGAGGTTTTCGCGGGTGGCGACGTACTCCATTTCGGGCGTGATGATGCCGCGGCGGGCATAGTGCATCTGACTGAGGTTGCCGCCGGCCTTGGCGCGGAGCGGCTTGCGCCCGGTGTGCGGGAATTGGGGGACGCCGCCGGACCGGTCGGGGCCGAGCTGGCCGTTGTCTTCGGGGCGGATGGCGCGGCCATCGTACGCCTCGGTGTCGCCGCGGGCATCGATCCACTGGCGGCGCAGCTGCGGCAGGCCGGCCATGATGTCGATGCGGGCGTTGGGGTCGGTATAGGGGCCGGAGGTGTCGTAGACGCGGACGGGGGGCTCGCCCGACGACGGGTCGAGGTGGATTTCGCGCATCGCGACGTTGAGCGGGCCGACGTGGACTTTCTTCGAGCCGCGGATGGGCCCGGTGGTGACGCCGATGGCGCTGCCCGCGAGGGGGATTTCGGTGCGGGCGGGGATGTCAGCCATGGGTCTTGCTCTCCAAATACGGAGAGCGGGCGGTGTACTGGTGTAGACCGCTCCCTCCCTCCGCCGGTCTTAACCGGATCAGGTTCAGCGGGTCGCGGCCTCGTGGCCGCCTCTCAAGCGCCGATAGGGACCCCATCAAAGTATTACTTTGATGGGAACCCGGTAGCGCTCCCCCGGGGATGACAGGGGTTTACGCGCTTTTTCGGAAGGGCGCCATCCTATTCCTCCCCCGCCAGGGGGAGGGGGACCGTTCGGCGTCAGCCGAATGGTGGAGGGGGAGGTCGGCGGCGTCGTCTGCTTTAACAGAGTACGCCGCCGTCCTCCCCCTCCGTCAGCTTCGCTGCCACCTCCCCCTGGCGGGGGAGGACTTGTTGGGGTTAGCCGCTGGCAGCGCTGGTGCGGATGTTGCCGTTGATGCCGTTGGGGAAGAAGCCGCCCGCCGTTACCGCCGCCTTGTTGAGGAAGACGATGTTGAGCACCTGGCCGGTCGAGCGGCTGTAGACGATGCCGTTCGAATCGGTCGGCACGATGTTGGCGGTGGTGGTGTCGCCGATGCCCTGATCGGTGTCGCTGGCGCCGTCCAGGCTGTCGCGCGCGTCGGAGATGAGGCGTGCGTTGTTGAGGATCGCCGGGTTGTAGAGGATCGACGAGGCGTCGATGCCCTTGCGGTACAGGACCGAGCGGATGAGGCCGGCGTGATAGCTTTCGGCGGCGAGGATGCCAGCGGCGGCCTCCAGATACACCTTGTTGCCGATCGCGGGCGCGGCGCCCTTGTACGCGCTGACGCCGACGTCTTCGAACAGGTACGCGCCGAGCAGGAAGCTGATGTCGTCGGCATAGGGGTTGAACGTGCCGCTGGCGCCGACCACGCCGGCCGCGCGGGCGGCGGCGGTGAAGGCACCGTTGGCGTCGCCCGAGATGTTGATCGCCGGCATCGCCACCGCCGCGCCGACGCCGTTCGCCCCGGCGCCCAGAGCGGTGCGCAGGAAGGTGACGTGGGCGATTTCGTCATTGGCGATCTCGCGCGCATATTGCGCGACGACCGGATCCTGGAAGGGCACCTGCGCGCCGCCGGTCACCGTGCCGCCGATGCCGACGCCGGTGGTGAGGCCGGGGTTCAGGCCTTGGCCGAAGGCAGCCCAGCTGTAGAATTGCGCCTCGAGATATTCGAGGTTGAGCGCGAAGTTGAGCACGTCCGCGTCCGCGGCGATCGGCGTCGGGCTGCCGGTGGGCGTGGGGGTCGGGGTCGCGGTGCCGCCGGTGTCGCCACCGCAGGCGGCGAGCAGCGAGAGTGCACCCGCCGAGGCGGCGGCGCCGCCGGCATAGCGCAGGAAGGCGCGGCGTTCGGCACGGCGATCGGCGATCGCGGAAAGGATGGTATCGGTCGGAAGATCGGTCATCGGGTCTGTCCCTGGCGAAATCGGTTGGAGCGCGTCGGCGATCAGGAGGCGGTGGCCGCCTTGATCGTGCCGTTGAGGCCGGCGGGGAAGAACCCGCCCGCGCTCGTCGCCGCGGCTTTGAGATAGACGATGTTGAGCACCTGATTGGGGCTGCGGCTGTAGACCACGGCGTTCGCGTCCGCCGGCACGATGTTCGACACCGGGAAGGTCGGCGCGGGCGTCGGCGAGGCGGTTGCGGTGGGGGTCGGCGTCGGCGTGGGGGTGGGCGTCGGCGTCGGGGTGGGCGTAGCGGTGACGCCGCCCGCGGGCGCAGTGGTGGTGCCGGGCGTGATGCCCTGATCGATGTCGGTCGCGCCGTCCAGGCTGTCGCGCGCGTCGGAGATGCCCTGCACCCAGCCGATCAGCGGCGACCCCGAGACGAGGCCCTTGCGGTACAATTCGCCGCGGATCGTCGCGGCATGATAGGCCTCGGTCGCCATGATGCCGGCCGCAGCCTCGACATAGGTCTTGGTGAGCAGCGGCGCGGCGCCCTTGTACGCGGTGACGCCGACGTCTTCGAAGATGAAGGCGGCGAGGAGGAAGGCATCCTCGTTCGCATACGGATTGAACGTCTGGCCGGCGGTGATGATCTTCGCGGCGACCGCGGCGGCGGAGAAGGCGCTGTTCGGGCCGACCGACAGGTCGAGCGCGGGCTGCGCGACGACCGTGCTGCTGCCCAAGGCATTGCGCAGGAAGGTGACGTGCGCGACCTCGTCCGCAGCGATTTCACGCGCGTAGCGGGCGATGATCGGATCGGCGAAGGGCACGGCGGTCGCGCCGGTCGCATTCACCGACCCCGCCGTGCCGGCGCCACCGAGCAGGCTCGACGAAATGCCCGCACCGGTGGTGGCGTACGCGTAGAATTGCGCTTCGAGATATTCGAGGTTCAGCGCGAAGTTCAGGATATCCTGATCGGTATAGGTCGGCGTCGGGGTCGCGGTGGGTGTCGGCGTCGGCGTCGACTGGGCGGACGCGCCGCTGGCGAGACCCAGCGCCCCGGTGACGGCCATGGCGCCCAAAGCATCGCGGAAGAAGGCGCGGCGCTGTTCGCGGCGGTCGACGCGGGCGTCGAGGGCGGCGATCAGCCGGTCGCTGTCGATATCGGTACGGGCGGTCATGACTTCAGGGTCCTCCCCAAACACGCGGGCGGCGGCGGACCGCCGAGAATGGCAACAGCCGTTCCGCATCCCGCCGGACGCGTCAACCCCGCATGGCGGGGAAAGCGCTCGGCTCGGCGTGTCTTCGTAACTTTGGGGAAGGCCGGGGTGCGGTCGTCAGGGGGCGGCGGCGGCGATGGTTCGTGCGAAGCCGCGAAGCCGCGAAGGAAGAACGGATTTCGCGCAGAGGCGCGGAGGACGCAGAGGGGGGGCTATGCGCCCTTGGGGTGAGGGAAAAGGGGTATCGCGCGGATCAAGACCGAAGGGGGCTTGCGCCCACGCTCATTCCTCCCCCGCCAGGGGGAGGTGGCATGCCGGAGGCATGACGGAGGGGGAGGAAACACCAAGCTATGTGTCTCTTACCGCCCCCTCCGTCACCGCTTCGCGGCGCCACCTCCCCCTGGCGGGGGAGGAATGACTCCGGCCGTCATACTGGCGTGGGCTTGAAGCTTTTGATCAGGGCGCTGGCAACCGCGAAAGACCCCAGTCTGCGCTGGGGTGACCGTTCCGCCGTGGTGGAGCAAATCTTGAAACGAAAATCCTCCCCCACCCGGGGGGCAGGTGGAGGAGGATCCATGACCGGCCCGTCCACGGAAGGAACGGACGGTCGCCGGGCACCCAAAGGGGGGAGGGGGAGCGGGTGCCCGAGGTGTTACCCGTCAGCCGAGGCCGACGGTGAAGGCGGGATTGGGATTGTTGGTGCCGTTGGGGAAGAAACCACCACGCGTGCGGTTCGATCCATTGACGTTGAGATAGGCGATATTGTGGACCTGCTGGCTCGTCCGGCTGTACGCGATGCCGTTCGCGTCTGTCGGCACGATGTTCGAAATGCCGGTCGTGAGGTTGCCGATATTGCTGCCGGCAATGCCCTGATCGTCGTCGCCGTTGGTGCCGCCGGTCGTGCCGTCGAGTAGATCGCGCGCGTCGGAGATCTTGGTCGTCGCGGTGATGATGTCGCCATTGGTGACGCCGCGCGTGTACAGGATCGTGCGGACGAGGCCTGCGTGATAGGCCTCTGCCGCGAGGATGCCTGCCGCCGCATCGAGGTACATCGACGAGATGACCGGCGAGGCGCCCTTGTACGCGGTCACGCCGATATCTTCGAAGATATAGGCGCCGAGCAGGAAGTTGGTCGGGCTGGCGTACGGATCGAACAGGCCGTCCGACGCGACCACGCCGGCGGCGCGCGCCGCGGCGGTGAAGGCGCCGGTCGACGTGCCCGAAATGTCGATCGCCGGTTGTGCCACCACCGACGTGCCGAGCGCGGCGCGCAGGAAGTTGACGTGGGCGATTTCGTCATAGGCGATCTCGCGGGCATATTGGCCGATCAGCGGATCGCCGCTGAAGTCGACCGCGCGCGGGAAGCCCGCCCCGCTGCCGGTGATGACCGCGCCCTGCGTGCCGCTGCCGGTCAGCTGCGCGGCGGTGAGGCCGGTGCCGAAGGCGGCGTAGCTGTAGAATTGCGCCTCAAGATATTCGAGGTTGAGCGCGAAGTTCAGCACCGCGACGTCGGTGCTGACCGCGGTCGGCGTCGGCGTAGGGGTGGGAGCCGGCGTCTGCGCCGAATCGTTGTTGTCACCGCAGGCGGCGAGCAGCGACAGGCCACCGACGGCGGCGGCACCGCCGACGGCGGTCTTCATGAAGGCGCGGCGCGCGTTGCGGCGGGCGGTCGTCTTCTCGATGATCTCGAGGACCGAAACTTCCTTGGTCATGTCGGGTCCCCTCAGTTCGCGCCGCTGGTGCGGATGGCGGCGTTGCCGTTGTTGATACCGGCCGGGAAGAACCCGCCCGACGAAACCGCAGACCGGTTCAGGTAGACGACGTTGAGCGTCTGCGCGGGCGTGCGGCTGAAGGCCAGGCCGTTGCTGTCGAGCGGCACGATGTTCGACACGAGGTTCCCCGACTGGGTGGTCGGCGAGATGCCCTGGTCGAGATCGGTAGAGCCATCGACCGAGTCGCGCAGGTTCGAGATCGAATCGGCGGCGGTGCGCAGCGACGCGACGTTGAGCCCGCGCGCATAGAGCGCGGTGCGGACCAGCGCGGCGTGATAGGCCTCTACCGCGAGGATGCCGGCGGCCGCCTCGAGATAGGTCTTGTTGTTGATCAGCGCGCCCGCTGCGCCCTTATAGGCGGTGACGCCGACGTCTTCGAAGATGTAGGCGGCGAGCAGGAAGCTGTTGTCGTCGGCATAGGGATCGAAGCCGGCGAGCGACGGGCTGGTGCTCGATGCCGCGGCGGCGAAGGCGCCGCCCGAAGATCCAGAGATGCTGATCGTCGGCTGTGCGGCGATCAGCGCGTCGCTGCCGCTGCTGCCACGGATCGCGGTGCGCAGGAAGGTGACGTGCGCCACCTCATCCGCCGCGATTTCGCGCGCATAGGCGGCGATGGCGGGATCGGTGAAATTGACCTTGCGTGCCGAGCCGGCGCCGGTGCCGGTGATGACGGCGCCCTGCGTGCCCACGCCGCCGGTCAGCAGGTTGTTGGGCAGGCCGGTGCCATAAGCGGCATAGCTGTAGAATTGCGCTTCGAGATATTCGAGGTTGAGCGCGAAGTTCAGGACGTCGATTTCCGACAGCGCGGTCGACTGCGCCTGCGCGGCGGTGGCCAGCGAAAGGCTGGCGGCACCCGCGGCGGTCATCGCAGCGGCGCCCATCATGTTGCGGAAGAAGTCGCGCCGGTCTTCGCGGCGCCTCGCTTCGGCGTCGAACGCCTCGATGAGCTGATCCGTTTGAGTCATCGTCAGCCTGCCTTTCCTCACCTGTCCCGGCCAGCCTCACGTCTCTCAGGCGCGGCGATGCGCTTGGATCGGGATGACCAACGGCAGGTACGTTCGGCGGCGACAAAAAGATGCGCGCAATAAAAATATATAATGCGCAGCGCCTTATGACGGGCTGGAGGCTTGCCCGGCCGGCGGCGGCCGCTTAGCCTTCGCCCCGTGGTGCCCGCCGACGATCCTGCCGACCTGCCCCCCCTGCCCGCCGCGGCGGCGCGTGCGCGCCTGGTCGAGGCGCTGATGGCGACGGGGGCGGCGGACCGCGAGGCCTTCCGCCGCGTCTATTCGCTGACCTCCGCGAAGCTTTTCGGCATCTGCCTGCGTATCTGCGGCGACAGGCAGGCCGCGGAGGACGTGTTGCACGACGTCTATATCACCATCTGGCAGCGCGCGGGCGCGTATCAGCCGGGGCGGGCGAGTCCGATTTCGTGGCTGGCGACGATCGCGCGCAACCGGGCGATCGACTGGCGGCGGCGGCACGGGCGAGCCACCGCGCCGATCGAGGAGGCCGAGGCGGTGGCCGATGGCGCGCTGCGCCAGGACGACGTGCTGATGGCTGAAGAGGCGCAGGCGCGGCTGCATCTGTGCCTGGAAAGGTTGGAGGAACGGCAGCGCGGGGCGATCCGCCGCGCCTTTTTCGGCGGCCTGACCTATGCCGAGCTGGCGGTGCAGGCGGCGGTGCCGCTGGGGACGATGAAGAGCTGGGTGCGGCGCGGGCTGCTGGCGCTGAAGGGATGCCTCGATGGCGAGCGCTGAACCGGACGATATCGGGCCCGACGACCTCGCCGCGGCCGAACTGGCGCTGGGGCTGCTGGATGGCGAGGCGCGGACTGCGGCGCTGGCGCGGGTAGCGGCGGACCCGGCGTTCGCGCTGGCGGTCGCCTGGTGGGAGGCGCGCTTTGCCGCGCTGTTCGCCGATGGCGCGGACGTGGCGGTGCCGCCGGCGGTGCTGCGGCGGATCGAAGCGTCACTGGATGGCTTTGCGCTGGATGGCGGGCGACGCGTGATGGCCGCAAACGACAATCCGGGCGTCGGCGCATGGCGCGGCGCGGCGATCGCGGCGGGGCTGGCGGCGTGCCTGCTGCTCGCGGTGACGGTGATGCTGGCGCTGCGACCGGCGCCCGAACCCGTGCGCGTGCCGGTGCCGGTCGCGGCGCAGGCGCCGTTGCTCGCCGCGCTGGCGCCGAGCGAGGGCAAGGGCGCGCCGATCGCCGCGGCTTATGATCGCGAGACCGGCGTGGTGCGGATCGGCGGCGCGGTGGTGGTGCCGGCCGGGCGGTCGGCCGAGCTGTGGGCGATCCGCGGCAGCGCGGCGCCGCGCTCGCTGGGCGTGATGGCGGCGGGCCGGGTGGTCGTGCCGGCAGGCCTGCGCGCCGAGATGGCGGCGGATACGGTGCTGGCGATCTCGATCGAGCCGGCGGGCGGATCGCCGACCGGGTTGCCGACCGGGCCGGTGGTGGCGGCGGGTAAGCTGGCGGGGTGAGGTGCGGGGCGTTACGGCCGCCCCACCTACGTCGTCACCCCGGACTCGTTCCGGGGTCCACTCTGCGGCGAGGGGGGTGGTTTGAGCCTCTTGCCGTCTCCGTGCGGCCCGGTGGACCCCGGACCAAGTCCGGGGTGACGGGGATATTGGGGTGAGGGTTCGTGACCTACTCCAGCCTCAGAACGTGTACGCCACGCCCACCGCGCCGAGCCACTGGTTGCGCGAGCCGGCGATGCTGACCACCGGGCTGTCGCCGAAGTCGTTGAGCATGCGGCGATAGGTGCCGCCGGCGACGACCTTCCACCCGTGCAGCAGGTTGCCGGTCAGCGAATAGGTGGCGAGGCCGCCGATCGAATAATTCTTCCAGCCGCCCCGCGCATTGTAGGTCGGCAGGCCGCTGGCGATCGCCTGTGTCGGTGAGATCGAGAAATAGCTGGTCGCATAGCCGCGACCGGCATGTTCGGCGGTGGCGAACAGGCCGACCGCCGCCTTGGTGCTGAGCGGGGTGAGATAGTTGATGCTCGGCTGCCAGATGCCGCTGTCGTGCGCGCCGGCAACGTCGTGGCGGTAGCTCAGCGAGACCGACAATTTGTCGTACGGGCTGGTGATGACGCCGGTCTTGCCGATGCCGACATAGCCGCCGAGTTCGATCGCGGTCTTCACCTTGCCCAGCGCCTTCACGCGCGGATCGTCGATGCTGTCGAGGCTGGAGCGATTGAAGTTGACGACGCCGATCGGGCCGGCTTGGATATCCCACACGGGGCCCGGTTCGTTGCGGATCAGGTCGACGCTGGCGCGGTTGCCGGCGAGCAGGAAGGCATAGCCCTTCACCGATCCGACCGCGGCGGGCGCAGGCACCCAGCGATAGTCGTTCGAGCCTTCATAGTCGCTGAGGTACACGCCGGCGACGCCCGCGGTGATCGTGTCGCGGTTCGTGTCGAACTCGGCAGGGGTTTCCTGCGCGAACGCGGGTACGGCGAACGCGGCGGACGCGGCGAGCGCGGCCAAATACTTGAACGACACGGGGAAGGCTCCAACCTGTTACGTGACCGTAACGCAGCGATTGCGGAATCTTTCCCGTAGCAACCGATTAGAAGATGTAGCGCATTCTGATCTGTTGCTGATTTGCATCACTCGTCACCGTGAAGCGCGCGGCGGCGAAGCGCGGCGCGCCGAAGCGGATCGGCGGGTTGCGCGAGAAGCCGAAGCCTTCGCGCGGGATGCCGGCGAGTGTGTCGAGCTTCGCATTGTTGTTTTCGTCGTGAATCACCGCGACCGCATAATTGCCGAGCGGCAGCCCGTCGAAGTGCAGCGCATGCGTCGAGGCGGGGACGGAGCGGGTGACGGCATTGGCATCGTCGACGCAGGCGGGGAAATTGTCCGGGTCCGCGGTCAGGCAAACGCGCAAGCTTCCCTTGGCCGAGCGCATCTGGCTGACGCCGACGTCAAGCCGCGCGATCGGCGCGGCGCCCAGCATCAGCACCGCCGCCGGCAGCAGGCCCGCCAGCGCCAGCGTGCGCGCGCGCCGCCTTGGCGTGCGCCCGCGCGAAATCCCCGACCCCCCGGTCGGTGCCGCACAGGCGATCCCAGAAGCGGAAATACAGCCCATAATTGCACCCGTATTGCTCATGATGGCGTTGATGATGGCTCGCGGTAATGAGCCAGCCCCCCAATGGTCCCCCCCACATGAACCGCGGGAAAACCTCCCATCCCATGTGATTGGTTACGCCCATAACGGTCATGAGGCCGAGCACGAAGCCCAGCGCGCCGATGTGGATCGGAATCAGCAGCACCAGTAGCGGAATTACCACAGCGCCGGTCACCGCCTCGATCGGGTGGAACGCCATCGCCGCCCAGGCGGTGGGCGGCCGGCTGGCGTGGTGGACGGCATGCGCGGCCTTGAACACCGCGGGCCGGTGCATCCAGCGATGTGTCCAGTAGAACCAGGTGTCGTGGAGGAACAGGTACACGACCACCGACAGCGGCACGTACCAGAGCGGCCGCGCGTGGATGTCGTCGTAGATGCGGGTCCAGCCATGCGCCTTCCACCCCCAGGCGAGCACCCCTGCCGGAATGCCGTAGATCGCGGCGGAGGCGAGGCTCCAGGCGATCTCGCGGCGCATCTGCGCATCAAGGCCGCGGTAGAGGCCGGGGTGCTTCAGGCGCGTCGCCGCGGCGAAGGCGCCCGACACGATCAGATACCGGACACCGACAATCAGCGTCATCGCCAGAGCGGACAGGGTGACGGCGAGCAGCATGCGGGTGGTGTAGCGGATTGTGGGGGTGGGGGATACGGGGTGCCCGCATCCGTTCGTCACTCCGGACGCTTTCCGGGGCCACCGGGCCAAAGGAGAGTCGGTGCCCAGCGCTCATTCCTCCCCCGCCAGGCGCATCGGGATGAACGGCCCCCGGCCGTTCATCCCGATGCGGTGGCGCCGCCGAAGGCGGTGACGGAGGGGGCGGACAGGAACGCCTCCGGCTGTCGAAGCGCTGCCCTTACCTCCCCCTCCGTCATGCCTGCGGCATGCCACCTCCCCCTGGCGGGGGAGGACTTTTCGGCCAAACCGGAGGTGACGGAGGGGGGCGAGGGTTCGTGCGACTCAACGTGGACGGCGCGGCGCTTGTCGGCCGCATTGCGCCTGCGCTGTTGCCCGGCTTGGTGGGTGACGAAGCCCGCCACATCTCCTTCGTCACCCCGGACTTGGTCCGGGGTCCACCGGGCCGCGGGGGGACGGCCTGCGCCTCCAGCCTTCCCCCTCGCCGCGGAGTGGACCCCGGAACGAGTCCGGGGTGACGGAGTGGGTGGGGGGCGCGTCGGTGTCTCGCGAGGGGGGTGGACGTCGATCAGCGTTCGAGGATGTGGATGGGGCGGTCCTTGTACAGGGCGTCGCGCGCCGCGGTGTAGCCGAGCTTGGCCGCCAGGCGGAGCGAGGGGGTGTTGGCGGGGTCGATGATGCAGGTGGTGCGGGCGATGCCCTGGGCGTCGGCCCAGCCGAGTGCCGCCGTCATCGCCGCCTGCGCGAATCCGCGGCCGTGGGCGTGGGGGGCGAGGACCCAGTTCGCCTCTGGCAGCGCGAGCGGCGGGTCGATCGTCCGGCGCGCCTCCATCAGGCCGCCTTCGCCGAGGACGGTGCCGTCGGGCGCGCAGAACACCCAGCTGCCATAGCCGAACGCCTGCCACTGGCCGATCGAGCGGAGCAGGCGCAGCCACACCTCTTCGCGGCTGCGGGGCACGCCGCCGATCATCGTATAGACCGCTGGGTCCGCCCACAGGGCGGCGAGCGCGTCGAGGTGATCGGGGTGGTGGCCGGTGAGGATCAGCCGGTCGGTGGTGACGACGGGGGCGATCATGCGCGCCGTTACATCCCGACCGAGGTGGTTTCCTGCGTGTTCGTATCGGGATCGGTCGTCGGCGTGGTATCGGCGGGCGTCTGGGCCTGCACCGTCGTCGCCGGGATCGGGCGGGCGACCGCCTGGCCCATCAGCGCGGCGTTTTCGATGAGATCGAGCGCGCGGCGCGCCTCGATATAGCGGTCGGCGGCCTGCATCCAATTGCCGGCCTGCGCGGCGCCGGGCAGGCGCGCGACCTCGGCACGGGCGGCCTCCACCTGGCCACCGTCGAGCAGGCGGCGCGCGCGGGCGAGCCGGTCGGCGGGGCGAGGCGAGGGGGTGCCGGCCTGGCGCAGCACGACGAGGCCGGCGACTTCGCGGCGCAGGCTGGCGAGCCAGCCGTCGGTGCTGACCGAGGCGATGTCGGGCGCGATCGCCTCCAGCCCCTGGCGCAGATCCTCCAGCGTCACCGGTTGGCGCGCGGCGTCGATGACTGCGGCGACCGCCTTGGGCTGCGCGGTGCCGAAGCGGCTGCGCAACTGCTCCTCGAGATAGCCGAGGCCGACACCGCGATCGAGCGCACGGCGCGCGGCGACGGCGATCAGCAGCCCCTCGGCGCGGCCGGCCTGCGCGGCGGCGGCGTTGGCATCGGTGGTGATGGCAGCGGTGCGCGTCTCCAGCGCCGACAATTGTCCGGCGAGCGTCGCTTCGCGCGAGGCCAGCGCATTGGGATCAAGCTGCGGGTTGGTCCGCTCGCCATTGGCGTTGAGCGGCAAGGCGGGGTTGTAGTTGACCGGCTCGGGCGTCGCCTTTTGCGCGCTTGTCGTCCCGCCCAGCCACGGCACATGGCGCATCAGATAGCCGGTCAGCACCGCGCCCGCGACGAAGGCCAGCGCGATGATCGCCAGGAAGACGCCGGTGCGCAGGCCCTGCGCTCCGCGGGCGCCCGACGGCGGATCGATCGGCACGTAATCGCTCATGGCGCCTTATCCCCGGCCCCCGCCGCAGGGTCAATCGCTGGCGTGCATGCCGCCGCCCCGACCCGGCACAGTGCGGCGTCGGTGGGGGTGTCGGCGGTGAGCGCGAGCGCCCAGCCGTCGCCGGCCGCGGCACGGACCGCGGGGCTGAGCGCGGCGATGCCGGAGGCGCTGCGGTCGGGCAGCAAGGCGGCGACGCGGGCGGCGGCGCGGACCGAATGGAGCAGGACGACGCGGCATCGCGCGGCGCGGGCGAAGGCGGCGGGGTCTACGGCAATCGTGTCGCTGGCGTAGACGATGCGCGTCGGGTGGCCGCTGTCGATGTGATCGCGGCCGGCGAGGTGGAGCGGGCGGGTGAAGCTGGCGGCGGCGAGGGCCTCGGCGACGCCGCCGGTGCCGACGACCGCGACCGTGAGGCCGGCGCCGCGCGCTGCCTCGGCGGTCTGCGCGCCCACCGCGATCACGGGCAGATGCGCGAGGCATGCGAGCGTGGGGCCGGCGTGGCGCACCGCATTGGCGCTGGTGATCAGCAAGGCGTCGAAGGCCGCGGGATCGGGCGCCTGCCATGGCACCGGCACGGTCGCGAACAGCGGGAATGCGGCGGCGTCCACACCGAGCGCGCGCAGCCGGGCGAGGGTGCGCGCGGTGCCGGGTTCGGGGCGGACGACCAGCACGCCCGAGAGGGCGATGCCCGTCACGGCGCGAACAGGCTGCGGACGCTGGAGGGCGCGCGGGCGAGCAGGTCGGCGGCGAGTTCCGCAGCGATGAGCGCGCCGTCGGTGCCTTCGCCGGTGCCGTCGACGTGGAGGCTGCCGTCCTCGGCGATCAGTTCGGCGCGTAGCGTCAGCATCTCGCCCGACAGTGCGGCAAGCGCGGCGACGGGGGAGTGGCAGTCGGCGCCCAAGGCGGCGAGCAGCGCGCGCTCGGTCAGGACGCAGGCGCTGGTCGCGGGATCGTCGATCGCGGCGACGGCGACCATGGCCTCGTCATGGCTGGCGAGCACCTCGATCCCGACGGCGCCCTGCGCGGGGGCGGGCAGCATCTCGTCGGTCGGGATCGCGCGGCCGACGCCGTCGCGCCCCAGCCGGTCGAGCCCGGCGGCGGCGAGCAGGGTGGCGTCCGCCTCGCCTGCGGCGAGCTTGGCGAGGCGGGTGTCGACGTTGCCGCGGAAGAGCACGACCTTGAGGTCCGGGCGCAGCCGCAGCAGCTGCGCGCGGCGGCGCGGCGAGCTGGTGCCGACGACGGCGCCGCGGGGCAGCTCCGCGACGCTGTCCGCGCCGATCAGCCGGTCGCGCACGTCGGCGCGCGGCAGCATCGCGGCGATGCGAATCTCGGCCGGCCGTATCGTTTCGACATCCTTCATCGAATGGACCGCGGCGTCGATCTCGCGGGCGATGAGGGCCCGGTCGAGTTCCTTGGTCCATAGCGCCTTGCCGCCGATCTCGGCGAGCGCGCGGTCCTGCACGCGGTCGCCGGTGGTGCGGATGACGACGAGGTCGATCTCGTCCGGCGTCCAGCCGTGCGCGGCGCACAAAGCGTCGCGGACCATATTGGCCTGGGTCAGCGCCAGCGGCGATCCGCGCGTGCCGAGTTTGAACCTGATCGCCATCGTTTCATCCATTCACACCCTCACCCTTCCGGCGCTGCGCGCCTCCCTCCCTCTCCCACCGGGAGAGGGAAGAGCCGCCAAAGGCGGCGAAGGGTGAGGGTGTTTTACAATCCTGCCGCCAGCCATGCCCAAACCCCCACCCTTCGACAACCTCCGTGCGGCGCGATAGAAGGCCGGCCATGCCCCCCCGGATCATCCTCGGCCTCGAATCCTCGTGCGACGAAACCGCCGCCGCGCTCATCACCAGCGATCGGCAGGTGCTCAGCCACCGGCTGGCAGGGCAAGAGGCGGCGCATGCGCCCTTCGGCGGCGTGGTGCCCGAAATCGCGGCGCGTGCGCATGTCGAGGCGCTGGAGCCGTTGGTCGCGGCAGCGTTGCAGGATGCTGGATTGCGACTCGATCAGGTCGATGCGATCGCGGCGACCGCGGGGCCCGGGCTGATCGGCGGCGTGATGGTGGGCCTCGTCACCGGCAAGGCGCTGGCCCATGCGGCGGGCAAGCCGTTCGTCGCGGTCAATCATCTGGAGGGACATGCGCTGAGCCCGCGGCTGTCCGACCCGGACCTCGCCTTTCCCTATCTGCTGCTGCTGGTGTCGGGCGGGCATTGCCAGCTGCTGCTGGTCGAGGGTGTCGGCCGCTATCGCCGGATCGCGACGACGATCGACGATGCCGCGGGCGAGGCGTTCGACAAGACCGCGAAGCTGCTCGGCCTGGGCTTTCCCGGCGGGCCGAACGTGGAAAAGGCGGCGGCACTGGGGCGGCCGGTCGTGCCGTTGCCGCGGCCGCTGAAGGGATCGGCCGAGCCGCATTTCTCGTTCGCCGGCCTCAAGAGCGCGGTCGCACGCGCGGCGGGGCATCATGCGCCCGAGGATATCGCCGCATCCTTCCAGGCGGCGGTGGTCGATTGCCTGATCGACCGGACGCGGCGGGGGATCGCCGGTGTCGAAGCGACGGCGCTGGTCGTCGCGGGCGGGGTCGCGGCGAACGGTGCGGTGCGCGCTGCGCTGCAGGCGCTCGCCGCCGAGCATGGCCTGCGCTTCGTCGCGCCGCCCCTGTGGCTGTGCACCGACAATGCGGCGATGATCGGCTGGGCGGGGGCGGAGCGCTTCGCCGCCGGGTTGACCGATCCGCTCGACACGCCGGCGCGGGCCAGATGGCCGCTCGATCCGGGGGCAGAGGCGGTGCGCGGTGCGGGGGTGAAGGCGTGATGGCACAGGACGTGACGGCGACGGCATGATGCCGTACCCCCGTTCGTGCTGAGCCTGTCGAAGCACAGCTATCCACGGGCGGTGCCCCTGCGGCACGGCGCCCTTCGACAGGCTCAGGGCGAACGGAGTGGGTGAGGTTGGGCGTCCAGGGATGAGCAGCATGAAGATCGGGGTCATCGGCGGCGGCGCCTGGGGTACGGCACTGGCGCAGGTCGCGGCGCATCGCGGCGAGCCGGTAACGCTGTGGGCGCGCGAGCCCGAGGTGGTGGCGGGGATCAACGACGTCCACGAGAACCGGCTGTTCCTGGCCGGTGTGCCGCTGTCGCCGTCGATCCGCGCGACGTCCGATTTCGGCGACCTTAATGCAGCCGACGCTCTGCTGGTCGTCGCGCCGGCGCAGCATGTCGGCGGGGTGCTCGCGCAGATCGACGTCGGTACGCGGCCGCTGGTGCTGTGCGCCAAGGGGATCGAGGCGGGGACGCGGCGGCTGGTGGGCGAGGTGGCCAAGGCCGTCCATCCGCAGGCGCCGATCGCGGTGCTCTCCGGCCCGACCTTCGCGCATGAGGTGGCGGCGGGCCTGCCGACCGCGGTGACGCTGGCGGTGGCGGACGAAGCGCTGGGCGAGGCGCTGGCTGCACGGCTCGCGGCGCCGCACTTCCGCCCCTATGCCAGCCGCGACGTGGTCGGCGCGGAGATCGGCGGGGCGGTGAAGAACGTGCTCGCGATCGCGTGCGGCGTGGTGGAGGGCGCGGGGCTGGGGCAGAATGCACGTGCGGCGCTGATCGCGCGCGGCTTTGCCGAGATGACGCGCTTCGGCTTGGCGCGTGGCGCGCGGGCGGAGACGCTCGCCGGCCTGTCGGGGCTGGGCGATCTGGTGCTCACCTGTTCATCGACGAGCAGCCGCAATTTCTCGCTGGGATTGGGCCTGGGGCAGGGGCGCGCCGCGGCGGACCTGCTCGCCGACCGGCGGACGGTGGCGGAGGGCGCATTCACCGCACCGGTGCTCGCCGAGGCGGCGGCGGAGGCCGGCGTCGACATGCCGGTGACCGCGGCGGTGTGCCGCCTGCTGGATGGCGCGCCCTCGGCGGACGTGATCGGTGCGCTGCTCGCCCGCCCGCTGCGCGCCGAACTGGGCTGAATCGCGCCGCAATCCGAACGCTGCATGAACGAGCGCGTCGTGCGGGCGGGCGTTCGGCGCCCGCTGCGCACGGCTCGGCGTGGCAAAAGGGTGAGTGATGCTTTCCTGTCACAGCGGTGACAAAATGGTATGCAAAGGTATCACTGCGGTATTGACGCCGTCTCCCGGATAGGAAAACTTGTCTGACGTAAAGAGGCTCCATGGTAGCGAGCCTCGGTGAGAGGCAAGGCTATGATTGGGAAGAATGGGGTTTCGCTCGTGGCGCTGGCAGGCAGCCTGGCGATGGTGAGCGCACCCGCGCTGGCACAGACCACCACGACCGACGATACCAATATCGGACAATCGCCGCAGGAAGCCGCCGCCAAGGCCGCCACCGCCGCGGGCGAGACGCCGCCGGCCGCGCAGCCGGGTGGCGATATCGTCGTGACGGGCACGCGCATCGTCCGCCCCAACGTCACCGCCGCCGCGCCGATCACCTCGGTCACCTCCGCCGACATCCGCGCGCAGGCCGCGGTCAACGTCGAGGACGTGCTGAACCGCCTGCCGCAGGTCGCGCCGGACGCCCAGCAGACCTATAACGATTCCGACGGGCGCCAGCGCATCAAGCTGCGCAGCCTGGGTTTCGAGCGCACGCTGGTGCTGATCGATGGCAAGCGCCTGGGCACGCAGAACGGCCAGGATACGGGCATCATCCCGACAACGCTGCTGGAGCGCGTCGACGTGCTGACTGGCGGTGCGTCGTCGGTCTATGGCTCGGACGCGGTCGCAGGCGTGGTCAACTTCATCCTGAAGAAGGATTTCGAAGGGCTGCAGCTCGACGCCAATTACAATTTCTACAACCATAACAACAAGGACACGGTCGTGTCGCCGCTGGCGCGTGCGGCGGGCTTCACGTCGCCCCGCGGCTGGACCAACGACGGCGGCCGGGCCGACCTGACGCTGACCGCGGGCCATGGCTTCTTCGACGACAAGGTGCATGTCAGCGGCTTCGTCAATTACAAGAACACCGACGAGGTCGCGCTGACCTCGCGCTCGAACGCGGGCTGTTACCTGACGCAGCTGCAGCTCAACGGCCCGCTGTCGTGCGGCCTGACGCCGAGCAGCTCGACCAGCGGCCTCATCACGCCGCAGTCGGGCCCGAATGCCGGCGCGCAGCTGGTCAACAACCCCAATGGCACGCGCACCTTCGTGCCGTTCGGCGCGGGCCAGGGCAATGCGTCCAACTATTTCAGCGGCTATGCCTATCAGCGTCCCAGCGAGCGCGTGAACGCCGGCGGCTTCGTGACCGCCGAGCTGGCGCCGGAAGCGGAGCTCTACGCCTCGGGCCTGTGGTTCCGCGACAAGTCGTACACCAACTATCCGACGATCGCGAGCGGCACGGTCAACGTGTCCTGCGCCAACCCCTTCCTGTCGGCGGCCCAGGCGACCGCGATCGGATGCGGCGTCGCGGGTGCGACCAGCGTGCCGGTCAGCCTCGCCTATCGCCTGGGCGAGATGAACGACCGCCCCGACACCTTCGTCAACACCGGCGTGCGCCTGACCGGCGGCGTGCGCGGCAAGGTGGGCGATGCGTGGACCTATGACGTCGGCGGCGTCTATGCGCGCAACCATCAGGATTACATCCCGAGCTTCCGCACCCCCGGCAATCTGCAGAATGCGGTGAACGTCGGCGGCACCGCGGCCAACCCGGTCTGCGCCAGCGGCGCGGCGGGCTGCGTGCCCTTCGACATCTTCAGCGCGGGCAACACCAATCCGGCGCTGATCAACTATCTGTTCACGACCGGCACGTCGCAGACGACGGGGACGTTGTACGACGTGCTCGCCAACGTCAGCGGCGACCTGGGCAAATACGGCATCACCTCGCCGTTCGCCGAACAGGGCGTGGCGATCGCGCTGGGCGCCGAATATCGCAAGGACACGCTGAAATCGACCGCCGACGCCAGCTATCGCAGCGCGCTGGGCGGCACCGACAGCTACCTCAGCCAGGACGTGTGGGAAGCCAACGCCGAAGTGCAGGTGCCGCTGATCGAGCACAAGCCGTTCGTCGAGCTGGCGCAGGTCAACGGCGGCTATCGCCTGTCGAAGTACAGCAGCAATCCGTCGACCTTCAACACCTGGAAGATCGAGGGCATCTACGCCCCGGTGAAGGACATCACCTTCCGCGCCTCGTTCAACAAGGCGCAGCGCGCGCCGACGGTGGTCGAGATCCGGCAGGCGACGAACATCGACTTCGCCGCCGGCGGTGCGGGCACGTTCAACGACTTCTGCGCGCCGACGCCGATCCCCGGTCCGAATGGCGTGACGTACGGCGCGCCGCTCGCCTCGCGTGAGGTGTGCCGTGCGACCGGCCTGTCCGACGCGTTGTATGGCAGCACCAGCCTGTTGTGCAGCAACGGCACGACGCCGAACGGCACCGCGGCCTGCACCGTGCGCTCGGGCGGCTTCACCGCCGATCCGGAGACAGCCTATACCCAGACCTATGGCCTGGTGCTGAAGCCGCGGTTCGTGCGCGGCCTGGTGTTCTCGGTCGACCGGTATCGGATCAAGATCGACAACTCGCTGGGTTACAACGATTACAGCTATTACACCGATGGCTGTCTGCGCTCGGGCGGCGACCAGTTCTTCTGCCAGGGCATCGTCCGCAATGCGAACGGCACGTTGTTCTCGAACGCGGCGAGCAACCCGACGACGGGCTTTATCCGTCAGGGCACCAGCAACTATTACACCTCGATCGCGCGCGGTTACGACTTCCAGGCGCAATATCCGATGGAGCTGGGCAGCGCGGGCCGCATCGACTGGAGCTTCAACGGCTCGCTGACCACCTTCGCCGGGGGCCAGGATTCGCCGGTGCAGCCCGAGCGCAACTGCGCGGGCTATTACGGCAACGGCTGCGGCCAGCTGATCCCGAAGTGGAGCCACGGCCTGCGCGCGACCTATACGACCGAAGGGCGTGGCTTCAGTGCATCGTTCAACTGGCGCTACGTGGGGTCGCTGACCAACGCCGACAATTCGGGCGATCCCGCGATCGGCGGCACGGCGGCGCGGGCGCGGACGAGCTATTACCGGGTCGCCCCGGCGAGTTACTTCGACCTGGCGCTCAACTTCGCGATCGCCAAGCAGTTCTCGCTGCGCCTGATCGCGAACAACCTACTCGACAAGGCGGCGCCGATCGTGCCGGATTCGTACAATATCAGCCTGGCCCGCGGGAACACGATCCCGCAGCGCTATGACTCGCTGGGTCGCAACATCGCGATCGGGACGACGATCAACTTCTGATCGGTGCGTTTGGTATGAGGAAAGGCCCGTCGGAGCGATCCGGCGGGCCTTTTTTTGTTATTCCGTCACCCCCCCCCCGCTTCTTCGTCATTCCCGCGGAGGCGGGAATCCAGACACGCTAGCGTCGCGCCTCCAGCCGAAACGTCAGAGGTTATGGATTCCCGCCTTCGCGGGAATGACGGTGTGGGTGTGGGCGTGGGCGTGGGCGTGGGCTGGGCGGGGGTGCGGGACAAGCCTTACCGCGCCAGCTCGCGCCAGCCGATGTCGCGGCGGCAGAAGCCGTCGGCGAAGTCGACGGCGTCGACGCCGCGATAGGCCGCGTCGCGGGCGGCGCGGATGTCGGGGCCGGTGGCGGTGACGGCCAGGACGCGGCCGCCGGACGCTGCCAGCGTATCGCCGGACTGCTTCGTGCCCGCCTGGAAGACGATCGCGCCGGTCGCTTCCGCCGCATCGATGCCGCGGATCGTGCCGCCGGCCTTGGGCGTGCCCGGATAGCCCGCCGCGGCGAGGACGACGGTCATCGCGATGTCGTCCGACAAGGCGATGTCGCCGAGCAGCGCGAGCCGGCCTTCGGCGGTGGCCAGCATCACTGCGAGCAGATCGCCGTGGAAGCGCATCATCAGCACCTGGCATTCGGGGTCGCCGAAGCGGGCATTATATTCGATCAGCTTCGGCCCCGTCCGGGTCAGCATCAGCCCGGCGTAGAGGACGCCGCTGAACGGCATGCCTTCCTCCCGCATCGCCTTGACGGTGGGCGCGACGATCTCGGCGATTGCACGCTCCTCCAGGTCGGGGGTGAGGACGGGGGCGGGGCTGTAGGCGCCCATGCCGCCGGTGTTGGGGCCGGTATCGCCCTCGCCGACGCGCTTGTGATCCTGCGCGCTGCCGAAGGGGAGCAAGTCATGGCCGTCGGTGAGGACGAACAGGCTGGCCTCTTCGCCCTCCAGAAATTCCTCGAGCACGACGGGGGCGTCGCCCTGCGCGAACATCGCGTCGAACGCCTGCGCCGCCTCGGCCTCGCTGGTCGCGATTACCACGCCCTTGCCCGCGGCGAGGCCGTCCGCCTTGATGACGACGGGATAGCCGAAGGTCGCGGCGAGTGCGGCCTCCGCGTCGCGACGATTCTCGACGCGGACATAGCCGGCGGTCGGGATATCGGCGCGGCGGCACAGATCCTTGGTGAAGCCCTTCGACCCTTCCAGCTGGGCGGCGGCCTTGTCGGGGCCGAAGACGGGGACGCCGGCGGCGCGCAAACTGTCGGCAAGCCCGTCGACCAGCGGCGCTTCGGGGCCGATCACGACCAGGCCAATGGCTTGCGCCCGCACGAAATCGATCACCGCGGCGTGATCCGTCGCGTCGAGGGCGACGCACGTCGCATGCTGCGCGATGCCGGGGTTGCCTGGCGCGGCATAGAGCGTATCGAGGGTCGGCGATTGCGCCAGTTTCCACGCCAATGCGTGTTCGCGGCCGCCTGAGCCCAGCAGCAGGACGTTCATGCCAGAGTTCCTATCCGATACCGATGATGCCCGGCTGCTAGCCGAGGAGCGCCCCGGCGACAACGCGCTCGCGCTGTCGGTGGGCGAGCTGAGCTTCAAGCTGAAGCGGATGGTGGAGGGCGAGTTCGGCCACGTCCGGCTGCGCGGCGAGATTTCGGGGTACAAGCGGGCCGCCTCGGGCCACGTCTATCTGGCGTTGAAGGACGATGCCGCGGTGATCGACGGCGTGATGTGGAAGGGGCAGGTGAATGCGCTCGCCTTCGCGCCGCAGGACGGGATCGAGGTGATCGCGACCGGCAAGCTGACCACCTATCCCGGCCGGTCGAAATATCAGATCGTCATCGAGCGGATGGAGCTGGCCGGCGCGGGCGCGCTGATGGCGCTGTTCGAGAAATTGAAGGCCAAGCTGGCGGGCGAAGGGCTGTTCGATCGCGAGCGCAAGGTCGCGCTGCCCTTTCTGCCGCGCACGATCGGGGTGGTGACGTCGCCGACCGGCGCGGTGATCCGCGATATCCTGCACCGGCTGGAGGATCGCTGCCCCAGCCATGTCATCGTCTGGCCGGTCAAGGTGCAGGGGCAGGGCGCGGCGGAAGAGGTGGCGGCGGCGGTGCGCGGCTTCGATGCGATCCCCGCGGATGGCCCGGTGCCGCGACCCGATCTCGTCATCGTCGCGCGCGGCGGCGGGTCGATCGAGGATCTGTGGGCGTTCAACGAAGAGGTGGTGGTGCGCGCGGTCGCGGACTGCACGATCCCGATCATCTCGGCCGTGGGGCATGAGACCGACACGACCCTGTGCGATTTCGCTGCCGACCTGCGCGCGCCGACGCCGACTGCGGCGGCGGAGCTGGCGGTGCCGGTGCTCGCCGACCTGCGCTACACGATCCAGAGCCATGGCAGCCGGACGCAGCGGTGCGCCAATCGCTATGTCGAGCGCGGGCGCGAGCGGCTGACCGCGCTCGCCCGGCTGCTGCCGAAGCGCGAGGCGCTGCTGGGGCCGCAGCGGCAGCGGGCGGACGATGCCGGGCAACGGCTGGACCGGGGGCTGGAGCGGCGGGTGACGCTGGCGCGTGGTAGCCTCGACCGGTCGGCGGGGGCGCTGCGGCCGGCGGTGCTGGAGCGACAGGTGGAGCGCGGGCGCGAGCGGCTGGCGGCGACGTGGCGGTTGGTACAGTCGCTCAACCCCGATGCGGTGCTGGACCGTGGCTATGCACGAGTGACGGCGCGCGACGGCACGACCTTGTCCTCGGCGGCGGCGGTGCGCGCGGCGGGGGCGGTGACGCTGCGCTTCCGCGACGACAGCGTCGATGCGGTGGTGGGCGACGTTGCGCCCGAGCCCGCCCCAGTATCCCCTAAGGTTGAGCGCAAGGCGGCGCGCGCCTATGTCGCCCCCACGCCCGACCAGCCGACGTTATTGTGACGGCTGGGCTCTGATACGGACACAAGACATGCTCGTTTCCAATTCCGACCGGCCCGCGCGGCTGCACTATATGGCCAATGGCTTTCGCGTGCTGGCGCCCGGTGATCATGTCACCTGCGCGGTTAGCGGGGCACGCGTGCCGATTGACCTGCTGCGCTATTGGAGCGTCGCCAAGCAGGAAGCCTATGCGACGGCCGCGATCGCCAGCGAGGCGATGCGCCCGCAATGAGGCCTCGCGGCGGGCGAGGCGGCCTGTTGCTCGCGCTGATCCTTGGTGGGGCGGCGCCCGGCATGGCGCAGCAGGCGCCGATCCTGCCCGGCGCCCAACCCTTGCCGGCCAGCGCGTCCGCGCTGCGGCTGGAGGGGACGCCGATGCAGGGCGCGCTGGTGCGCGGCCATGCGCGCCCCGGCACGCGGCTGACGCTGGACGGGCATGACGTGGCCGTCGCCGCGGACGGGTCATTCGTCCTCGGCTTCGATCGGGATGCACCCGCCACGATGCGGGTCGCCGAGCATTTTACGGGACCGGCCGGCACCCCGCTGGGTGCGGTCACGGCGCTGACCGTTGCGCCGCGCGCGTGGCGGATCGAGCGGCTCAATACCCTTCCCCGCTTTCCGGCGCCCGATCCGGTGATGGCGCAGCTGCGCCCGCCCGAACTCGCGCAGATCGCCGCGGCGCGCGCGATCGAGACCGACGCGCAGGGCTGGCGGCAGCGCTTCGTCTGGCCGGCGGTCGGCCGCATTTCGGGCTGGTTCGGGTCGCAGCGCGTCTATCGCGGCGAGCCGGGGGCCTATCATTCGGGCACCGACGTGGCGCTGCCGGTGGGCGCGCCCGTCGTCGCGCCGGCGGACGGCGTCGTGATCCTGGCTGCGGATCACCCCTTCACGCTGGAGGGCAATCTGCTGATGATCGACCATGGCATGGGGCTGAACAGCGCGTTCCTGCACCTGTCGCGCATCGACGTGTCTGTGGGCGATCACGTCCGCCAGGGGCAGGTGATCGGCGCGGTCGGCAAGACCGGGCGCGCGACCGGCCCCCACCTCCACTGGAGCCTGCGCTGGCGCAATGCGCGCCTCGACCCGATGCTCGTCGCGGGGGCGATGCCGGCCAAGTAAGCCGGCTTTTTCACGATCGGATGATGGCGCGCGCGCTCGCAGGGCACGCGGTAGCGGACCCGCGTGCCGCACAGGCAGGGCATAGTAGATGTCCTATCCTTTTCGACTAGACCATAGCGACGGGTGACGGTTTGGGAGGGCCCAAACCAGGTCATTAGGTCAGCATACGTCCAATTTGCCCCGTCGCGCAGACGCAGGCTTTGCAGGCCGGACGATGTGAGTGTTCCGCCACACCCGGCGACATAAATCTATGATAAAAAGCCGTTTCGGAACAAATTGGCCGATCGGTGAACCAAGATGCCTGTCAGCGCGTTCTGCCCGTTACCGGGCAGGATTCCCGATCCGGCCTGCCATGCAGGGCAGGCATTGTGTCATTTCGGCGACACCGGCGCGCAAAGATGAGCCGCGGATGAATGACGGCTTTACACCCTAAATACGTGAACGCATTCCTGTCCCATGTCCTTTGGAAGCCGAATGCGGCTTGAGGGGGCTTGGCCATGCCTGGAACCGGCACCGTCACAACGGGCCGGCCATCCGGGTCAAGCGAGGGAAGACGATGACCACGATGTACCGCTTTACGCGAAAGGCGGCCCTGCTCGCCGCCGCGACGCCGTTCGTGCTGCTGTCCGCCGGCGTCGCCGCGGCGCAGACCACCCCGGCGCCGCAGCCGACCACCGATTCGTCGGATCAGACCGCAGCCGCCGCGCCGCAGACCCCAGCCCAGCCGCAGGAAGCGTCGACCGGCAACGACATCGTCGTCACCGGCTCGATCATCCGCGGCGCCGATGCCGGCCCGTCGCCGGTCAGCACGATCACGACCGAGAACCTCGACGTGCGCGGCATCAACACCGTGCAGGCGGGCATCCAGGCGCTGTCGTCGAACAACGGCCCGGCGCTGACCAACTCGTTCACCGCCAATGGCGCGTTCGCGTCCGGCGCATCATCGGTGTCGCTGCGCGGCCTGTCGACCAACTCGACGCTGGTGCTGTTCGACGGCCTGCGCGCCGCTTACTATCCGCTGTCGGATGACGGTTCGCGCAACTTCGTCGACCTCAACACCATCCCGGACGATATCGTCGAGCGCGTCGACGTGCTGCGCGACGGCGCCTCGTCCAGCTACGGCGCGGACGCGATCGCGGGCGTGGTCAACATCATCACCAAGCGTTCGTTCCAGGGCATCGCCGGCCGCGTCGAAGCGGGCATCGCGGAGCGTGGCTACAACGCCAACCAGCGCCTGTCGCTGACCGCCGGCACCGGCGATCTCGATGAGAAGGGCTATAACGCCTATATCAGCGGCTTCTATTACCGCAGCGAAGGCGTGAAGGCGTCGTCGCTGCCGGCGCCGTACAACACGAGCGACGAGCGCAGCCTGTGCAGCAACCGCACCGGCACCACGGTGTGCGGCCCGAACAACATCGCCAACAGCGTCGGCCCGAACGGCACGCTGCCCGGCTTCTCGATCGGCACCGGCAACTTCTACGTCCGTCCGGCCGACGCGACCAACACGACCGCGCTGGGCCGCTATCAGTTCCTGAACCCGGCGCTGGGCTGCGTCGTCGGCACGCCGTACAACCTGACCGCAACCGACCTCGCCAACAACCCGACCGCGCCGGGCACCGTCTGCCAGGTCGACACCCAGAACCTGTACGGCAACGTGACCCCGGACATCGAACGCTTCGGCGGTTCGGCCAAGTTCACCGCCAAGGTCGGCGACACGTCGGAGGCCTATTTCCAGGTCAACTTCCAGCAGTCGACGTCGAGCTACACGGGCGTTCCGGCGACGATCCGCGCCAACGCACCCGCGGGCATCCTCTTCCCGCAATATTCGACCTCGCAGGGCCCGACGCCGTCGATCGATCCGCGTTCGGCGATCCTGGCGCTGCCGGTCTACATCTGCCCGCGCGGTACGACCGCGGCCTGCACCGCGGCGAACGGCACGCTCAACCCGAACAACCCGTTCGCAGGGCTCGGCCAGGTGGCGCGCATCGTCGGCACGCTCGCCAACGAGCGTGAGTTCAACGAAACCCGCAGCCGCGTCTATCGCGCCGCGATGGGCATCAACGGCACCATCTTCGGCGACGTCGACTATCGCGTCGACGCCACCGCGATGCACACCGATCTGCGTCGTCGCACCGATGGCTACGTCTACATTCAGCACCTGCTCGATGTGATCAACGACGGCAGCTACAACTTCCTCAACCCCGGCCAGAACAGCCAGGCGGTGCGCGACTATCTGACGCCGCAGTTCATCAACAACAGCTCGTCGGATCTGTACCAGGCGCAGTTCACCCTGGGTAAGGCGCTGATGGCGCTGCCGGGTGGCGACCTGCGCGTGGCGCTCGGTGGCTCGATCTTCTACGAAGCGGTCGACGCGCCCAGCGGCAACCCGGACACCAACGGCCCGACGCAGCGCTATTTCCGCCTGAACGCATTCGGCACCAGCGGCAACCGCACCGTCACCTCGGCCTTCGGTGAAATCAACGCGCCGATCCTCGACCAGCTGACGCTGAACGCATCGGGTCGCTACGACCATTATTCGACCGGTCAGAGCGCGTTCTCGCCGAAGTTCGGCGCGATCTTCAACCCGATCCGTCAGGTCACCGTGCGCGGCACCTATTCGCGTGGCTTCCGCATCCCCTCGTTCGGCGAGGCGAATGCTCTGCCGACGACGGGTTACGTGACGCAGCAGCTGTCGAGCATTCCGGCGGCGTTCCTGGCGCAGTACACCAACCGCGGTTCGACCACGCCGTGCTCGGCCGCGGCACCGACCGCCTGCTCGTCGTACATCACGGCCTATTCGATCGGTCAGACCACGCTGGCATCGCCGAACCTGCAGCCTGAAAAGTCACGCAGCTTCACCGCCGGCATCAAGTTCGAGCCGATCCGCAGCCTGTCGTTCACGGTCGATTACTACAACATCCGCAAGACCGGCGCGATCACCACGCCGGATCTGTCGCCGGCGATCGCCGCTTACTATGCGGGCACGGCGATCCCCGCCGGGTTCGACGTCATCGCCGACGCGGTCGACGTCAACAACCCGACCGCCAAGCCCAAGATCGCGTTCGTCCGCTCGCAGCTGATCAACGCGCAGACGATCAAGTCGGAAGGCATCGATTTCGGCGCCAACGGCTTCGTCAACTTCGGCAACGTGAAGTGGACCACGGCGCTGAACGCCAGCCTCATCCTGGAGCTGAGCACCACCGTCGACGGCGTGCGCCAGACCTATGTCGACACGCTCGGCAACTTCAACCTGACGGCCGGTTCGGGCACGTTCGAGTGGAAGGGCAACTGGGCCAACACGTTCGACTTCGGCGATTTCGCGCTGACCGGCACCGTCAACTACACGTCGGGCTACGACCTGTCGGCGATGGACCAGGGCGACGCGTACAAGGACTGCGGTCAGGCACCGGCCTATTTCGGCTGCCGCGTGAAGAGCTACATCACGGCGGATGCGAACGCGACGTTCCGGGTGAACGACAAGTTCTCGTTCTATGTGAACGTGCTGAACGTCTTCAACCGCCTGCCTCCGATCGATCCGGTCACGTACGGCGCGTATCTGTACAACGCCGTCCAGGGCGGCGACGGCATCTTCGGCCGCCAGTATCGCGCGGGCGTGAAGTTCGGCTTCTAAACGCCTGTATCCTGCCCCTCCGCGGAGGGGTGGCGACTCAAGGACGGGGCGGCTCTGCGGGGCCGCCCCTTTTTTGTGCTTCGAAGCGGCAGTGGCGCTGTATGAAAAAGAAGCGGGTGCCCTCCTGCCGCTACAAAAAGCGGCACCCGTACGGATGAATTTGAGGAACAGCGGCGCAAACGTGGCATTTTTGCTACAGGCTCGACTAAACGTACCTCAGTCCGGATCGGTCTGTTTACAGCCGAAATGTGTCGGATCATTTCTGTCCCATGTCGTTCCTGCGTCGCTTGGCGGCGAAGGGAGGGCGCAGCAGCCTTTGTCCAGCGATCTTCAGGGGAGCGGGCTGGGGCAAGCAAAAGGGACCATGATGACAGCTTTCACCCGTTCGACGCGCAAGGCCGCGCTGCTTGCAGCCGTGACGCCGTTCGCGATTTTGTGCGCTGGCACGGCTTCGGCTCAGGCCACGACGGATACGACGACGGCCGCGGATGCGACCGCTGCGGCAGCGCAGACTTCGCAGGATACGCCGACGAGCGGCGCCGACATCATCGTCACCGGATCGATCGTTCGTAATCCGGCTGCAGCAACGGCCTCGCCGGTCATCTCCGTGTCGGCGCAGGACCTGCAGAATCGCGGTGTCACGACGGTCGCCGACGCGTTGCAGCTGCTGACCGCGAACAATGCCGGCACCGTGCCGCCGAGCTGGTCGTCGTTCGGCTTCGCGACGGGTGCCAGCTCGCCGTCGCTGCGCGGTTTGAACAATGCTTATACGCTGACCTTGTTCGACGGCCTGCGCACCGCGCCATTCCCGCTTGCCGATGACGGTTATCGCAACTTCGTCGATATCAATACGATCCCCGGCTCGGTGGTCGATCGCATCGACACGCTGCTCGACGGTGCCTCGGCGACCTATGGTTCGGACGCGATTGCGGGCGTCGTCAACGTTATCATCAAGCGGCAAGTCACTGGCGTGCATCTCAATGCCTCGGCCGGTATCTCGCAGCGCGGCGATAACGGCGAGCAGCGGATCAGCGGCACGGCAGGCTATGGCGATCTCGATAGCCAGGGCTTCAACGTCTACGTCAATGGCGAGTACCAGAAGAGCGATCCGCTATTCCTGCGCAACCGTGGCTATCCGTTCAATTCCGCCGACCAGAGCCGCATCTGCGGCACTACGGCGCAGGGCTGTCTGACCAACGGCATCCGTAATGGCATCCAGTACGATGGTACGTATAACGGCTTCCAATCGACCCGTGTGCCCTTCGTCCGTCCGTACGATCCGACCACGGGTGCCGCGCTTGGTGGCTATCAGCTGCTCAACCCGGCACTCGGCTGCCAAGGCTTGCAGGCGCATACGATTACCGCGGCGGAACGCGCTGCGTCGGCTGCCGCTGGTATTCCTATTGCCGGTTCGACCCCGGCCACGGTCTGCCAGGAGGATCTGGTCAACGAATATCGTGCGTACAATTCGAATATCGAGCGCAAGGGTGCGACGATCCGGGCGACGGGTCGCCTCGGCGCGGACACCGAAGTCTACGCGATGTTCAACTATTACAACACGACGACCCGCGATAACAATTCCGGCCCGCAGGGCTTTACGGGTCAGACGGCTGCTGGCGGCCTTCAGTCGACCGTCAGCAGCATCCTGCTGCCGGCCTATGTCTGCGCCAGCGGCATCGGATCGATCGGCACCGTCGGCGGCCTGACCAATGCAATCGTCGCCAACGGCTGCACCGCAGCCAACGGCACGCTGAACCCGAACAACCCGTTCGCAGCTCAGGGCCAGCTCGCGCGCCTCGTCGCCCTTCCGCAGACGACGCGGAACACCTCGACCAACACCAAGACGTATCGCTTCTCGGCGGGCATCAATGGTGTGTTCGGCGATGGTTTCAATTACAACGTGGCAGCCACGGCGTCGAAGGTCACGCTTCAGACGATCAACAATGGCTACATTTATCTTCAAGGCCTGTTGAACGCTATCGCGCAAGGTACGTATAACTTCGTCGACCAGACGCAGAATACGGCAGCGCAAACCGCGCAGGTGTTCCCGGAGAACCGCAACACCTCGTTCTCGAAGCTTGGTCAGGTCCAGGCGTCGGTAAACAAGGACCTGTTCACGCTGCCGGGCGGCCGCTTCAATGTCGCGGTGATCGGCGGGTATCGTCACGAGGAGATCAACAACCCGAGCGCTAACCCCGCGAACAACGTCAATCCCAATGCACGCTACTTCGGTGTCAACGCCGTTGGCGTGTCCGGCAAGCGCGACGTCTGGTCGGCTGGTTATGAAATCACCGCACCAATTCTCGACTCGCTGAAGGTCAAGGCCGAAGGATCGTACGATCATTATTCGACCGGCCAGAGCCGCTTCTCGCCGAAGTTCGAAGCGGAATTCCGTCCGATCGAGCAAGTCAAGCTGCGTGGCACCTATTCGCGCGGGTTCCGTATTCCGAGCTTCAGCGAATCGTTTGCGCTGCCGACCACCGGCTACGTTAATGCGACGATCAACTGCGCCTCGGCGACCTATGCCGCATTCTGCGCGGCGCATAAGAGCAACCCGTCCTATTATCAGGGCGGTTACTCCTATGGCCTGACGTCGAGCGGCAACCCGAACTTGAAGCCTGAAACTACGGAAGGCTTCACTGGCGGTGTCGTGCTGACGCCGGTTCGCAACGTCACCTTCACGGTCGATTATTATCAGACCAAGATCAACAACGTGATCATCGCGGCGCAGGTCAGCGCTGACCAGATCGCACAATATTACACCAACAATGGCCAGGTAACGGCGCCGGGTATCGTCCTGACGCCGGGCGTTGCGGACCAGCAAAACCCGAACGCTTTGCCTTTGCTGGGATTTGCTAGCGGGTCTTATAAGAATGCCGATACCTACCTCGTGCGCGGTATCGACTTCTCCGCAAGCGTGAACTTCCCGATCACAGCCGACGTGAAGTGGATCTCCACCGCGAACGCATCGCACCTTCTGCGCCTGCAGCAGACGCTCGAGGACGGAACGGTGCAGCGCTATGACGGTACGCTCGGTCCCTGCAACATCTCGTCTTGCTCCGGTGCGCCGAAATGGCGTGCGTCGTGGCAGAACACGTTGGACTTCAATGGCCGCGGCAACGTCAGCCTGACGTCCTATTACACCAGCAGCTACTCATCTGTCGCAACCGACTCTCTCGGTATCTATGGCGATTGCGCAGGGAGCGCCGCGACGGGTCAGCTGGTCAGCTATAACAACGGCGATCCGGTGCAGTGCCGGTCGAAGTCGGTGTTCTACATGGACGGCCACGCCGAGATTAAGGTGCAGGACAAGTTCACCTTCTATCTCGACGTGAAGAACCTGCTCGACAAGAAGCCGTCGTACGATCCGAACGCGGCATACGGCTTGTATCAGTTCAATCCGGCATGGGGCGACAGCCTGTTCATCGGCCGCTACTTCCGCTTCGGCGCGAAGGTCGATTTCTAAACAGACCGTGAGGCGAAAAAAAGGGGCGGCTTCCGCGAGGAGGCCGCCCCTTTTGTTTACGCTACGTCCAGCACCAGCTTTCCATCCCCCTCATCCACCTTCACCGTCGAGCCGTCCTTCACCTCGCCCCGCAGGATCGCTTCGGCGAGGGGGTCCTGGAGGTGGCGCTGTACCGCGCGGCGGAGGGGTCTTGCGCCGTACACGGGATCGTAGCCGACTCGGCCCAGCCATTCGCGGGCCGCATCGGTCAGCTCCAGCGCGATCTTGCGATCGCTGAGCAGCTTCGCGACGCGGGCGACCTGGATGTCGACGATCGGCCCCATGTGGCTCTGGCCCAAGCGGTGGAAGAGGATGATCTCATCCAGCCGGTTGAGGAATTCCGGGCGGAAGTGGGCGCGGACGATCTCCATGACCTGCGGTTCGACGCTGTCGACCGACTGGCCGTCCTCGAGGTTCGCCAGATACTGGCTGCCGAGGTTGGACGTCAGGATGATGATCGTGTTGCTGAAATCGACGGTGCGACCCTGGCCGTCGGTCAGGCGGCCGTCGTCGAGCACCTGCAGCAGCACGTTGAAGACGTCGCCGTGCGCCTTTTCTACCTCGTCGAACAGCACGACCTGGTACGGCCGGCGCCGCACCGCCTCGGTCAGCACGCCGCCTTCCTCATAGCCGACATAGCCGGGAGGGGCGCCGATCAGGCGGGCGACGGCGTGCTTCTCCATGAATTCGCTCATGTCGATGCGCACCATCGCGGACGGATCGTCGAACAGGAATTCGGCGAGCGCCTTGGTCAGCTCGGTCTTGCCGACGCCCGTCGGCCCGAGGAACAGGAAGCTGCCCAGCGGCCGATTCGGGTCCTGTAGCCCGGCGCGGGCGCGGCGGACGGCGGTGGAGACGGCGCGCACCGCATCGGACTGGCCGATGACGCGGGCGCCCAGCACCTCCTCCATCTTGAGCAGCTTTTCGCGCTCGCCTTCCAGCATGCGGTCGACGGGCACGCCGGTCCAGCGGCTGACGACGCCCGCGATGTCGTCGGCGGTCACCTCCTCGCGCAGCATCGCGCCCTGCGTTGCGCCCTGGGCTTCGGCGAGCTGCTTTTCGAGCGCGGGGATGCGGCCGTAGGACAGCTCACCCGCCTTGGCGAGGTCGCCGCCGCGCTGCGCCTGCTCCAGTTCGAGCCGGGCGGCGTCGAGCTGTTCCTTGAGCTTGGCTTCGCCGGCGATCTTGTCCTTTTCCGCCTGCCAGCGCGTGGTCAGCTCGGCCGATTGCTGCTCGAGGTTGGCGAGTTCGCCCTCCAGCGTTTCGAGGCGATCGACGCTGGCCGCATCGGTTTCGCGGCGCAGGCCCTCGCGCTCGATCTTCAGGCGCAGGATGCGGCGGTCGAGGCTTTCGATCTCCTCGGGCTTCGATTCCACCTCCATGCGGATGCGGCTGGCGGCCTCGTCCATCAGGTCGATCGCCTTGTCGGGCAGGAAGCGATCGGTGATGTAGCGGTTGGACAAAGTCGCCGCGGACACGAGCGCGCCGTCGGTGATCCGCACCCCGTGGTGCATCTCATATTTGTCCTTCAGGCCGCGCAGGATGCTGATCGTATCCTCGACCGTCGGTTCGCCGACGAACACGGGCTGGAAGCGGCGCTGGAGCGCGGGGTCCTTCTCGACGTACTTGCGATATTCGTCGAGCGTGGTCGCGCCAACGCAATGCAGTTCGCCGCGGGCGAGCGCGGGCTTGAGCAGATTGCCCGCATCCATCGCACCGTCGGATTTGCCGGCGCCGATCAGCTGGTGCATCTCGTCGATGAACAGGATGATGTCGCCCTCGGCGCCCTTCACCTCGTCGATGACGCCCTTCAGCCGCTCCTCGAACTCGCCGCGATATTTCGCGCCCGCGATCAGTGCGCCCATGTCGAGCGCCATCAGCGTCTTGTCCTTCAGGCCGTCGGGCACGTCGCCATTGGCGATGCGCAGCGCGAGGCCCTCGACGATCGCGGTCTTGCCGACGCCGGGTTCGCCGATGAGGACGGGATTGTTCTTGGTGCGGCGCGCGAGCACCTGGATCGTGCGGCGGATTTCCTCGTCACGGCCGATCACGGGGTCGAGCTTGCCGTCGCGCGCCGCCTGCGTCAGGTCGCGCGCGAATTTCTTGAGCGCGTCGTAGCGATCCTCTGCCGAGGCGGTGTCGGCGGTGCGGCCGCCGCGCAGGTCGTTGATCGCGGCGTTCAGCCCCTCGGCGGTGACGCCGGCCGTCTTGAGCGCCTTGCCCGCGGCGGTGGTCTGCGCGAGCGCGAGGGCGAGCAGCAGCCGTTCGACGGTGACGTAGCTGTCACCGGCTTTCTGCGCGACCTGTTCGGCCGAATCGAGGACGCGGACGGTGTCGTTGTCGAGACCGGGCGTCTGTTGCGCGCCCGAGCCGCTGACCGCAGGGATCTTCGCGAGCGCGGCGTCGGTGTCCGCGGTGGCGCGGCGCGCATCGCCGCCAGCCGCCTGGATCAGTCCAGCGGCCATGCCCTGCTCGTCCTCGAGCAGCGCCTTCAACAGGTGTTCGGGCGCAATTCGCTGATGATTCATGCGGATCGCGACGGTTTGCGCCGATTGCAGAAAGCCCTTGGCACGGTCGGTAAACTTTTCGAGGTTCATCACTTACCCCTTCCTAACTGGGCAGGAATGTAGTGTTGCCTTTGTGCAACACAATAGTCGTCGATGGTTTCATCCGACACCGCTTGCCAGTTGTCGGGGCGGGGCTATGCTCACCGCCATTCACGTCCATTACGGGACGCTCTCGGGGGGATTGCATGACGACGATCAAATTTGCCGCGCTGGCCGGGGCCGCGACGCTTGCGCTTGCGCTGCCCGCCGGCGCGCAGACCTCGCCCGCGACGGTGAAGGCCGCGCCGGTGTCGGCGTTGGTGAAGGAAGTGAACATCCCGTATCAGGAGTTCACGCTGAAGAACGGGCTGCGCGTGATCGTCCACACCGATCGCAAGGCGCCGGTCGTCGCGGTGAGCGTCTGGTATGACGTCGGGTCGAAGCACGAGCCGCAGGGTTCGACCGGCTTCGCGCATCTGTTCGAGCATCTGATGTTCAACGGATCGGAAAATGCCCCGGGCGACTTCTTCGCGCCGCTGAAGCAGATCGGCGCGACCGACCTCAACGGCACGACCTATTTCGATCGCACCAATTATTTCGAGACGGTGCCGACCGGCGCGCTCGACCGTGCGCTGTTCCTGGAGAGCGATCGCATGGGCTATCTGCTCGGTGCGATCACGCAAGGCGTGCTCGACGAGCAGCGCGGCGTCGTCCAGAACGAAAAGCGCCAGGGCGACAACCGCCCCTATGGCCTGCTCGATTATGCGGTGACCGAGGGGCTGTTCCCGACGACGCATCCGTATGGCCATGACACGATCGGTTCGATGGCGGACCTCGACGCCGCCAGCCTGGAGACGGTGAAGAACTGGTTCCGCAGCCATTACGGCCCGAACAATGCGGTGCTGGTGCTGTCGGGCGATATTGATGCCGCGACCGCCAAGCCGCTGGTCGAGAAGTATTTCGGTGCCATCAAGCCGGGCCCCAAGAGCCAATTGCCGGTCGCGCCGGTGGTCACACTGCCCGCGGCGAAGACGGTGACGCTGAAGGACCGCGTCGCGGCGGTGATGCTGTCGCGCAACTGGGCGGTGCCGGGCCTGAACGACAAGGACAGCGCGGGGCTGGATGTCGCGGCGGGCGTGCTGGGCGGCATGGCGTCGTCCCGCTTCGCCAACGAGCTGGTGCGCAAGGAAAAGCTGTTCACGCAGCTGAGCGCCGACAACAGCGACTTCGCGCAAATCGGCGTATTCTCGATCAACGGGCTGGTGCGGCCCGGCGTCGATCCGGCGGTTGCGGCGCAGCGGCTGGACGCGGTGATCGCGGACTTCCTGCGCACCGGGCCGACCGCGGACGAGGTGTCGCGCTATGTCACGGCGACGATCTCGGCCCGCCTGCGCAGCCTGGAATCGGTGAACGGTAAGGCATCGGTGCTGGCGGAGGGCGCGCTCTATTCGAACGATCCGGGCTTCTACAAGAAGGAGCTGGCCGAACTCGCCGCGCAAACGCCGGCGAGCGTCAAGGCCGCGGCGGACAAGTGGCTGAGCCGTCCGGTGCTGGCGGTGAACGTCATCCCCGGCGCGCGCGACGCCTACGCCGAAGCCAAGGTGCCGCCGAAGGTGGATGTCGTCGCAGCCCCGGAGCAGCCCGCCAAGGGCACGCGCGGCGCGATGCCCGGCGTGGGCGCGATCACCGGCCTCACCTTCCCGAAGATCGAGCGGGCGCAGCTGAAGAACGGCATCGAAATCGTCTATGCGCAGCGCAGCGCGCTGCCGGTGACGCAGGCGGTGCTGAGCTTCGATGCGGGCTATGCGTCGGACGTGCCCGACAAGCTGGGCACGCAGCTCGTCGCGCTGATGATGATGGACGAGGGCACCGACCGGTATGACGCCAACGCGCTCGCCGAGGCGCGCGAGCGGCTGGGCATGCAGCTGAGCGCCTCTGCCAGCAACGATCGCAGCACGCTGTTCATGGGCGTGCCGAGTGCGAACCTGAACGGTGCGCTCGACCTGTTTGCGGAAGTCGCGCGGCACCCGACCTATGCCGATGCCGAGGTTGCGCGCTTCAAGGCGCAGCAGGTGGCGGGCATCCAGCAGGAGCTGACCAATCCCGGCGCGTTGGCGCAGCGGATGACGACGCGGCTGCTCGCGGCGGGTACGCCCTATGCAAAGGCGCAGGGCTCCGGCGATCCGGTCGCGGTGGCATCGCTGACCCCCGCCGACCTGCGCCGCTTCGAACAGGCGTGGCTGCGTCCCGACAAGGCGAAGATCTTCGTCGTCTCCGACCGGCCGCTGGGCGAGGTGAAGGCGGCGCTCGACGCGCGCTTCGGCGACTGGCAGGGCACGGGCACGCCCGGCACCAAGACGTTCGGGGGGGCGCAATCGCCGCTAACCCCGCGCATCGTGCTGGTCGATCGTCCGGACAGCCCGCAGTCGATCGTCGTCGGTGCACAGCGCACCGGGCTGAAGGGCACGGATGATCTGCTGGCGCTCAACACCGTTAACGACGCGCTCGGCGGCAGCTTCCTCAGCCGCTTCAACATGGACCTGCGCGAAGAGAAGCACTGGTCCTACGGCGCGGGCGGGCGGTTCCAGGTGTCCGAATATGCCGCGCCCTATGTGATGCAGGCGGGCGTGCAGGCGGACAAGACGGGGCCGTCGGTCGCGTCGGCGCGCGAGGACGTGACGCAGTTCGTCACGACCAAGCCGATGACCGAAACCGAATATGGCCTGGCGATCAACGGCGCGATTCTGCAGCTGCCCGGCCAGTTCCAGACGTCGCAGGCGGTGCTCGGCGCGATGCAGACCAACGACCTGCTGAAGCGCCCCGACGATTATTACGCGACGCTGCCGACGCGGCTGCGCGCGCTGACGCTGCCGGAATTGCGCAGCGCGGCGGCTCAGACGATCAAGCCGGGCCAGTTCAGCTGGATCGTGGTGGGCGACGCGGCCAAGGTGAAGCCGCAGCTTGACACGCTGGGCCTGCCGGTCGAGGTCATCCCGGCAAGCGCGGTGGCCAATGTAACTCCCTCCACCACCGCGAAATAAGGAGAGACGCGCATGGCCGATGTCGATGGCAGCTGGGATTGCACCGTTAAGTCGCCGCTGGGCGACCAGAACCTGACGCTGACCGTCCAGAGCGACGGCGGCAGCTTCACCGGCACTGCATCGGGCGCGATGGGTTCGAGCGACGTGTCGGGCGAGGTATCGGGCAACACCATCCGCTGGAAGCAGCAGATGACCGTGCCGATGCCGATGACGCTCGACTGCGAAGCGACCGCCGAAGGCGACACGCTGACCGGCACCGTCGGCGCGGGCGCATTCGGCAGCTTCCCGCTGAACGGCAAGCGCACCGGCTGATCGGTCGGTTCGTTAGGGTAACGGGCGGCCCGTCTTCCGAGAGGGAGGCGGGCCGTTTCGGTTTTGGGCGGATCGACCGCGGTCAGGCCGCCGTCAGGCGTTTCCGCAAGAAGATGCGGACATTGTCTCGCGGCGAGTTATCGAGCGTTCCGAAGACCTCATAGCCGAGCTTTTCGTAGAAGCCGCGCGCCTGAAATGTGAAGGTCGTCAGCCACGATCCAACGCAGCCGCGCTCCGCTGCCAGCCGCTCGGCGGTCGCCATTAACTGCGATCCCAGGTCTTGACCCCTCACTGAAGAGGGGACGACGAGATAGTCGATGAACAGCCAATCGTAGACGGTCTTGCCCCATAAGCCTCCGACGATTTCGCCTTCGCTTTCGAGGGTGATCGCAACGGGCCGCGGATCCGCGGGATAGCCGTTTTCGGCATTGAACGTGATCAGCGGGCCAAGGATCGCATCGCGGATCGCGTCCGTTGGTTCTTCGGCGATCTTCATGACAGCATTCATATCGTTGCCCTCCAATCAGCAGGATACCCGTTCACTGAGGGCGAAAGCACGAATCGAATGCCAAACCCGTCAATCGATGGGCGTCACCGTTTCACCCGCGTCACATGACCCATCTTGCGGCCCGGTCGGGCGGAGCCTTTGCCGTAGAGGTGGAGGTGGGCGCCAGCTTCGGTCAGGGCGGGTTGCCACGCATCGTCGCCGATCAGGTTTTCGAGGGTCACCTCGCGCCCCGTCAGCGTCGTGGCGCCCAGGGGGAGGCCGCAGATGGCGCGGATGTGGTTTTCGAATTGCGAGGTGTCGGCGCCTTCGATCGTCCAATGGCCCGAATTGTGGACGCGGGGGGCCATTTCGTTGAACACCGGGCCGTCGCTACCCACGAAGAATTCGCACGCGAGGACGCCGACGTAGCCCAGTTCGTCGGCGATGCGGCAGGCGAGCGCGGTGGCTTCGTCGGCCTGCGCGACGATCTCGGCCGGCGCGGGGACGGTGGAGGTGCGCAGGATCGCGTCGCGGTGGACGTTGTGCGGCGGATCGTAGCGGACGCTGACGCCATCCTGGCCGCGCGCGATCAGGATCGAAAATTCGTGGGTGAAGGCGATGAAGCCTTCGAGCACCGCCGGGCCGCCGATCGTCGCCCAGGCTTCGGCCGCGTCGGCGGCGTCGCGGATCACCGCCTGGCCCTTGCCGTCATAGCCGAAGCGCGTCGTCTTGAGGATCGCGGGATAGCCGATGCGGTCGAGCGCCGCCATCAGGTCGGTCTCGCTGTTCACCGGCGCCCAGGGGGCGGGGCGGCCGCCGACGGTCTCGACGAAGCGCTTTTCGGCGATGCGGTCCTGCGCGACGCGCAGCGCGGCGGGGTTGGGGTGGACGGGGACGCGCTGGCTGAGCCATTCGACGGGCGTGACGTCGATATTCTCGAACTCGTAGGTCACGACGTCGCAGGCGGCGGCGAAGTCGGCGAGGACGATGCGGTTGTGGTAATCGGCGCGGGTCAGGCTGGAGGCGGTTTGCGCGGCGACGCTTTCGCGGTCGGGGGCGAGGACGTGGGTGCGATAGCCCAGTTGCGCGGCGGCGACGGCGAGCATGCGACCCAATTGGCCGCCACCGAGGATGCCGATCGTCGAACCGGGGGGCAGCATCAGGCGGGCTCGTCCGCGACGGCGTCGGTCTGGCGCTGGCGCCAGGCCTGCAACCGCTGCGACAGCGCGGGGTCGTTGATGCCAAGGATCGCGGCGGCGAGCAGGCCGGCGTTGGTCGCCCCCGCTTTGCCGATGGCGAGCGTGCCGACGGGGATGCCGGCGGGCATCTGGACGATCGAGAGCAGGCTGTCCTGGCCCGACAGCGCCTTGCTCTGGACGGGGACGCCGAGGACGGGAAGGTGCGTCATCGCCGCGGCCATGCCGGGCAGGTGCGCCGCGCCGCCCGCACCGGCGATCACGACCTTCAGGCCGCGATCCGCCGCCGACTTGGCGTAATCGTACAGGCGATCGGGGGTGCGGTGCGCGGAGACGACCTTGGTCTCATGCGGCACGCCCAGTTCGGCGAGCACGTCGGCGGCGCCGCGCATCGTGTCCCAGTCGGACGTCGAACCCATGATGATGCCGACCAGCGGAGTGTCCATGGCCGTCGTCTATCGGGGGCGGGCGGCGAGGGCAACGCCCTGGCGCGCGCTTCCGTAGGGGAAGAAGGACGACGTGGACACCTGAAGAGAAACGTTCGGGGGGTATCGTTTCCGCTTTGGTGGTGATCGGGCATGGGGCTGGGTTGTGGCGGATGATGGGGGTGCAGGACAGGGGGGCGGGATTTGGGTTTTGGTGCAGGGGGTTGGAGCGGAATGGGTCCAACACGCATGTCGCCGGGTGCGTTGTTGGCGCCTCCGATCCCCACGACCGTCATTCCCGCGGAGGCGAGAATCCAGAACCTCTGACGTTTCGGCTGGAGGCGCGACGGTAGCGCGTCTGGATTCCCGCCTTCGCGGGAATGACGAAGAGGAGGAGGCGCTGCTCCCCCTCCGTTCGTCATCCCGGCGGAGGCCGGGATCCATGGATGTGGTGCCGTTGCTGGTGCGCACGCCATCGGCGTTGCGTGTCCATGGATCCCGGCGTGCGCCGGGATGACGAATGTCAGCGCTCGTTGAGGTAGTAGCGGTCCGTGGCGTTCAAATCCGCGTCGAGGTCGTAGACGATCGGCTGGCCGGTGGGGATTTCGAGGCTGGTGATGTCGTCGTCCGAGATGCCCGACAGGTGCTTCACCAGCGCGCGCAAGCTGTTGCCGTGGGCGGAGATCAGCACGCGCTGGCCGTCCTTCAGCGCGGGGGCGATGCGCTGTTCCCAATAGGGGAGGACGCGGGCGATCGTGTCCTTCAGGCTTTCGGTCTGCGGAATCGCGATGCCGGCGTAGCGGCGGTCCTGGCTGAGGTCGTAGGCGCTGCCGGCCTCGAGCGGGGGCGGGGGAATGTCGAAGCTGCGGCGCCAGATGTGAACCTGCTCGTCACCGTGCTTCGCCGCCGTCTCCGCCTTGTCGAGCCCGGTGAGGCCGCCATAATGGCGTTCGTTGAGGCGCCAGTCCTTTTCGACCGGCAGCCACAGCCGGCCCATCGCCTCCAGCGCGAGGTTGAGCGTCTTGATCGCCCGCGTCTGGAGCGAGGTGAAGGTCATGTCGAAATCAAGGCCCTTGGCCGCCATCAGCTCGCCCGCGGCACGCGCTTCGGCCGCGCCCTTTTCGGTGACGTCGACGTCCCACCAGCCGGTGAAGCGGTTTTCGAGGTTCCAGGCGGACTGGCCGTGGCGGATCAGGACTAGGCGAGGCATGCGGGCTCCCGTGGGTCGAGGGGTCTGTGGTTCGGGGCGGGGATAGAGCGTGGGGGCGCGCGTGTCGATTGATCGGCTTTTCGGGGCGGTGTCCGGATCGTGATTCATGCGCAGGCGGGAAGAGCGAAAAAGGTGTGTTCGCGCAGAGGCGCAGAGAGCGCAGAGGAGGTGCGCGTGTCAGCGCCTTATCCTTTCTCGCGCTCTACAGAAGAAAGCCGCTGTCGCGGCGGGCGGTTCCCCTCTGCGTCCTCCGCGCCTCTGCGCGAACCCATCCTCCTTCGCGTGAATCAGTCTTCGCGCGAAGCCGCGCGTCAGATCGTGTCGATCATGTCCGTCAACACCTCGAGGCACGAGACGGCGAGCGCCTTGGATCGTTCGCCCGACCAGCCGTATTCGGCGTCGGGATTGGGATCGTGGTCCTTGAACGGCATTTCCAGCGTCACCGACACCGCGCCGAAGCGCTGCGCCAATTGGTTGGTCGACATCGACAGATTGGCGTTGCCGGCACTCGATTTCTCATAGCCCTTTTCGACCTGGAAATCGGGCGTGTGTGCGGCGAGGCGGCGGCCGAAGTCGTAGAATTTCGCGCCGTGCTCCTCGGTCCAGTTGGGGATGCCTTCGAAACCGGCGATGAAGTTCGCCGGAATCGCCTCGTCGCCATGGACATCGATCGCGAAGGCGACGCCGGTTTCGTCCATCGCATTGCGGACGCACAGCACTTCGGGGCTGCGTTCGGGCGAGGGCGCGTGCCATTCGCGGTTGAGGTTCACGCCCGCGGCATTGGTGCGTAAGTGGCCGCGGCGGGTGCCGTCGGGATTCATGTTGGGGACGACGTGGACGGTCGCCTTGTCCAGCAAGGGCTTGGCGGCATCGCTGGTCAGCCAGTCGAGCGCGCCGTCCATCCACCATTCGGCCATCGATTCGCCGGGATGCTGGCGCGCGTAGAGCCAGACGGGCTTGGGGCCGTTGCCGATCCTGAAATAGTCGATCGCCTGTCCGTCGAGCGTGGTGCCGAGCTGGCGGTGCTCGACGCCCGGCTTCGCCGCGGTGCGCGCGACGAGATCGTGGTGCATTTCCATCGTGTACGGCGCGAAATAAGCGAACCAGGCGAGCTGGCCCTCGACCGTATAGTCGAACGAGAGGACGCCATTCTCATAGGCCGTGTCGATCATCCGCCAATGGACGCGATCGGTGCTGGCGCGCGTCTTGTAGCTGGGCCAGCCGAACGGATAGGCCGATTCGCCGGCATTGAGGATGCGGAAGGTGAGCCGACGGCCGTGCGCGCCCGCGACGCGGAACGAGAACCACTGGAAGAAGTCCGACTGGTGATCCTTCACGATCTCCAGGTCGATGCGGTCGCCGTCGATCGAAACGAGGCGGATGTTGCCGCCGTCGAAGCCGGCGTCGATGGTGATGGTCATGGGCTGGGCCGATCGGTTTTTGGGGGGCTGGGGAGGGATGGTCGCTGCCCTCACCCTTCCGCGGCTTTGCCGCTCCCTCCCTCTCCCGCCGGGAGAGGGAAGAGCCGCCGCCGGCGGCGAAGGGTGAGGGCGTTAGCCGCTTATTTCACGCTGATCGTGCGGCCGGACTGGCCGGGGAAACCGGTGAAGAGCGCGTGGGCGAGGCGGGCGGCCTGCTGGTCGGCGCGCTTGATGTCGCTGACGCCCTGCGCCTTGCCTTCCCAGATCGGTGACAGATCGGTGCGGCGCTTGATCGTGACGCTCAGCTCGGCGACGAGCAGCTCGGTCGGGCGGCTCTTGCCGATCGGGAAGCTGAGGCCCCCGCCGAGGCCGACGCCGCCCCCGCTGCGACCGCCGCTGAAGCCGCCCCCGCCCAGGCCGATGCTGACCGGCGACTGGCGCGGCGGGCCTTCGCGGCTGGTGCGGGTGAAGCCGACGGTCGCGACATAATCGGGCATCGCGCCCTGCGGCGGCACGGTATAGCCGGCCTTGAGCAGTTCGGTCTGTACCGCGGCGGCATAGGTCTTGAATTCCAGGCTGGCCGGCGCGCCACCCGACAGCGGTTCGACCGCGATCGTACCGCGCGGGATCGGTTCGCCGAGATGGTAGCGGATCACGTCCGTCGGCGGCAGCGGACCGGCCGTGGTGGCGCAGCCGGCGAGCAGCGCGGCGGAGATGCCGAGGGCCAGGAACGGGCGGAGTGTCATGGAGGGGCAGCCTTTGCGATACGTTGCGCTTGGGAAACGCTCTAACGCCTGCGCCGTTGCTTGACTATTGGGCCCTTGCTCTCTAGGCGCTCGCGCTTTCACCGACACCTTATAAACACGAAAAGAAGCGAATCGATCATGAAGATCCGCAACAGCCTGAAGTCGCTCAAGGACCGTCATCGCGACAACCGCGTGATCCGTCGCCGCGGCCGCACCTACGTCATCAACAAGACCAACCGTCGCTTCAAGGCGCGTCAGGGCTAAGCCACTTGAGCTTGGCTCCAGCCGATGTCGAGGCTGCCGTCACGCCGACGGCGGTCATCTTCGATATCGGCCGGGTCTTGTACGACTGGGATCCCCGGATCCTCTACCGGCGCCTGATCGACGACGATCGGGCGCTCGATGCGTTCCTGCGCGACGTCGTCACGCACGAATGGCATTTCCAGCATGACGCTGGGCGCGACTTCGCCGATACCTCGGCGGAGCTTTCCGCGCTGTATCCGCAGCATGCCGATCTGATCGCCGCCTGGGGGCCGCGGTTTCTGGAGAGCATCGGCGATCCGATGCCAGGTATGCCCGCGCTGGTCGACGAACTGGAGGCAGCGGGCGTGCCGCTGTTCGGCATCACCAATTTCAGCCACGAATTTTGGCCGCCGTTCCGCGCGCGCGAATCGGCGATGTTCGATCGCTTCCGCGACATCGTGGTGTCGGGCGCGGAGAAATTGGTGAAGCCGGATCCGGCGATCTACCGGTTGGCGCTGGCGCGGTTCGGGCTGGAGGCGGGCCGCACGGTGTTCATCGACGACAATGCGGCGAACGTCGCGGGCGCGAAGAGTGTCGGGCTGATCGCGCTGCATTTCGAGGGTGAGCCGAAGCTGCGGCGGGAGCTGCAGGCGTTGGGGTTGCTGTAAGCCCAGCCGCTCGTTCGTCATCCCGGCGAAGGCCGGAATCCATGGTTTCGGTGGTGCTGATGGGGTGGACGCCATAAGCGTTGCGCGTCCATGGATCCCGGCGTGCGCCGGGATGACGGAGGTTGGGTAAGCCCTTTCCCCACCCGCCCGTCATTCCCGCGTAGGCGGGAATCCATAACCTCTGACGTCTCCTGCTTGCCGTAAGGGTAGCGCGTCTGGATTCCCGCCTTCGCGGGAATGACGGGTGTAGGGGGCGGGGGCGCCCGCTCCCTTACACCCGCTCCACCGCGTTTACCGCATCGGCGGCGCGCAGGGCGGCGATCAGGCGCATCAGTTGGTGGATGTCGTGGACTTCGACGTCGATGACGTTGGTGTGGAAGATCGTGTCGCGTGTGTCGAGGCGCAACGCGATGATGTTCGCGCGGTGGGCGCCGATGATCGTCGAGACGATGCCGAGCGCGCCGGGTTCGTTCTTCACCTGCACCGAAATGCGCGCGACCGCGCCTTCGCTCTGGTCGCCCCAGTCGACATCGACCCAGTCGGTTTCGTCCGCACCGCGTTCGGCGAGTTCGGCGAGGACGCGGCAGTCGATCGCATGCACCTCGATCCCCGCATCCGGGCGGCGCAGGCCGACGATGCGGTCGCCGGGCACTGGGTGGCAGCATTCGGCAAGGTCGAAGGCGACGCCGGGCGTCAGCCCCTTGATCGAGATGGCGGTCGATTGCGGCGCGATCAGCGCGAGGTCGGCGCCGGCCGAGCCGGGCATCAGCGCCTCCATCACCGTCGCGTCGGACAGCGTGCGCCGCGCGATCCCCGCCATCAGCGTCGCCTCGTCGCCCATCTTCAGCCGCGACAGCGCATGGGTGAGCGCATCGGGGCCGAGCGGCGCGGGCAGGCGACGGACGATGTCGTCGTAGAGCTTGCGGCCGAGCGCGATCAGCTCGGCGCGTTCGGTCTGGCGCAAATGGCGGCGGATCGCGGCGAGCGCCTTGCCGGTGATCGCGAAGTTGAGCCAGCCGGGCTGCGGCACCTGCCCCTTCGAGCGCAGCACCTGCACCTGGTCGCCATTCTCGATGACGGTCGACAAAGGCACGACGCGGCCGTTGATCTTGGCGCCCACCGCCTGGTCGCCGAGGTCGGTGTGGACGGCATAGGCGAAGTCGATCGGCGTCGCGCCCTTGGGCAGCTGGATCAGCTCGCCCTTCGGCGTGAAGGCGAAGATGCGATCCTGGTACATCGCCATGCGCGTGTGTTCGAGCAGCTCTTCGGGGCTGCCCGCAGTTTCCAGAATCTCGACGAGGTCGGCGATCCAGCTGTGCTGGCTGTCGGCGCGGACCTTCTTTTCCTTATAGGCCCAATGCGCGGCGAGGCCGAATTCGGCCTCCGCATGCATCTCGGGCGTGCGGATCTGGATCTCGATACGCGCATTGTCGGCGTGGATCACGCTGGTGTGCAGCGAGCGATAGCCGTTGCGCTTGGGCGTCGAGATGTAATCCTTGAACCGTCCCGGCACCATCGGCCAGCGGCGGTGGATGATGCCGAGCGCGGTGTAGCAATCCTCGACCGTGGGCACGAGCGCGCGGAACGCCATGATGTCCGAGAGTTGCTCGAAGCTGATGTGGCGTTCGCTCATTTTGCGCCAGATCGAATAGGGATGCTTCTCGCGCCCCGTCACCTCGGCATCGACGCCAGCGCGCCCCAACAGCAGCTTCAGGCCCGATCCGATCTTGGCGATGCGATCGCCGCCGCCGGTCTTGAGCAGGTCCAGCCGTTTGGTGATCGATTCATACGCCTCGGGTTCGAGCTGCGCGAAGGCGAGCGTCTGCATCTCCTTCATGAATTCGTACATGCCGATCCGCTCGGCGAGCGGGGCGTAGATATCCATCGTCTCCTTCGCGATCCGCCGCCGCTTTTCGGGCTTGGGGATGTGATGGAGCGTGCGCATGTTGTGCAGGCGGTCGGCGAGCTTGACCAGCAGGACGCGGATGTCGTCCGACATGGCGAGCAGGAATTTGCGCAGGTTTTCGGCGGCGCGCTCGTTCTCGGTCTGCGCCTCGATCTTCGACAGCTTGGTGACGCCATCGACCAGCCGCGCGACGTTGCCGCCGAACAGGCGTGTGATCTCTTCCGGCGTGGCGACCGTATCCTCGATCGTGTCGTGGAGGATCGCGGTGGCGATCGTCTCGTCGTCCAGCCTCAGGTCGGTGAGGATGCCCGCCACCTCGATCGGGTGGCTGAAATAGGGGTCGCCGCTGGCGCGCTTCTGGGAGCCATGCGCCTGCATCGAGAAGACATAGGCGCGGTTGAGCAGCGCTTCGTCCGCGTCGGGGTCGTAATCGAGGACCCGATCGACCAGTTCATATTGCCGTAGCACGGCCTACACATGGGCGAGGGGCATGCCGCTTTGCAACACAATGTTGCAGAGCGGCAGGCGATTTTGCGGGATACATCAACGATGAGCCCAGAACGCGCGGATCGGCGCGTCCTCGCAACACCTTACGCCTTCTTGGCCTTGGCATTGCACTTGGCGAGCTGTTCGGCGTCATAGGCGGTGCCGCCGACGGTGAAGCTGGACAGCGTGCCGACTTCGCGCGCGACCAGTTCGCACAGCACCGCGGGACGCTCGGGCGCCTGGCCGGCGACGAAACCGCCCTGGCGGGCGCGCCAAACGGTCGAGCGAGTGATGAAGCTCGCCTTGGCGGAGGGCGCCGAGGGGACGGCGACATAGGCGTCCGCGGCGGCGGCGCCGGCGGCGGTCGCACCGAACAGCGTGGTGATGGCGAGCGCCAGCGTGGGGGCGAGCGTGGACAGCAGCTTCATGACGAGGGGTCCTCCCGAACCGATTCGCAGGTGATGACGATGCGCGCCCGCTATCGATTTCGGTTTCAGGTTGCAACGGAAAACGTATAAAGGCTGTCTTATCGGCCGGTTTGTGCGATATGCTGCCGACGATCAGACGAGGATCATGATGCCGACACCGGCCGATGGGCCCGATTCCGCGTGTACTGCGCCGATCCGGGAGACTCTGCGCGAAACGTTGCGGGAATGCAGCCTGCCCGCGGCGCTGGAGGCGATGGGCGAGCGCTGGGCGTTCCTGATCCTGCGCGCGGCGTTCAATGGCCTGCACCATTTCGAGGAATTCCAGGCCGAGCTGGGCATTGCCCGCAATATCCTGGCGAACCGGCTGGGGCGGCTGGTCGACCATGGTATCCTGCAGCGCGAGGCGATGCCCGCTGACCGGCGCAAGATCCGCTATACGCTGACCGAAAAAGGCCACGCGTTGCTGCCGACGATGATCGCGCTGCGGCAATGGGGCGAGCGCTGGGAATTGTGTGCGCCGGCCTTTCCGATCCTGGTCGATGCGCGCGACCGTCGCCCGATCGCGCCGGTCGCGGTGCAGGCGCATGACGGACGCATATTGGGCAAGGGCGACCTGATCTGGGCGCTGCCGGAGGATGTCGACGACCCGACGTAAGCGGTGCCGACAATACTACCCCACAGCATGGTACTAATGCTGTTAACCCATTCAACTTCATTGATAGTTTTTGCGATCCGCGTCACAACGGCGCCCTATGCAGGTGATGTTTGAACGCGCGCGCGACGCGCTTGCCTTCCTCGAACATCAGCGGTTGGAGCCGACCGTCCCGCATTACGGCCTGGCGCTGATTCATGTCACCGGTGGCAATGCCGCCTTGTCACGCGAGATCGCCGGGTTGATCGGCGATGGCTTCCGTTTGACCGCGACCGATGCCGCGCGGATGATCGCCCGGTACGTACCGTTGCCGGTTCCGACGGGGATCGCGGACCATGCCGAGCGGCTGGGATCGCTGGCGGACGAAGCGCGCGCCGTCACGCGGACGGCGGGGGCGAATGTCGGTGACCTGGTGCGGGAAGCGCAGGGGGCGCTGCCGTCGGGCGACGAGACGGTGCAGCGTCTGGCCGCGGCCGAAACCGAGCTGGCCATGCTGCGGCAGCAGTTCGAAACGCTGAAGAAGGCGATGGTCGCCGACGTGCGGCGTGCGATCGATCCCGAACACGATCCGCTGACCAGCGCACTCAAGCCCGCCTTTGCCGGCCATGTCCTCGACCAGATCGACAAGCACGACCGGCGTCATGTGATCGTGATGCTCAGCATCGACGGACTGGTCGAGATCAATCGCGAATTCGGCACGAGCGTGGGCGACAATGTGCTCAACGGCTTTGCCGCCAAGATCCAGAAGCAATTCCCCGAGCAGGAAGTGATCCGCTGGGCCGGCAACGAGTTCATCGTCGTCGTGCCCGACCGGACGATCACCGCCGTGCGCAGCCAGGCCGAGGATGTGCTGTCACTGCTCGAATCGCGCAAGTTCAAGCTGGCGGAAACCGGCGAGTGGATCGGGACGGTGACCGCATCCGGGGCGGTGGTGATGGACCAGGGCGACGATTTCCCCGCGATGCTCGGCCGGGCGCGCGAGACGCTGGCCGGCGCGGTCGCCGCCGGGGGGAATCGGGTCGCGGTGTGATCGAACGGGGCGCCGCCGCTTACAGCAGCAGCTTGACCCCGACGATGGCGAGGACGGTCGCCAGCACCGGACGAAGCGCCGCCTCGCGCATCACGCCCGCCAGCAGGCTGCCGACGACGATGCCCGGGATCGATCCGATCAGCAGCGACCCGAGCAGGCCGAGATCGACCGAACCGAGCAGCCAATGGCCCGTGCCCGCCAGCAGGGTCAGCGGCACGGCATGCGCGATGTCGGCGCCGACGAGGCTTTTGAGCGGATGGCGCGGGTAGAGGACGAGCAGCGCGGTCATGCCGAGCGCGCCCGCGCCGACCGAGGTCAGCGATACCAGCACGCCGAGGATCGCGCCGAGCAGCACGGTGAGCGCCACCGGTTCGCGCCCGTCGGTCTCCCCCAGCCGGGGGGTGAGGGCGGCAACGATGCGGTGGCGCAGCAGCGTCGCGACGGCCGACACGACCAGCACGACGCCGAGCAGCGTGGCGAGCAGATGCTGCGTGGCGGACGAATGCTCGCTCGCCTGGCCCAGCAGCAGCAGGGTGACGATCGTCGTCGGCACGCTGCCCATCGCCAGCCGGCGCACGATGGTCCAGTCGAGCGTGCCGCGCCAGCCGTGGACGGTGGTGCCGACCGTCTTGGTCGCCGCGGCATAGAGCAGGTCGGTGCCGACCGCGGTCGCGGGATGGAAACCGAAGGCGAGCACCAGGATCGGCGTCATCAGCGATCCGCCACCCACCCCAGTCAGGCCAACGAGGACGCCGACGAGCACGCCGGCGAGCGAATAGAGCGGTTCGATGGTCATGCGCGGCGGTCGCCGCTCAACCGGTTTTCTGGCCTGCGGACTGGCTGGGGGTGTTGACCCCCATGGATTGCAGGTAGCGCTTCACGTTGCGCGCCGCCTGGCGCAGTCGCTGTTCGTTTTCGACCAGGGCAATGCGCACGAAGCCTTCTCCATTTTCGCCGTAGCCCACCCCTGGCGCAACCGCGACATGGGCGTGAGTCAGCAATTGTTTGGAGAACTCAAGGCTGCCTAAGTGCGCGACCGCGGGCGGCAGCGGTGCCCAGGCGAACATGCTGGCGCGGGGGGACGGAATGTCCCAGCCGGCGCGGCCGAAGCTTTCGACCAGCACGTCGCGGCGCTTGTGGTAGAGTTGGCGGTTCTTCTCGACGATGTCCTGCGGGCCGTTGAGCGCGGCGCAGGCGGCGGCCTGGATGGGCGTGAAGGCGCCATAGTCGAGGTACGACTTCACGCGTGTCATCGCCGCGATCAGCTTGGCGTTGCCGACCGCGAAGCCGATGCGCCAGCCGGCCATGCTGTAGGTTTTGCTGAGCGAGGTAAATTCGATCGCGACGTCCTTGGCGCCCTTCACCTGCAGGATCGAAGGCGTCGGATTGCCGTCGTAATACAGCTCCGAATAGGCGAGGTCGCTGATGATCCAGACCTTGTTCTCGCGCGCCCAGGCGACGAGGCGTTCGTAGAAGGCAAGGTCGACCGCTTCGGCCGTCGGGTTGGACGGATAATTGACCACCAGCACCGACGGGCGCGGCACGGTGAAGGCCATCGCGCGCTCGAGACTTTCGAAATAGGCCTCGTCGGGTGTCGTCGGCACCGCGCGGATCGTCGCGCCGGCGATGATGAAACCGAAGGTGTGGATCGGATAGGACGGGTTGGGCGCGAGGATGACGTCGCCCGGCGCGGTGATCGCGGTCGCGAGGCTGGCGAGCCCCTCCTTCGACCCCATCGTCACGACGACCTCGGTCTCGGGATCGAGGTCGACGCCGAAGCGGCGGCCGTAGTAATTCGCCTGCGCGCGGCGCAGGCCGGGAATGCCCTTCGACTGCGAATAGCCGTGTGCGTCGGGCTTCTTCGTCACCTCGATCAGCTTGTCGAGGACGTGCGGCGGCGGCGGCAGATCGGGGTTGCCCATGCCGAGATCGATGATGTCCTCGCCCGCCGCGCGCGCTGCGGCCCGCATGCCGTTGACTTCGGCGATGACATAGGGCGGCAGACGCTTGATGCGGTAGAATTCGTCGTCGGACATGGCTCACCTGATCGTGGACGCCACGACCCTAACGCGCAGGCGCGGGTTTCACCACTTCAATCGGGCGTCATCCATCGGGTTCGCCCGGTTGCGCTACGATGACGCGGTTCTTGCCTGCGCGCTTGGCGGCGTAAAGCGCGGCGTCGGCGGCGCGCATCGCGGCGCGCGGATCGCTTTCCAGCGGCGCGAGGCCGATCGAAACGGTGATGCAGCCGATCGACGTGCCCGTTTCCGAATTGACGAAGCTGCGCATCTCCAGCCCCTCGCGCATCCCTTCGAGCAAGGGCCGCGCGCCGTCGATCGCCATGCCGGGGAACAGGCAGGCGAATTCCTCGCCGCCGTGGCGTGCCACCACCGCCTTGTCACCGAGCGCGGTCTTGAGGTGGCGCGCGACGACCTTCAGCACGCGGTCGCCCGCCTCATGGCCGTGGATATCGTTGATCCGCTTGAAATCGTCGATGTCGCAAAGTGCCACGCAGCGCGGCTCCGCCCCGGTCTCGCGCGCGAGCCGGGCATCGAAGCTGCGGCGGTTGGGCAGGCGGGTCAGATGGTCCTGCTCGGCGGTGCGGCGCGCGGCGTTGAGCCGGCTGCGCAGCCGCGTCGTCTCACGCTCCATCGTGTCGAGCTGATGTGCGAGGTCGCGCGTCGCGTCGACGGCGGCGGTGGTGAGCATCACCAGCCGCCCGAGCGACGCTTCGGGATTAGCCGCCATTTCCTGCATCGTGCCGCCCAGCGCGGCTCCATAGGCGCGCGCCGAATCGCTCGACCGGCCGAGGAGCCGGCTGTTTTCGAGCATCGCCGCCTGCAGCGTATCGCCCAGATCGGCGAGCGTCGCGGCATGGTTGCGCTCGGCGAGCGCCTGCGTCGGCAGTCGGTCGAGAAAGGCGGGCGAGACGGGCTCGCCGGTGCGGACGCGTGTGTCGATCGCCTCGGCTAGCGCGGGATCGTCGCCGATCGCATAGCTGCGCGCGATCAGCAGATGGTCGGGACTGGGATCGAGGTCGTGCGTGTGGAGGAAGGCGACGATCCGGTCGATCAGTTCGTGATTGGCGGTTCTGCGCATCATCGCGACCGCGCCGTCGCGGTCACCGGCTGCGCCGCCTGGCGCGTTGCTGCGCGGGGGCAGCGCCGCGGAGGCGGGGGCGGAGGGAGCGGCAGCGGCCGGTGCGGATGCGCGTGCGGGGTGCGTGTCCAGCCCCTTCCACCACGAGGCGAGGCGCGGCAGCCGCGCCGCATTGCTACTGTGCGGCATCAGCGACCCCCCGCCGCGCGCAGCAGGGGCACCTCATGCGGCTGGATGCCGGCCTGGACGTCGGCGAGCAGCGCGGGCCAGCGATCCGGGAACCAATAGTCGCCGCGCTCGCGGCGCAGCACCGGATCCTGCGTCGTGTCGACGTCCTCGATCCCCAGGAAGCGTGAATCGGGCACGTGGTAGAAGGTGCGGACCAGCGGCGCATAGGGGTCGGCGCTGCCGTCGAGCACGATGCCGAGCCGGTTGGAATTGAGCCGCACCAGTGCGTGCAGCGGCTGGATGCCGAGGTTGACGATGAAGGCGTCGAGCAAATCGGGGTCGAAATGCCCCTCCCATTCCAGCATGCGCGCCAGCGCCTCGTGCGGTGACCAGGGACGCTTGTAGGGTCGGACCGAGGTGACCGCGTCATAGACGTCGCAGATCGCGGCAATGCGCGCGTGCAGGCTGATCTGGTCGCCCTTCAGCCGTTCGGGATAGCCGCTGCCGTCGAGCCGTTCGTGGTGGTGCAGGCAGACATCGAGCGCGATGCGGGACGCGGTGGCGTCCTTGCGCAGCATCGCATGCCCCTCCGACGGGTGGCGGCGCATCACCAGCCATTCGTCCTGACCGAGCTGCCCCGCCTTGTCGAGGATCGTCGTGGGGGTCGCCACCTTGCCGATATCGTGCAGCAGACCCGCGGCGCCGATCTCGCGCACCTCGGCCTCCGGCAGGCCGAGATGGAGCGCGAGGTCGACCATCAGCGCACAGACCGCGATCGAGTGCAGATAGGTGTATTCGTTGTTCATCTTGAGGCGCGTGACCTTGACGAACGCCGCGCGGTCGCGCTGCAACGCGACCGAAATGTCGTCGACCACCGGAGTCACGGCTTCCAGATCGATCGCGCGGCCCAGGCGCGCTTCCTGGAACATGGCGATGACATGTTCCTTCGACCGGTCGATCGTCTGCGTCAGGTCGTCGGGCTGCGGCCCGCTGCGCCGTTTGCGCCGCTCGACCGGCAAGGGCGCGACCACGGCGGGCGCTTCCACCTGGCGGCGGCGTTCGGCCTCGGGGATCACGGTGACGCCGCGCCCCTTGGTGGTGTCGATCGTGACATGCTGGATCGCCGACGAGCGCAGTCGATCCAGCTCGGCCTCGGTCTTGATCAGGAAGCTGCGGCGCCAGAACGGATTGTCGATCCATGCCCCTTCCATGGCATCGACATACATGCCCACCTGGACCTCGCGCGTGGCAACGCGGATCAGCATGACGGCGTCTCTCTATGCGGGGTGATGTGAATGCTGTTCATGAACCCGCAAATGCGCCCCGGTGCTTTACGATTGGTTGTAAACCGACCCATTCTGGCGGTCGGGGCGCCAGTTTGAGTGATTTGCCTCGGAACCGAAACCGATGGACGGCATCCCGACGATCGCGGTTCCCACCATCGGCCGCCGCCGCTACGGTCACCGCGATAAGAAGAGGATGCCATGGCCGATCCCAAGACCGATTCGTCCGACGCGCCGCGCAGCGCTTATGGCACCGGAGCGGCGCCGGACCTTGCCGATCTGCAGCATTGGACCTGGGTGATGGGCCGCGCGCAGCAGATGATGATGGAACAGGGCATCGGCGTGTTCGCGGCGGGCGCGGCCGGGCCGGGCAGCCCCGTATCGGCCGAGGGCCAGAGCCGGCTGGCGCAGCAGGTGCAGGATTATTGGGCGGACAATCTGGCGCTGTGGCAGCGCTTCGTCGATCCCGCCGCCGCGCCGCCGCCCCCGCCGGAATCGGAAGGCGATGCCCGCGACAGACGCTTCAAGGCGGCGGCATGGCGCGAGGACCCGTGGTTCGACTGGATCCGCCGCAGCTACAATCTGATCGCCGACCATCTGTTGCGCGGGGTCGAGGCGCTGGAGGGCGTGCCCGACAAGCAGCGCGAGCAGTTGCGCTTCGCCGCGCGCGGGCTGGTCGATGCGATGAGCCCGTCGAACTTCGCGCTGACCAACCCCGAGGTGGTCGCCAAGACGATCGAGACCAAGGGCCAGAACCTGCTCGACGGCATGAAACACATGCTCGCCGACATCGGCAAGGGTCAGCTGACCCACACCAGCGACGGCGCGTTCGAGGTGGGGCGCAACCTGGCGATGACGCCGGGCAAGGTGGTGAAGCGCACCGCCTTGTACGAGCTGATCCAGTATACGCCGACGACGCCGGACGTGCTGGCGACGCCGTTGGTGATCTTTCCGCCCTGGATCAACCGCTATTACATCCTCGATCTGACGCCCGAGAAAAGCTTCATCCGCTGGGCGGTGGAGCAGGGCATCACCGTTTTCATGGTGTCCTGGAAGTCGGCGGATGCGTCGATGAAGGACGTGATCTGGGACGATTACGTCACCGCGCAGGTTGATGCGATCGACACGATCCGGGCGCTGCTCGACGTGCCGGCGGTGCATACGATCGGCTATTGCGTCGCGGGTACGACGCTGGCGGCGACGCTGGCGCTGCTCGCCGCGCGTGGGCAAGCGGACACGGTGGCGAGCGCCACCTTCTTCACCGCGCAGGTCGATTTCTCCGCGGCGGGCGAATTGCAGAATTTCGTGACCGACGACCAGCTGGCGGTGATCGGCACGCTGTCGCCGCAGGGGTTCCTGGACGGGCGCTATCTGGCGGCGACGTTCAACCTGCTGCGCGGACGCGACCTGATCTGGAATTACGTTACCAACAATTATCTGCTCGGCGCGGATTACATGCCGTTCGATCTGCTCCACTGGAACGGCGACACGACCAACCTGCCGGCGAAATGGCATTTGTCGTACCTGACCGATCTGTACCGCGACAATCTACTGGTGCAGCCGGGCGCGATGTCGGTGGCGGGCGAGGCGCTGGACCTCACCCGCGTGACGACGCCCGCCTATGTGCAGGCGGGACGCGAGGACCATATCGCGCCGGCGGAGAGCGTGTGGAAGATCACGCATCTGTTCCAGGGGCCGCTGCGCTTCGTGCTGGCGGGATCGGGCCATATCGCGGGCGTGGTCAATCCGCCGGCCGCGGGCAAATACCAATATTGGACGAACGACGCCGCTGCGGACTCGCTCGCCGACTTCGTCGCGGGCGCGACCGAGACGAAAGGTAGCTGGTGGCCGGACTGGCTCGCGTGGCTGCGTAATTTGTCGTCCGACATGGTGCCGGCAGAGGGCGCGCGGCAACCCGGAGGCGGCGCGCTGGCGGCGCTCTGCGAGGCGCCTGGCGAGTATGTCAAAGCCTGAGAACATTCTCATGTTGCAGCGCACAAAAATGCGCTTGACGTAGCGTCGCCGCTCCCTATTTGTGCGTTGCAGCATAATAGCTGGAGTAGGAGCCGTGGACGATACCGCCCCCAAGCCGCCGGTAAAGCCTGCCAAGGTCGCCCGTCGTCCGGAGCGTCCCGTCGCCACGCCGCCGCAATCGGCGGTCAAGCCGTCGCTGCCCAAGGCCAAGGTCGCCAAGAAGAGCGTGCCGGCCGTGCCGCTCGCGACAAAGCCGACGGCCGCCGACATCGTTCCGCCGCTCGCGTCGATCGTGCCCGCTTCGGTCGTGCCCGACGTGGCTGTCGAGGCGGCGCCGGTGACGCGCGAGCCTGCTCCCGATCTGCCGGTCGCGCCGACTGCGGCCGCGCGACCACCCGTCGTCCCCACCACCGACCCGATCGCTGCGGCAACGACCGCGCCGATCGCCCCCTACGCAGCGAAGGAAGTCATCATGGAAACGATCGAAACCGTCACCGCCAAGACCCAGACCGCGTTCGCCGACGCCACCGAGCGCGCCAAGGGTGCGGTCGAAAAGAGCCAGAAGATGTTCGAAGACGCGAACGAATTCGGCAAGGGCAACATCGAGGCGATGGTCGAATCGTCGAAGATCGCGGTGCGCGGTCTCGAAGCGCTCGGCCAGGACGCCGCCGCCTTCGCCAAGAAGTCGTTCGAAGAGGCGACCGCCGCCGCCAAGACGATGACCAGCGTCAAGTCGCCGACCGACTTCTTCAAGCTCCAGTCGGACTATGCCCGTTCGGCGTTCGACGCGATGGTGCAGCAGACCTCGCGCAACACCGAAGCCATGCTGAAGCTGGCCGGTGAAGTGGCGCAGCCGCTGTCGAACCGCGTGGCGCTCGCCGCCGAGAAGATGAAGGTCGTCGCGTAACCTGACGCAATGGACCGAAGAGGGGGCGGCCGCAGCGATGCGGTCGCCCCTTTTCGTTGAATGGCGGGCCGGGCGCCGTCAACTTTTGCGCGACCCCCTTGCCCCGGGCATGCCCGATGCCATATTTTCGCGATCCACATGATAGTTGAACCGATCACCATGGCCGAACGCCGCGACGACGGAACGGATGACGGCAACGACGGCGGCGCCGGCACGGGCCTCGCCACCAAGACGCGCACGCGCACCAAGCAGCCGACGCCCTATCGCGTCCTGATGCTCAACGACGATTACACGCCGATGGAATTCGTCGTGCTGTGCCTGCAACGCTTCTTCCGCATGAACATGGAAGAGGCGACGCGGGTGATGCTGCACGTCCACCAGAAGGGCGTCGGGGTGTGCGGGGTCTTCTCCTATGAGGTGGCGGAGACCAAGGTCGGGCAGGTCATCGATTTTGCCCGGCAGAACCAGCACCCGCTGCAATGCACGCTGGAGAAGGCGTGATCGCAGGTTTGCGCTCGCGCTAAGGCGCGACGACGGTTTGCGCGCAAACCGATATTCGCCATCGTCGTCATCCCGGTGGAGGCTGAAATGTCGCAGCCGCGCCGACGCGACTTACCGCGCCGGTGGCAGCCAGCCGAGATCGATATGCTGCGTGCGATCGATATGATGCGCGGTGCGGGCGAGCGCCTGTTCGTTGAGGAAGGTGATCCGGCCGCCGTCGCGGGCCAGCAGGCCTTCGTCCTCCAGCTGGCGCAGCATGCGGTTGACGTGAACCGCGGTGAGGCCGGTCGCGTCGCCGATCTGTTCCTGCGTCAGGCAGGGCGAAAAGCTGTCCTGCACGCTGGCATCCAGGCGTCGGTGGCGGTTGCGCAGGCCGATCAGCAGCGCGCAGATGCGGGCCTTGGCCGATCCGCGCCCCAGGTTCGCCATCCGGTCGGTCAGCGCGACGCGTTCGATCTGGTCGCGGACGAGCAACAGGCCGGCGATGCGCGGATGGTCGACGATCAGCGCGGCGATCTGCGCGCGATCGATGATCGCGACGGTGCTTTCCGTCAGCGCCATCAGCGTTTCGGGCGCGCTGCGATAGACGAGCGCGGGCGTGGCGATCAGGTCGCCGGGGAACAGGAAGCGCAGGATCTGGCGGCTGCCGTCGGGCAGGATGATGTAGCTCATCAGCGATCCGTGGCGGATGACGAACAGCTCCGTCGCGCGGTCATGCTCGCGCAGCAGCACCGCGCCACGCCGCACCGTCCGCTCGCGCGTTTCGAGTCCGTCGAGCGCGCGCCGTTCGCTGGCGGATAGCTCTATCAGTTCGCCGAGCCGGTCGGCGAGGCCACTCCCCACGCTGTATCATCCCCCTGAACCCCTGAGGCGCGGGGGTTAGCGAAAGGGCAGAAACGCTTGCATTAAAGTCGATCAAGCGCGCGGCATTCATTGGCAACTTGCACCCGTCGACCGGCGCGCTAGACGCTATGCCATGGACCGTATCCTTATCCGTGGCGGCAACCGCCTGTCGGGGCGCCTGCCGATTTCGGGCGCGAAGAATGCCGCGCTGACGCTGATGCCGTGTGCGCTGCTGACCGACGAGCCGCTGACGCTGCGCAACCTGCCGCGGCTCGCCGACGTCGACGGGTTCGGCCACCTGCTCAACCAGCTGGGCGCGTCGACCGCGATCCAGGGCACGCGGCCCGAGGATTTCGGGCGGGTGATGACGATCCGGGCAGGGCAGCTGACCTCGACCGAGGCGCCGTACGATATCGTGCGCAAGATGCGCGCGTCGATCCTGGTGCTGGGCCCGGTGCTGGCGCGCGCGGGCGAGGCGCGGGTGTCGCTGCCCGGTGGCTGCGCGATCGGCAACCGCCCGATCGACCTGCATTTGAAGGCACTGGAGGCGATCGGCGCCGAGCTGGAGATGGCGGCAGGCTATGTGAAGGCGACTGCGCCGGGCGGGCGCCTGTCGGGCGGGCGCTATCGCTTCCCCGTCGTGTCGGTCGGTGCGACCGAGAATGTCGTGATGGCGGCGGTGCTCGCGAAGGGCACCAGCGTGATCGAGAATGCGGCGCGCGAGCCCGAGATCGTCGACCTGTGCAACTGCCTCACCGCAATGGGCGCGCGGATCGACGGCATCGGCACCGATACGCTGGAGATCGAGGGCGTCGACCGGCTGCATGGTGCGACCTATGCCGTCATGCCCGACCGGATCGAGGCGGGCAGCTATGCCTGCGCCGCGGCGATCACCGGTGGCAGCCTGGAGCTGGTCGGCGCGAATGCCGGCGATATGCAGGCGACGATCGACGGCCTGCGCGAGGCGGGCGTGACGGTGACCGAGACGCGCGATGGCGTGAAGGTGGAAGCATCGGGTCCGCTCGGCCCGGTGACGCTGTCGACCGCGCCCTATCCCGGCTTTGCGACCGACATGCAGGCGCAGTTCATGGCGATGCTGTGCAAGGCAGACGGCGCCAGCGTGCTGACCGAGACGATCTTCGAAAACCGCTACATGCACGTGCCCGAGCTGGCGCGCATGGGCGCGGACATCCAGGTCCATGGCCGTACCGCAGTGGTGAAGGGCGTCGACCGGCTGGTCGGCGCGCCCGTGATGGCGACCGACCTGCGCGCCTCGATGAGCCTGATCCTCGCTGGGTTGGCGGCGGAGGGCGAGACCGCGGTTGCGCGCGTCTATCACCTCGACCGTGGCTATGAGCGGCTGGAGGAAAAGCTGTCGGCGGTGGGCGCGGATATCGAGCGGGCGAGCGACGGGTAAGGTCGTTCCTTCCTTGCTAGGACCGATCGACATTCAATCACCCCAAGATTCGACGAGGTGAAGATAAGACGGTTCGCGCGGAGGCGCGGAGGACGCAGAGGTGTCGCGTTTGCCGCGTGAGCGGCCTGTCTATCCCGGTCGAGGTCAAGGCGAAGCGCTGCCACGCGCGTGACATCTCTGCGTCCTCCGCGCCTCCGCGCGAACCAAACTCTTTTGCTTCGGGTCTCTCTGCTCGTCGAAAAATCTATCACGACGGTGAATGTCGATCGGCCCTACAGCGGGAGGGGGCTTCGGCATATACGACGCGCGCCGTATCCTCCCCCTCCGTCAGCGCTGGCGCGCTGCCACCTCCCCCTGGCGGGGGAGGATTGATGCCAAGGGTCTGCGGCGCGATTGGCGGCCTACAGCACCCACCAGGCCACGGCCGTCACCGTGACCAGCGACAGGATCGTCGACATCAGGATCGCGCGGGCGGCCAGCGTCACCTCCTGCGCGTAGAGTTCGGCGACCATGAATGGGCCGGTGCCGGTCGGCAACGCGGCGACGATCAGCGCGGCGGCGGCGTAGGGCTTGGGGAGGGGCAGCAGCCATAGCGCGGCCAGCGTGACGAGCGGTTGGACCACCAGCTTGGCGACGACCGCGAAGCCCAGTTCGGCGGGCTCGCCCTTTCCCTGCCGCTGGGCGAGGAACATGCCGATCGTCACCAGCGCGACCGGGGTCGCCGATCCGCCCAGCATCTTTAGGACGGTCGCGGCCGGGGTTGGCAGGCCGAGGCCGGTCAGGGCGTACAGCGCGCCCGCGACCGGCGCGGCGACGATCGGGTTGCGCAATACCGATCCGAAGACCCGCGCGATCGTCGCGATCCGCAGCCCCTTGCCGTCGAGATCGACCTCGACCAGCATGAGCGAAAAGGCGAATAACGCACAGCTGGTCAGTAGCGCGGCGATGACCGCGGCGGCGAGGCCCTCCGGCCCTAACAGGCCGTGCGCGATCGGGATGCCCATATAGGCGCAATTGGAAAAGCTGGCGGTCAGCGCATCGAGCGAGCGGCGTGCCATGCTGCGGGGCATGCCGGCGACGCGCGGGGTGGCCCAATAGGACAGCGCGAAGGTCGCGACCATGCCGATCGCGAACACCAGGGTGAAGCGCGGCTGCGCGAGCGTCGCCCAATCCGCCTCCGCCACGAAATCGAACAGCAAGGCGGGCAGCGCCAGCCAGACGACATAGGTGTTGAGGATGCTGACCGCGCCCGCGTCCAGACCGCGCAGCCGGGCGAAGGCGAAGCCCGCCAGGATCAGCACGAAGATCGGCAGGATGGTGGCGAGGATCGTCATCGCGGGCGTTGCGGGATGCGCGGGCGGATCAGGCGATCCGGTCCGGCACTTCCGCCGCATCCGCGGCGATCGATTCGCTGGACGCGACGGCTTCCCAAGGGAAGACGAACCAGTCCTTCACGACGTCGCGATCGATGGTGCGCGCCGCAAGCTCGACGCGTTCGGCCGAGCGGCTGTTGTCGATCAGCGTCGCGAAGCGGACATTGGCGGCATCGCCCTCCGCCGCGGCGAGCGCGGCGCGGACGAAGGCGATGGTGCGGCCCGAATCGTTGATGTCGTCGAGGAACAGCAGGCGCTCGCCGGCGCGGGACCGGGCGGCAAGAGCGGTGAGGCCCACCTGCGTCACCGCGTCGCTGTCGCGGGCGGACAGGTCGATCGAGCGCATCGGCACGTCGATCGCATGGCTGAGGTAGACCGCCGGCACCAGGCCGCCGCGGCCGATGCCGACGATCGTGTCGGGGCGCCAGTCCCCGGCGGCGATCGCATCGCGCAGGGTCAGGACGGCGGCGACGACGGCGTCGTGCGGGATGGGAGTGAACACGGGCATCCGCCCTTTTTGCCGCAATGCGGCACAGGGGCAAGCGTGGGGTGGTGTGACCCTCTGCCTTCGTCATCCCGGCGGACGCCGGGATCCATGGATGCGGGACAGCCGTTGGGTGCAAGCTGCGGGTCGCGCCGCGGCCATGGATTCCGGCGTGCGCCGGAATGACGAGGGAAGTGTGTCCGCGTTCATCCCACGGACATCGCCCATCAATGACGATGGTTGATGCCCTCAGCCTGCCGCCGCGAGCGCGCGATAGGTGTTGCGGAGCGATACCTTGTCGATCTTCTCCGTGCCCAGCCGTGGCAGGGCGAGCGTGGAGACCCAGATGCGCGCGGGCACCTTGAACGCGGCGATATGGTCGGCGAGGAAGGCCTGTAGCGCCGCCTGATCCAGCGAAGTGTCGCCGCGCAGATGCACCACCGCGCCCGGCACCTCGCCGAAGCGGTCGTCGGGCAGGCCGAACACCGCCGCTTCCGCGACGTCGGGATGGGCGTACAGCGCGGCTTCGACCTCCTGGCAGGCGATGTTTTCGCCGCCGCGGATCACGATGTCCTTGGCGCGATCGACGATGAAGAGATAGCCGTCCGCATCGAGATAGCCGATGTCGCCGGTGCGGAAATATCCGTCCGCGGTCATGCACGCCGCGGTCGCCTCCGGCCGGTTCCAATAGCCGAGGAAGTTGGCGATCGAGCGGATCGCGATCTCTCCTCGTTCGCCCTGAGGCACAGGCGCGCTGTCGTCATCGAGGATCGCGAGATCGACCAGCGGGGCGGAGGCGCGCCCGGCGCTGTCGGGCTTGGCGAGATAGTTGCTACGCCAATTGCCGGTGCCGATGCCGTTCGTCTCGGTCAGGCCATAGCCGATCAGCGGCGCCGATCCGCCCATCTCCGCATCGATGCGGCGGACATGCTCGACCGGGCGCGGCGCGCCGCCCGCGGCGAAATCGGTGACGGTGGAGAGGTCGTAGGAGGCGCGATCGGGATGCGTCAGGATTTCGAAGCTCATCAGCGGCACGCCGACGAAATAGCTGATCCGCTCCGCCTGGATCAGGCGCATCGCCTCGACGGCATCCCATTTGCGCATCAGGACGAGCTTGCGGCCCATCGCGAAGCTCTGCAGCATCACCGGCACCTCGGCGGTGACGTGGAACAGTGGCAACGTCAGCAGCGTGGAGGGCTGTTCGGTCGGCGGATTGCCGTCCTGCGTCGCGAGGCCGAGCATCATCAGCGCCTGCGCCAGATAGTTGAACGTGCCCTGCACCACGCCGCGGTGATCGGCGATCGCGCCCTTCGACCGGCCGGTCGATCCGGAGGTGAACAGGATCGTCGCATGGTCGGTGCCCGCGACATCGGGCAACGCGGCCTCCTCGCCACCCGCCGCGGTGATCGCGCCCAAGGCCTCGGCGAGCGGCAGCGTATCGTCGATCGCCACCACCTGCGCCGACGATCCGGCCAGCCGCTGCGCGCGCGGGCCGTCGGCGAAGACGAGGCGCGCCTCCACCTCGTCGATTGCCGCGGCCAGTTCCTCCGCCTGCCACCAGCCGTTGAGCAGGGTAGCGACGCCGCCCGCCATCAATATGCCCATGTAGAGGACGATCCACGACGGCGAATTGCGCATGGCGACGCCGACGCGATCGCCCTTGGCTACACGGTGCGTGGCGACCAGCGCGCCAGCGACCGCGCGGGCGGCGGCATAGACATCAGCGAAGGTCAGCCGTTCGTCGCCGGCGACGAGGAAGGTCTTGTCGGCATGCTCATGGCAATAATGCGCGAAATAGTGCGGCAAGGCGGGCGGTGCGGCGGCGATGATCGGATAGCGGCGCCCGCCGCGCTCCGCCTCGCCCAGCGCCAGCATGCCCCCCGGCCCGGTCAGTGCCGCCATCGTGGCGTCCATCCGCTCGTCGAGGGTCGTCCGCATGCATGCTCTCCGCTTGGTCTTGTGCCTTTGCCTCACTATGCAGGGGCGAAACCCAGGGGGAAAGCCTTGATCCTGCCGTTGCTCGCCGCCGCCGCCCCACTCGCCGATCCGCTGGTGGGTTCCGGGGGCGGCCATATCCGCTTCGCCGATTTGGGGCTGCACCCCGACGTCTTCTCGATCGGCGCCTTCACGCTGCGCTGGTACAGCCTCGCCTATATCGGCGGTATCCTGATCGGCTGGTGGTATCTGCTGAAGCTGCTGGCGCAGCCGGGGGCGCCGATGGCGCGGCGCCATGCCGACGACCTCGTCTTCTACGCGACGCTGGGGATCATCCTGGGCGGGCGGATCGGCTATGTGCTGTTCTACGCGCCCGAGATGCTGCTGCATCCGGTGCGCATCCTGCGGCTGTGGGACGGCGGCATGAGCTTCCACGGCGGCGTCATCGGGACGTCGCTGGGGATCATCCTGTTCGCGCGCAAGCACAAGCTCGACTGGCTGCGCGTCCACGACTACCTCGCCTGCTGCGTGCCCTTCGGCTTGTTCTTCGGCCGGCTCGCCAATTTCGTAAACGGCGAATTGTGGGGCAAGCCCGCCGATGTACCCTGGGCGATCGTGTTCGAACGCACCGTGCCCTTCGGCATCCCCGAGCCGGCGCGCCATCCCAGCCAGCTGTACGAAGCGGGGATGGAGGGGATCATCCTGTTCGCCGTCCTGTGGTTCGCCTTCTGGCGCACCAAGGCGCGCTACCAGCCGGGCAAGCTCGTCGGGCTGTTCGTGCTGGGCTATGGCATCGCGCGGTTCATCGTGGAATTCTTCCGCGAACCCGATCCGCAGTTCCACGGCACCTTCATCGAGGCGACGGGCATCCACATGGGCCAGTGGCTGTGCGTGCCGATGATCGCGGGCGGGCTGTATCTGGTGCTGACCGCCAAGGGCCGCCGCACGCGGGTGGAACCGATCGCGGGGACGGAGAGCGTGGCCTGACGAAAGTCCTCCCCCGCCAGGGCGCATCGGGATGAACGGCCCCAGCCGTTCACGATCATGCCGGGGGCATGATTGATCCGATGCGGAGGACCGTTCGGCGCTAGCCGAATGGTGGAGGGGGAGGTAGGCGACGCAGTTTATAACGGCGTGCGCCGCTTACCTCCCCCTCCGTCAGCGCTGTCGCGCTGCCACCTCCCCCTGGCGGGGGAGGACTGGAAGGAGCCTTGCGCCCACCGCCCGGCCACGGCATCTGCCGCGTGTGACCGACGTGACCGATACTCCCGACGCTCCGCTGCCCGACCGGCTCGCCCGTGCGATCACGCTGGCGGGGCCGATGCCGGTGTCGCAGTTCATGGCCGCCGCCAATGCGCAGTATTATGCGACGCACGAGGCGATCGGCGCGGGCGGCGATTTCGTGACCGCGCCCGAGATCAGCCAGATGTTTGGCGAGCTGATCGGCCTGTGGTGCGCCGACCTGTGGGACCGCGCCGGCCGGCCCGAGGTCGCCTGGGTCGAGCTGGGGCCGGGCCGGGGCACGCTCGCCGCCGATGCGCGGCGCGCGATGGCGAAGGCGGGGTTCGAACCGCCCGTGCACTTCGTCGAGACCAGCCCGCGGCTGCGCGATCTGCAGGCCGCCGCGGTTCCGGGTGCGACCTTCCACGATTCGGTCGACAGCCTGCCGACGACCGAAGCGCTGATCGTCGTCGCCAACGAATTCTTCGATGCGCTGCCGATCCGCCAGCTGGTTCGCCGCGGCGCCAAAGACCAAGGGGGTGGCTGGCACGAGCGACTGGTCGCCTGCCAGGACACGCTGTTCCTGCCCATCGCGGGCAAGCCCGTGCCGCTGGAGGTGCTGCCCGAACCGCTGCGCGATGCCCCCGCCGGGTCGGTACTGGAGATTTCGCCCGCCAGCGTCACGGTGATGACCACGGTTGCCCGTCGGATCGCTGCGCAGGGCGGCGCGATGTTGGCGATCGATTATGGGTATGAAGGCCCGGCGCTCGGCGACACGTTGCAGGCGGTGCGCGGCCATGGCTTCGCCAATCCGTTCGACACGCCGGGCACGGTCGACCTGAGCGCGCATGTCGATTTCACCACGCTCGCCGCCGCGGCGCAGGGGGCGGGCGCGGTCGCCTGGGGGCCGATCTCGCAGCGCGACCTGCTGGGGGGCCTCGGCATCGACACGCGCGCCACGGCGCTGGCGCGGGCGACGCCGGACAAGGCGGAGGCGATCTTGGCCGATCGCGCGCGGCTGATGAGCGATATGGGGACGCTGTTCCGGGCGCTGGCGGTGACGCGCGCAGACTGGCCGGTGCCGGCGGCGTTCGGTGCATGACCGCGACGCTACGCACCCCCACGGTGGCCGATGCCGAGGCGATCGCCGCGCTGTTCGCCGAAAGCTTCACCGCGACCTTCGGGCATCTGTATGATCCGGCTGATCTTGCCGCCTTTCTCGACGGCATGACGGTTCCCGCGTGGCGGCGCGAGCTGGCCGATCCCGCCTTCGCCTTCCTCCTCGCCGAGGAGGAGGGCCGCGCGGTCGGCTTCGCGAAGCTGGGGCCGCATGGGCTGCCGGTGACGCCGACCGGCCCGATGATCGAACTGCGCCAGCTGTACCTCGTCGCGGATCAGCAGGGCAGCGGGCTCGCCGCGCGGATGATGGACTGGGTGATCGCCACAGCGCGGGACCGCGGCGCGCGCGAGCTGTTCCTGTCGGTGTACGTCGACAATCATCGCGCCCGTCGCTTCTACGAACGCTATGGCTTCGCGGACGTCGGCCGCTACACCTTCATGGTCGGCAATCACGCCGACGAGGATTATCTGATGCGGCTGGGCCTGTGAGCGACGTCAAGGTGATCCGCGCGCGCGGGCTGGGCGATGTGCCGCACGGTTTTCTCGGGCGGCGCGGCGGCGTGTCGCAGGGGGTGGTCGCGGGCCTGAACGTCGGCCTTGGATCGCAGGACGATCCCACAGCGGTGGCGGAAAACCGGCGTCGGGCGGCGGCGGCAATATTGCCCGGTGCGCCGCTTGCATCGCTGTATCAGGTCCATTCGGCTGACGTGGTGCGTGTCAACGCCGCCTATCCCGATGCCGAGAGGCCGCATGCCGACGCGCTCGTCACCGAACGGCCGGGATTGCTGCTCGGCATCCTGACCGCGGATTGCGCGCCGGTGCTGTTCGCGGACGCGCATGCGGGCGTAATCGGCGCGGCGCATGCCGGGTGGAAGGGGGCGCTGGCCGGCGTCACCGATGCGACGATCGCCGCGATGGAGAAGATCGGGGCGCGGCGCGATCGGATCGCCGCCGCGATCGGGCCGTGCATCGCGCGAGCCTCGTACGAGGTGGATGAGGGGTTCCTCGCGCGTTTCACGGCGGTCGATCCGGAGAATGAGCGCTTCTTCGCGAGCGGTCGGGACGGGCGCTACCAGTTCGACCTCGAGGCCTATGTGACGCACCGGCTCGCTGCTGCGGGGCTGGCGCGGATCGAGGCGCTGGGGCTGGATACCTATGCCCAATCCGACCGATTCTACAGTTACCGCCGGGCGACGCACAAGGGCGAGCCGGATTATGGGCGGCAGATCAGTGTGATCGGATTGCCTGCCTGAGCCACCCCGTCATCCCGGCGAACGCCGGGATCCATGGACCCGGTGCAAGGGTGGGACACGAGCCGTGAGCCTCCCACGTCCATGGATTCCGGCGTGCGCCGGAATGACGAAGACGAGGGGCCGGGCGTGCCTGTATACTAGTATCCAACGTTACCAGTCGGCGCTATGCTCCTCGGCAAAGGAGAGTACCATGCCCGATGAAGCACAGATCACCGGCGTCGGGGGCAATCTGCCCGCCAACACGCCGCAGACGATCGGTGACCGCAAGCTGAAGCCGTCGACGATGATGATGGGCCACGGCTTCGACCCAGCCTTGTCCGAAGGCGCGCTGAAGCCGCCGATCTTCCTGACCTCAACCTTCGTCTTCCCCAATGCCGCGGCGGGCAAGCGCCATTTCGAGGGCGTGACCGGCAAGCGTCCGGGCGGCGCCGACGGCCTCGTCTATTCGCGCTTCAACGGGCCGAACCAGGAAATCCTGGAGGATCGCCTGGCGATCTGGGACGAGGCGGAGGACGCGCTTGCCTTTTCGAGCGGCATGTCGGCGATCGCCACGCTGTTCCTCGCGATGACCAAGCCCGGCGACACGATCGTCCATTCGGGGCCGCTGTATGCGGCGACGGAGACGCTGATCGGCCGTATCCTCGGCAAGTTCGGGGTGAAATGGCTCGACTTCCCGGCGGGCGCGACGCGCGAGGAGATCGACGCGGTGCTGACCGAGGCGGCGACCGGCAACGTCGCGCTGATCTACCTCGAAAGCCCGGCGAACCCGACCAACGCGCTGGTCGATATCGAGGCGGTGGCGGCGAGTCGCGACGCGATCTTCGCCGATGCCGCCAAAAAGCCGCCGATCGCGATCGACAACACCTTCCTGGGGCCGCTCTGGCAGCAGCCGCTGCGGCATGGGGCGGATATCGTCGTCTACAGCCTCACCAAATACGCCGGCGGGCATAGCGATCTGGTCGCGGGCGGTGTGCTGGGGTCGAAGGCGCACATCAACACGATCCGCTCGATGCGCAACACGATTGGCACGATCTGCGATCCCAATACCGCGTGGATGCTGCTGCGCAGCCTCGAGACGCTCGAACTGCGCATGAGCCGCGCCGGGGAAAACGCCGCCAAGGTCTGCGCCTATCTGCGCACGCATCCGAAGGTGGAGCGCGTCGGCTATCTCGGCTTCTTCGGCGACGAGCCGGGGCAGGAGCGGCAGGCGGATATCTATCGCCGCCATTGCTCGGGCGCTGGCTCCACCTTCTCGCTGATCCTGAAGGGCGGCGAGGCGGAGGCGTTCCGCTTCCTCGACGCGCTGCGCATCGCCAAGCTCGCCGTGTCGCTGGGCGGCACCGAAACGCTGGCAAGCCACCCCGCCGCAATGACGCATCTGTCGGTGCCGCAGGAGCGCAAGGACGCGCTGGGGATCACCGACAGCCTGGTGCGCATCTCGATCGGCGTCGAGGATGCCGACGATCTGATCGCCGACTTCGCGCAGGCGCTGGACGCGATCTAAGCGACGGGCGCCCCTCCCGATTTCAGGAGGGGCGCCCGCCATCAACCCGCTTCCGCCCGCCGCCCGGCCCCGGTAGAGCCGCTGCATGGCAGGGATCAGCAGGCGCAAGGTGATCGTCGCGGGGGGCGCGGGCGTCGGGCTGGTCGTCGCCTGGGGGCTGTGGCCGCGCGCCTATGCCCCGAATCTCGCGACCGCACCCGGCGAGACCGCGTTCGGCGCATGGCTGAAGATCGGCGACGACGGCCATGTCACCGTCGCGGTGCCGCAGCTGGAGCACGGGCAGGGCGTCTATACCGCGCTGGGGCAGGTGGTGGCGGACGAGCTGGGTGCCGACTGGCGGACGGTCGGCGTCGAGGCGGCGCCGGTCAACGCGCTTTATGCGAACCCGCTGGCGCTCGAATCGCTGTTCGAAGGCACGCTCGCGCGGCTGCCGCAGCATCTCTACGACACCTATGCGCAGCGCAGTGATGCCATGCTGACCGGCGGATCGACCAGTCTTCGCATGTTCGAAGACGATGCGCGCACCGCGGGCGCGACCGCGCGCGCGTTGCTGTGCAAGGCGGCGGCGCGGCGCTGGGGCGTCACCTGGACCGATTGCAGCGCGGAGGCGGGCTTCATCGTCCACGGTCGCGACCGGCTGCGCTTTGCGGCGCTGGCGGCGGAGGCGGTGCGCGAACGCGTGCCCAGCCCGTTGCCGATCGGTGTGGCGGGGGCGGGCAAGTTGGCGGGACAGGCGGTGCCGCGGATCGACGTACCCGCCAAGGTCGATGGTTCGGCCAGCTTTGCAGGCGACATTCGCTTGCCCGACATGGTGCATGCCGCGATCCGGCAGGGGCCGATCGGCGAGGCAAGGCTGGTCGCCGTCGATCGCGCCGCAGCGGATCGCATCCGCGGCGTGCTGGCGGTCGTCGAGAACCCCACGTGGGTGGCGGCGGTGGCGACGACATGGTGGGCGGCGAATCGCGCGCTGGAGGCGCTCGCGCCGCGCTTCGCCAGCGACATGCCGCTCGCCGACGATGCCGGGATCGACCGCGCGCTGACCGAGGCACTGGCGGCGACGGGGCAGACCATGGCCGCGACCGGCGACCCGGTGCGCTTGCTGGAGGGCGGCGGCGTCGTGTCGGCGGATTATTGCGTCGGGCTGGGCGTGCATGCCGCGCTGGAGACCGCGAGCGCAGCGGCGGCGTATCGCGACGGGCGGCTGGAGCTGTGGTTGCCCACCGCGGCCCCCGCGGCGGCGCGGGCGGCGGCGGCGCGCGTGGCGGGTCTGTCGCCGGGGGCGGTGGTGATCCACCGCACGCTGTCGGGCGGCGACTTCGGTGCGCGGCTGGACACGGTGATCGCCGAACAGGCGGCGTTACTGACGATGCAGCTGAAGCGTCCGGTCAATCTCGTCTGGTCGCGCGGCGAGGAGACGCTGCACGATCGCTTCCGCCCGCCCGCCCGCGCGACGTTGCGCGCGCGCCTGTCGAGCAACGGCGCGATTGCCGCCTGGGACGCAGCGATCGCGGCGCCTGCGACGGGCCATGCGCTCGCCCGGCGGCTGCTCCCCGGCGCGGGCGCGCTGCTGGGGCGCGGCGATCCCTATGCGGTGGCGGGGGCGACGCCGGTCTATCGCATTCCGGCCTATGCCATTGCGCATCATCCCGCCGACATCGGCATCGAAACCGGGCATCTGCGCGGCGGCGCGCACGGCCACACCGCCTTCTTCACCGAATGTTTCATCGACGAGCTCGCGCATGTCGCGGGCACCGAGCCGTTATCCTACCGGATCGGCATGCTGGGCGGTGAGCCGCGGCTGGCACGCTGCCTGACGACGGTTGCGGCGCTGGGCGGCTGGGATGGTGGCGCCGACGGATCGGGGCAGGGCATCGCCGCGCATGCCTTTCGCGGCAGCCGCATCGCGGTGCTGGCGGAGGTGTCGGCGGAGGATGGCGGGCGGATCCGCGTCGACCGGCTCGTCGCGGCGGTGGATTGCGGGCGGATCGTCAATCCCGACCTCGTTCGCCAGCAAATCGAGGGCGGCCTGATCTTCGGCATGGCGCAGGCACTGGGCGCCTCGACCGGTGTTGCGAAGGGGCGGACGCGCGCGCATGGGTTTGCGGGGCTCAACCTGCCGCGCCTCGCGGACAGTCCCGATATCGTCGTCGAACTCATCGCATCGGGCGAGGCGCCCGGCGGGGTGGGCGAACTGGGCGTGCCCGCGGTCGCGCCCGCGATCGCCAATGCCGTCTTCTCCGCGACCGGTAGGCGGCTGCGCACACTGCCGCTACAGCCGACGTCATGACGATTCCCGCCGGCCATCCCGCGATTCCGCCCCGCAAGATCGGGGTATTGCTCACCAATCTCGGCACGCCCGACGCGCCCGATCCGAAATCGGTGAAACGCTATCTGGGCGAATTCCTGTCCGATCGGCGCGTCGTCGAAATCCCGGCGATCGCGTGGCAGCCGATCCTGCGCGGCATCATCCTCAACACCCGCCCGAAAAAGTCCGCGCATGCCTATGGCCTGGTGTGGAGCGACGAAGGGTCGCCGCTCGCCGCGATCACGCGCCGGCAGGCACAGGCGCTGACGGACGCGTTCGGCGAAGGCGTGATCGTCGATTATGCGATGCGCTACGGCAATCCGGCGATCGCCGACCGGCTGGCCGCACTGAAGGATGCCGGGTGCGAGCGCATCCTGATCGCGCCGTTATATCCGCAATATTGTGCGGCGACGACCGCGACCGCCAACGACAAGGCCTTCGCCGCGCTGGCCGGCATGCGCTGGCAGCCGGCAATCCGCACGCTGCCGCCGTATCATGACGATCCCGCCTATATCGCGGCGCTGAAGGACAGCATCGAATCGCAGCTCGCGGGCCTCGATTTCGTGCCCGAGCGGATCGTCGCCAGCTTCCACGGCATGCCGAAGCGGACGCTGGAGCTGGGCGACCCCTATCACTGCCACTGCCAGAAGACCGCGCGGTTGCTGTCCGAGGCCATGAATCGCGAGCTTACCATCGCCTTCCAGTCGCGCTTCGGTCCGGCGAAATGGCTGGGGCCGGCGACCGACGAGACTTTGGAGGCGCTGCCCGCGCAAGGGGTGCGCAAGGTCGCGGTGGTGGCGCCGGGCTTTTCCGCCGATTGCCTCGAAACGCTAGAGGAACTGGCGATCCGCGGGCGCGAGAGCTTCGTTGCGGCGGGTGGCACCGACTTCGCCTATCTGCCCTGTTTGAACGATGGCGCGCCGGGCATGGCGATGCTGCGGACGTTGCTGCATCGCGAGCTGCAAGGCTGGATTCCGTAACGAAATATGGAAATACCGGTCCGGCCCCGGTTCGCCATTGCCACCGTCCGGGCGCCCGCCTAGCGTTCCCCTGAACGTCTAACGGGAGAGGTTGGAATGGCCAGAGTAGCGATCGTCACCGGTGGTACGCGTGGCATCGGCGAGGCGATCAGCCTTGCCCTGAAAGAGGCCGGCATCACCGTCGCCGCCAATTACGCCGGCAATGACGAACGGGCGCGCGAATTCACCGAACGCACGGGGATCGCCGCCTACAAATGGGACGTCGCGGATCACGACGCCTGCCAGGATGGCTGCGCGAAGGTCGCCGCGGATCTGGGGCCGATCGACATCGTCGTCAACAATGCGGGCATCACGCGCGACGGCACGATCCTGAAGATGACCTACCAGATGTGGAAAGAGGTCATGGACACCAACCTGGGTGGTTGCTTCAATATGGCCAAGGCGACCTTCCCCGGGATGCGCGAGCGCAAATGGGGGCGGATCGTCAACATCGGTTCGATTAACGGTCAGGCGGGTCAGTACGGCCAGGTGAACTATGCCGCGGCGAAGAGCGGTATCCACGGCTTCACCAAGGCATTGGCGCAGGAAGGCGCACGCGCCGGCGTAACGGTGAACGCGATCGCGCCGGGCTATATCGACACCGACATGGTGGCGGCGGTGCCGAGCGACGTGCTGGAGAAGATCGTCGCCAAAATTCCCGTCGGTCGCCTGGGCCAGGCAAGCGAAATCGCGCGCGGCGTCGCCTTCCTGTGTTCGGAAGATGCGGGCTTCGTGACGGGATCGACGCTGAGCCTGAACGGCGGTCAACATATGTACTGACGATGCGAGGGGCGTAGCCCAGGCTACGCCCCGATGCGCGCGCCAGGCGCGCACGCATCGGCACGGCCGGCGGGTCGCCAAGGGCGAACCCGTCCGACGACGGCTTTGCCGGGGTCCTGATTGGTGGTGCCGTTTCCCGAATACGCCCCGTCACCCCGGACGTGTTCCGGAGTCCACCGGTAGGCGGCGGAGCGCCCGAGCCCCTTGCCTTCCCCCTCGCCGCGGAGTGGTCCCCGGACCAAGTCCGGGGTGACGGCGTGGGCGGGACAGGCGTCTAAAGTCCCACACACAACACAAGGCCCGGCCTTCCCGAAGGAAGACCGGGCCTCGCACCCCGTTACGCTACGCGGGGCTTAACGCTTACCGGCAATAGCCGGGGCGATCCGAGCGCTCGACGGCGCGGCCGGCGAGGGCACCCGCACCGGCGCCGAGGACGGTGCCGAGCGTGCGGTCGCCGCGAGTGTCGATCGTGCGGCCGAGCAGGCCACCGGCGATCGCACCGAGCACCGTACCGGTGGTGCCGTCGTTGCAGCGGCGGGCGTAGCCGCGGTCGCGGTAATAGCCACGGTCGCCGCGATAGACGCGATCGTCACGATAGCCGCGGTCATAGGCGTAGCCGCGATCGTAACCGCCGTAATAGCCGCGCTGCGCCGAGGCGGCGCTAACCGGCACGAGGGCCGAGGCGGTCATGGCGAGCGCGGCACCGGCGAGGCTCAGAGTCTTCAGCATGGGTTTTCTCCCGTCCGTAATCTGTCCGTTTCGACGGCGATGCGGGGGGCACCTGCCCGTCGTCGATGGATGCCTTTTGCCCGAGTCGCGTTGACCCGACCCTGAATGCGCCCGTTATCGTCCGTTCAGGCAGAGCAGGGGTGCCGCCTGCCGCTCCGCACCCTATGAGGCGCGGCATGCGTGTGCTGTTCGTCATCCTGGCGGTGTTGCTGATCGTCCCCGGCTGGGCGGGGGAAGAACGCCTGCCGCTGTTGGGGCGACACCCCGAACTGACCGTGCAGCGTGTCGATCTCGATCCCGCCGATCCGTCGCGCCGGCGGCTGGGATCGCTGACCTATCTTGGCGGTGCCGAGCTGCGCAGCCGCGATCCGGCGTTCGGCGGCTATTCGTCGCTGCGGGTGGAGCGGCGGCCGAACGGTGACCGGTTCACGCTGCTCAGCGATGGCGGCAATATCGTCGCCTTCACGATGGGCACGGACTGGCGGCCGCATGGCGTGCAGTTCCAGAACCTGCCGCAGGGACCGGGCACCGGTTGGGAGAAGCGCGACCGCGACACCGAATCGATGACGGCCGATCCGGCGACGGGACAGATCTGGGTGGGATATGAGCGGTATAACGCCATCTGGCGCTACGCTCCCGGTTTCGCGCGCGCCGAGGCGCAGCGCACGCCGCCTGAGATGGCGCGCTGGCCGATCAATGGCGGCCCCGAGTCGCTCGCGCGCCTGCCGGATGGGCGATTCGTGACGATCAGCGAGGATGCGCATGTCCCGCCGGCGCATTGGACGGGCGCGGAGGCGGAGCGGCTGCACAGCCGCACTGCGTTACTCTTCCCCGGTGATCCGATCCGCACGCGGCCCGTCTATTTCGCCTATATGCCCTATGGGCGCTACGACCCCGCCGATGCGACCGCCTTGCCCAACGGCGACCTACTGGTGCTCGATCGGGCGTTCCGGCTGCCCTTTCGGTTCAGCAATCGCCTGTCGCTGGTGCCGGCGTCGGCGATTCGCGCGGGCAGCGTGGCGCGCGGGCAGTTGCTCGCGACGCTCGATTCGCCGCTGATTCACGACAATTTCGAAGGCGTGGCGACGACGATCGAACATGGCGCGACGATCGTCTGGCTGGTGTCCGACGACAACCAATTGCCCCTGCAGCGGACTCTGCTGCTCAAATTCCGGATCGATTCGCGCTGACGGATCTCGCCCGGCCCGGGCTGTTCGCGCCGCCATCACCAACGCCAAAAGCCCGCCGCTCCGGGGGAGCAGCGGGCCTTGGCAAGCCGGAAACGGACGTCGCTGTCGGCCGCTTACGCGGCGGCGGCGGTCGCCGACAGCTTCTTGACGATTTCGCGCTTCAGGCGGCGGCAGCGCAGCGACAGCTTGTCGTCGCCGGTCTTCACCAGCCAGTTGTCGAGACCGCCGTTGTGCTCGACCGAGCGCAGGCCGTGGGTCGACACGCGCAGACGCACGCTCTTCTCGAGCGAATCGGACATCAGCGTGACGTTCTGCAGGTTCGGCAGGAACGTGCGCTTGGTCTTGTTGTTGGCGTGGGAAACGTTGTGACCCACCTGCCGGCCCTTGCCGGTCAGCTCGCAAATGCGCGACATGGCTTTAAATCCTGAATTCGGTTGCCCGGAAAGCCGGCGCCACTAGCGGCTTCACGGCGATCCGTCAACCATGGGGCGATCCGCGCACCGTCGCATGCCGGGTGCAACGGACTCGGACACGCGGCGTTGTTACGCCATCGTAAAGGTCACGAACAGGGGACGGTTCACATGCGCACGTTGCTGGCATTGCTCGGGGTCATCGCGCTTATCGTCGTGGCGCTGATGTATTTCGGCTTCATCAACATCGATCAGACGCGCCCGGCCTTGGTCCAGGCGCCGCAGTTCAAGGCCGACGTCGCACGCGTCAGCGTCGGCACCGAGAAGAAGACGGTTGAGGTGCCGACCGTCAACGTCGAGCGGCCGGGCAACGCCCAATAAGGGGCGCTTTCGCGAATCGCGGATCGGGGGCAGGAGGGGCAGATGTTTCCCCTGCCGCCCCCCATGCGACGCGCCCTCGACGCTGCCGCCGCCGCCGCCGCGGCTGGCGAGGTGCCGGTGGGGGCGGTGCTGCTGTGGCGCGGCGAGGTGATCGCCGAGGCGGCCAATGCACCGCGCGCGCTGTGCGATCCCACCGCCCATGCCGAGATGCGCGTGATCCGCGAGGCCGCGGCGCGGCTGGGTCGCGAGCGGCTGGAGGAGGCGGATCTGTGGGTGACGCTGGAGCCCTGCGCGATGTGCGCGGGGGCGATCGCGCATGCCCGGATCGGGCGGCTCTATTATGGTGCGAGCGACCCCAAGGGCGGTGCGATCGAACACGGGCCCCGATTGTTCTCGCAGCCCACCGTGCATCACCGGCCAGAGGTGTACGGCGGGATCGGCGAGGCTGAGGCGGCGGCACTGCTGCGGGCCTTCTTTCGTGAACGGCGGTAAATGGGTTCGCGCGAAGACGCTAAGACGCGAAGGGGTCCCGCTGTGGCGCTGCGTCCGTCTGTTTCATGGATTGTGCGCGCAGAGGCGCTGAGGGCGCAGAGAGAGCGTGCGTTAGGTCGGCACAGCCTGTCTCTCATGTCATGAGGGGCACCTGACGGTGCCGTAGGCGAACACCTCTTGGCGTCTTCGCGTCTTCGCGCGAACCAAAACGGTGCCGCAGCGCGCGCGCCGTCGCGCAAAACACCCGCCGGCACCGATGGCACCGACGGGCCAAGGCGTCTTACTGACGCAGGTCGTTCTGCGAGATCGGCACGATCTTGATCTCGACACGACGGTTGGCGGCGCGGCCGGCTTCGGTGTCGTTCGAGGCGACCGGGTTGCTCTCGCCGAAGCCGCGGGTGCCGATGCGGGCGGCCTGCACGCCATGCGCGGCCAGATAGTCGGCGACCGACACGGCGCGGCGTTCCGACAGCTGCTGGTTGTACGATTCCGAGCCGGTCGAATCGGTAAAGCCGTACACGTCGACGAACGTCTGGTTGTACTGCGACAGCGTGTCGGCGACCTGATCGAGCGTGCGCTGGAACTGCGGCTGCACCGCGGCGCTGTTATAGCCGAAGGTGATGCCCGACGGGATGTTGAGGATCAGATTGTCGCCTTCGCGCGTCACCTGCACGTCGGTGCCGGCGGTGCGGGCGCGCAGGTCGCGCTCCTGCTTGTCCATGTACGCGCCGATGCCGGCCCCCGCGAGGCCGCCGATGCCGGCGCCCAGGATCTTGGCGGTACGATCGTTGCGGCCGCCGACGAGGTCGCCGAGCAGATAGCCGCCGAGCGCGCCGCCGATGCCGCCGATCGCGGTCGACGAGATGCGGCGCTGGCCGGTTTCCGGATCGGTGGTGCAGGCGCTGGTCGTAACGAGCGCCGTGAGCGCGGCGGCAGCGAGGAATTTGGAGCGCATGATGTCCCTTTGCTTACAATTGGCCTTCGTCTGGGGGAATAACTCAGGTCCGAAGCGGCTTGTTCCGCCTGCGATCTGAACGGTGGATGAGCCGGGGGGCGATGCGCGTGCCACGCACTTTCCGCGGCCACCGTGCAATCAGGCGGTTGTCGCGGCCGGACTTGTACGGCAAAGACACGTCACGCCGATGGCACCGCTTCCGCCCTTTCCCTGGATCGACGTCCTCATCATCCTCGCGCTTGTCGCGTTGAACGGCGTATTCGCGATGAGCGAACTCGCGATCGTCTCGTCGCGCAAGGCGCGGCTGGAGGCGATGGCGCGCTCGGGGCGCAAAGGGCCCGCCGCCGCGCTGAAGCTCGCCGCCGATCCCGGCAAGTTCCTGTCCTCCGTGCAGATCGGCATCACGCTGATCGGCATTCTGGCGGGTGCTTATTCGGGATCGAGCCTGGGCAGCCCCACCGCCGCGCGGCTGCAACTGCTGGGCCTGTCCGCTCACACGGCGGAAACGCTGGGCTTCGCGCTGGTGATCGGCCTCACCACCTATGCCTCGCTGATCATCGGTGAGCTCGTTCCCAAGCAGTTCGCGCTGCGTAAGCCCGAAACGGTCGCCAGCCTGGTGGCGCTGCCGATGCGCTATATCGCGCTAGTCTGCGCGCCCCTCGTCTGGGTACTCGATTCGTCGAGCGCGCTCGTCTTTCGCATCCTCGGCCTCAATCGCGAATCGGAAGATCAGGTAACAGCGGAAGAGCTGCACCTGATCGTCGCCGAAGCGAGCAAGTCGGGCGTGATCGAGGAGCATGAGCGCACGATCATCTCGGGCGTCGTCCGCCTCGCGGACCGGCCGGTGCGCGAGGTGATGACGCCGCGCACCGAAGTCGACTGGCTCGATTGCAACCTCGACGCGGACCGGATCCGCGACATCCTGCTCGCCACGCCGCACACCCGGCTGCCCGTGGCGGAGGGGTCGGTCGATGCGGTCGTCGGCGTCGTCCAGTCGCGCGACATCGCGTCTGCGCTGTTCCGGGGCGAGCCGCTCGACCTCAAGACGTTGATGCGCAAGGCGCCGGTCGTGATCGATCGGATCGACGCGATGGACGCGCTGATCGCGCTGCGCCAGGCGGAAGTGCCGATGGCGCTGATCCACGACGAATACGGTCATTTCGAAGGGATCGTGACGCCGGCCGACCTGCTCGCCGCGATCGCCGGCGAGTTCGCGAGCGATGCCGATCCCGACGAGGCCCCCTCCGTGGTGGTGCGCGACGACGGATCGTTGCTGGTCGCCGGCACGATGGCGGCCGACGCGCTCGCCGAACGGCTGGGGATCGACCTGCCCGAGGATCGCGATTACGCGACCGTCGCTGGTCTAGCCTTAGCCGCTTTCCGCCATTTGCCGGGCGAGGGCGAGCATTTCGAGGAACAGGGCTGGCGGTTCGAGGTCGTCGACCTCGATGGCCGCCGCATCGACAAATTGCTCGTCAGCGAAATGTGATGGGGCCGGCCGGTATGCCGGTGGCATCCGTTTCGATGCGATCTCGCTAACATAAGGCAAGGTCCGCCTGGCGTAGGACAATTCGTCCCATCGACGGCGGGGCCGGGCGTGCCCACCTATTGCAGATGGAACAGCCCGACACGCCCGCCAAGCCCTCCACATTCCGCTGGATCCTGCACTGCGGCTGGAAGGGACTGTGTCCGCGCTGCGGCGAGGGGCGGATGTTCCGATCGTGGCTGAAGATCGTCGATCGCTGCGAGCATTGCGGGCTCGACTATCGCTTCGCCGCGCCGGACGATGGCCCCGCTTTCTTCTCGCTGTGTATCATCGCGCTGCCGCTGATCTTCTTCGTCGTGTGGTTGCAGGTGGCGTTCGAGCCGCCCGTCTGGGTGCATCTGATCACGTCGGTGCCGGTGATGGTCGCGGGGACGCTATTGCCGCTGCGGCCGATCAAGGGTTGGCTGGTCGCATCGCAATTCGTCAACCGCGCGCAGGAAGCAGGCACGCAAGGTCTGTGGCGCCGCCTGCACGGCACCGACGACGTGACCAACGATTTCGACCAGTAAGGTGAGCCGGCGCGTTACAGCCGGCCGAAGACGCGTTCGAACCCGGCCGTGTCGCCCGCGGCGAGGAAGCGGGCCTGTTCGATCCAGCGGTCGCGCTCCATCCGGCCGGCGAACGGCCCCAGCTGCGCATCGAGTGCCGCAGCCTGTTCGGGGCTGAGCGCGGCGACCTGACCCACGGTGCTGATGCCGAGTTCGCCCAGACGCGCGGCGAGCTTGGGGCCGAGGCCCTTCAGCGTCGACACGGGGGCTCCGGCGGGATCGGCGCTGACGGGCGCAGGCGCTGCCGGTGCGGACGCGGCTTCCTGCGCCGGTGCCGCGTCCAGCGGTGCGCTGGCGGCGATCGGTTCGTCGGCGATTGGGTCGGCCGCCGCGGGCACGTCGGGCGCGGAATCGGTTGCCTGCGGTGCCGGAGGGGTGACGGGCGGCGTCGGGGCGGGCGCGGGGGCCGCTACCGGAGGCGGTGGCGGGGCTATTGGTGTCGGTGCGGGCGTGTCGTCCGCGGTCCGCGCCACTTCGGCATTATGTTCGGCGATATCGCGCTCCGCCGTGCGGCGCTGCCGCTTCAGGCGGATGCCCCAGATGATCGCGACGATCGTCAGCAGCGCGAAGATGGCGATGATCGCCAGATGCGCGGCGGTGAAGGCATCGGTGGTGCTGGGGATCAGACTGGCGCCCGAGGCGCCGCCGGCGGAGGCGGTGTCGTTCATGCGTATGATCCTAGCGATGGCGTGCCGAGGGGGCGAGGGGGATTGTCATGAGCCCAGCACGCGTGCCGAAAACGCCGCGCAATCGGCATCGCCCGCGCGCGGTTCCTGCTTGCCGGTGATCGCGCGGCCCAGCGCCTTCAACACGTTACCGACCGATTTGACCTGCGCCGGCACGACGATCTCTGGCGCGCTGAGCGTGCCGGTGAGGAAGGCGGCGCCGGGCAGGCGGAGCAGGCCGTCGCCCTTGGGCGCACCGGTCAGCCGCATATCGAGCCGTTCGGCGGGAAAGCGCAACGTGCCGGTCCCGCGCAGCTGGCTGGCGCTGGTGTCGACGATCATCGGCGCGGCGTGGCCCAGGCCGTCCGTCACCTTCAGCCCGACGACGACGCAACGCAGACGGGCGCGTTCGCTCTCCCCCGCCAGCAGCGCGCGTCCGGCATCGAAGCCCAGCGCCGCGGCGTAGCGCTGCGGCAGCGTGCCGTCACGCACCACGAAACCGATGCGGCCGTCGGACCGCCCCACGGCGGCACGGATCGTATCCCCCCGCCCGGCCAGGCGCGCGCGCGCTGCGATCCGCCCGGTGAAGTCGCCGCCGGTGCCGGGCAGCGCCGCAACGCGCGTGCCGCTCAGCCGCATATCGACCGTCAGCAGCGGGCTGGGCGCGCCGTCGCGCTGGTCGACGCGCAGGCTGCCCTTGGCGGTGCCATCGGCGAGCACCAGCGTCAGCGGCGCCACGTCGAGCCGCTTATGGTCGAGCGCCAATACCGTTGACAGCGCGCGCACCGGCGTCGGTCCGCTGCGGCTGACGACGCGCGCGACGCGGAGCGATATGCGGCCGTCGGTCTCGCCGATCTTGCTGAGGTCGATCCGCGTATCGGGCACGACATGCGGCCCGATCGCGCGTTCGCGCGCGGCCGCTTCCGCGCGGCCTTCGTCGGAGGCGAGATCGCCGAAATCGAAGCGGTTGGCGGTGACGGCGCCGTCCAGCTTCGTGCGGCCGTCCTGCTTGTCGACCGTGACATGGCCGGCGATGTCCGACTGGCCGATCGTGCCCTTCAGGTCGTTGACGATCCACTTGGGCGCGTCGTGGCGCACATGCGCGGTCAGCGCGACGGGTTGCGTGCCGAACAGCCCCGCCTCGATCACCGCGTCGATCAGGCGGAGGTCCGCGGCACGCGCGGTGACGTCCAGCGTCATCGCGTCGGTATCGAGCGGCACGTCGGTGCTGCCCTTAGCGCGCATCGACAGCCGGTCGCCGTCGATCGTCGCGGTGAAGGGCCAGGGGCCAGGGGATGGCTGTGCGACGGACGCGCCATCGAGCGCGATGCGGACGGGCACACCGCGGATCGTGCCATTGCCCTTGGCACGCAGCCCTTGTGCGTCGGACGAGACCTGCACCACGGCGCCGCGGCGGCGCTTGTCGTCGCGATAGCGGATGGTGGCGTCGCGGATCGTCAGCCCCTTGAGGTCGCTCGACGCGCCGCCGCTTTCCGCCTCGCCGGGGCGCGACCAGTTGGTGCGGCCGTTGGCATCGCGCACCAGCGCCAGTTGCAATCCTTCCGCGACGATATCGCGCGGGCGGAAGGTGCCGGTCAGCAGCGGCCAGACGGGGAAGGTGACCCGCGCTTCGCGCAAGGTCAGGAAGTTGCCGGTGCCGGCCCAGCCGGCCTGCGGGATCGTGACGTCGCGGACGCGGATTGTCGGCGTGAAGCCGATCGTATCCACCCGGTCCATCGCCCCGATCACCACCGGTCGCCCGAAACGCTTGGCCAGCCGATCGGCGACCACGCCCTTCAACACGCCATAGGGAAAGGCCGCGATGACGAGCAGCAACACCAGCGGCACCGCGACGAGGACAGGCACGTAACGCCTGCCGGCGCGGAGACGGGGGGTCATGCCAGCGGGACGCGCCGGAACGCCATTGGTTCCGGCACGGTCCTTCGCTCCGGTCGATGCCGGATCAGAAATCGATCGCGATGCCCTTCAATTCCCAGTCCCCGTAGCGCGTGGGATCGAGCCCCAACGGGTCTTCCGCCTTCGGCTCGACCGGCTCCGGGGTGGGCACGGGCGGGTTCTTGCTGAGATAGGCGGGCGGCTTCAGATGTTCGGGACGTTGGCCCATCGCGTCTCTCCGGTCTAAGGGACCCGTATATCGTTCCGAACCGAAGGTTTCTCAAGTTTGCCCGATCCCCGCCGTCCCCGAGCCGGTCACCGTTTCAATCGTGAGCCCGCCGCCGCTGCCGAGCCGCTCGGCACGCCGTCGCGCCGCGCCGCCATCCGCCTGCTCGACGCGGTGCTGCGCCGGGGCGAGCCCCTGGAGCAGGCGCTGGTCGCGGCGACGCGCCACGTCTACGGGCCCGACCGGGGGCTGGCGCATGCGATCGCGGCGGAGGTGCTGCGGCGTCTGCCCGATCTCGACGCGCTCATCGATTCGGTGACGGAGCGCCCGCTGCCCGAGGATGCCAAGGCGCGCATGGCGCTGCGCATCGCGCTGGTGCAGGCGCTGGTGCTGGGCACGCCGCATCACGCCGCGATCGCGACCGTGCTGCCGCTGGTCGACGGCGGGCCACGCAAGCTGGTGCATGGCGTGTTCGGCGCGATCGTCCGGTCGGGCGTGCTGCTGCCCGAAATTCCCGCCCTGCCGCCGAAGGTCGAGGCGCGGTGGGACGCCGCCTGGGGGCCTGAGACGGTCGAGGGCGCGGCACAGGCAATCGCCGCGCCGCCGCCGCTCGACCTCAGCCTCGCCGACCCCGCCGAGACCGAACACTGGGCGCGCGAGCTTGGCGGCACCAGCCTGATGCCGGGGCACGTCCGCCTGACCGACGCTGCCGCGGTGACCGAACTGCCCGGCTTTGCCGAGGGGCGCTGGTGGGTGCAGGATATCGCCGCCTCCATCCCCGCGCGGTTGCTGGCCGACGGGATCGCCGACGGCGCGCAGGCGATCGATCTGTGCGCGGCGCCCGGCGGCAAGACGCTGCAACTCGCCGCTGCCGGCTATCGCGTGGCCGCGGTCGATGTGTCCAACGCCCGGATCAAGCGGCTGCGCGAGAACCTGTTCCGTACGCGGCTGAAGGCGGAGGTGATCGCCGCCGACGTGCTGAAATGGGCGCCGGATGCGCCGGCCGATGCATTGCTGATCGACGCGCCGTGCAGCGCCACCGGCATCTTCCGCCGCCATCCGGACGTGCTCCACCGCGTCCACCCGGCGATCATCGAGGAGATGGCGGGCCTGCAGACGCGTTTGCTCGCCCGCGCCGCCGATTGGGTGAAGCCGGGCGGTCGCCTGGTCTTCGCGACGTGCAGTCTGGAGCCGGCGGAGGGCGAGGCGCAGCTGGAACGCTTCCTGGCCGATCGCCCGGACTATGCCATCGATGCGCCCGATGCGGCGCTGCTGCCACCGGGCGTCCCGGTGCAGCCGGGCGGTTACGTCCGCACGCTGCCGGGGATGCTGGCGGCCGAGGGCGGCTGCGACGGCTTCTTCGTCGCACGATTGCGGCGCAAGGACTGACGCCAGTCCTCCCCCGCCAGGGGGAGGTGGCGCGGCGGAGCCGCGACGGAGGGGGAGGGCGACGGCGTCTTCCGTCTTCAGACCCCGCCCTGTCCTCCCCCTCCACCACTCGGCTGGCGCCGAGCGGTCCCCCTCCCCCTGGCGGGGGAGGACTTGTGTGATCAGCCCCATCCGCTCCGTCACCCCGGCGTGACGAAGAGTGTGTGGCAAAGGATCAAACTCCACCCCAACCGCATTGCCATCGCCCGACAGGGGCTTAGAGAGGCGCCATGCAGCCGGTCCGCATCGCCCCGTCCATCCTGTCCGCCGATTTCGCCAAATTGGGCGAAGAGGTCCGCGCCATCGATGCCGCGGGCGCCGACTGGATCCACATCGACGTCATGGACGGCCATTTCGTCCCCAACATCACGATCGGCCCGGCGGTGGTGAAGGCGCTGCGCCCGCACACGACCAAGCCGTTCGACGTCCATCTGATGATTTCGCCGGTCGATCTGTACCTCGACGCCTTCGCCGAGGCGGGCGCCGACACGATCACCGTCCATCCGGAGGCGGGGCCGCACGTCCACCGCACGATCCAGCATATCAAGGGTTTGGGCAAGCGCGCGGGCGTTGTGCTCAATCCGGCGACGCCGGCCAAGATGCTCGATTATCTGATCGACATGGTCGACCTCGTCCTCGTGATGAGCGTTAACCCCGGCTTCGGCGGGCAGAGCTTCATCGACAGCCAGCTGAAGAAGATCGCCGCGATCCGCAAGATGATCGATCACAGCGGCCGTGCCATCGACCTGGAGGTCGATGGCGGCGTCGATGCGACGCATGCCCGCCGCTGTGTCGAGGCGGGGGCCGATGCGCTGGTCGCCGGCACCGCGGCCTTCCGTGGCGGGCCGGCCTGCTACGCCGCCAATATCGCCGCGCTGCGGGGCTGATGCGCGCATGAGCGACCTGTCGCCCCATCGTCATCCCGTGACCCCGCTCGACGGGCCGGATGCCCCCGACGGGATCGAGGAGGGCAAGCGCCTGATGCGCGTCGGCGGCGACAAGGGGCTTAGCCTCGCCGAGCGGCTTGCCGAACGCTTTCACAAGCTGACGTGGCGCACGCCGATCCACACGATGCGACTGAAGGGTCGCTATCCGCTGAAGCTGGTTGCGGTGCCCGACGATCCCGTGATGGGCGACGTGCGGCGCGGCCATGCGTTGCTGCGTGGCGAGCTGGCGTTCCAGGGCGAGACGCACCCGATCGACACGCTCGCGTTCAAGCGTGGCGATTGGGGCCGGCCGTTTGCCGATTACGTCCACAGCTTCGCGTGGCTGCGCGATCTGTCGACCGTCGCGACGCGCGCGCAGGGTGCGCCGATCGCCGAGGCGCTGATGGCGCGCTGGCTCGACGATTATGCCGAGCGGATCGATCCGCTGGCGTGGCGCCCCGATCTGTGGGGCCGGCGGCTGCTGTTCTGGACGTGCCACGCACCGCTGATCCTGTCGTCGACCGACCTCGTCTATCGATCGAGCGTTCTCAACACGCTGGCGCGCGGCGCCCGCCATCTGGATCGCGGTGCGGACAAGGCACCGCCGGGCGCGCCGCGGATCGCCGCCTGGTGCGGGGTCATCACCGCCGGCCTGCTGATCCCCGGCGGCGATCCGCGCCGTGCGTTCGGCGAGGCGGGTCTCGCGCGTGCGCTGGCGAGTGGTTTGAGCGATGACGGCGGTTCGGTGTCGCGCAGCCCGGCGATGCTCGCCGACACGATTCAGCTGCTCAGCACCTTGCGCGAGGTCTACACGGCGCGGCGCGAAGAGATGCCCGAGGTGGCGCAGACCGCGCTCGCCCGTGCGGTGCCGGCGCTGCTCGGCGTCATGCACGGCGATCGCATGCTAGCGAGCTGGCAGGGTGCCGGCCCGGCGACCGCCGACGATCTCGCCGCGCTGATCGAGGCGAGCGGCATCCGCACCCGCCCGCTGCGTCAGGCACGCGACTGGGGTTATCAGCGGCTCGCCGCGGGGGGCGCGGTGCTGATCGTCGATGCCGCCCCGCCGCCGATCGCCAAGGTGGTGGAGGGCGGCTGCGCCTCGACGCTGGCCTTCGAATTTTCCGACGGCGAGCAGCGGTTGATCGTCAATTGCGGCGGCGCGCGTGCGGCCGTCGCGCAACTGCCCGCCGCCTTTGCCGAAGGGCTGCGCACCACCGCGGCGCATTCGACGCTGACCGTGGGCGATTCCAACTCCACCGCGATCCACGCCGACGGCACGCTGGGCCGCGGCGTCGTGCAGGTCGAGCTGTCGCGGCAGGAATCGGATGTCGCCAGCCGGATCGAGGCGAGCCACGACGGCTATGTCCGGCGCTGGGGCCTTATCCACCGCCGCCAGTTGATGCTGACCGGCGACGGCAAGGAGCTGCGCGGCGAGGACGCGCTGCTGCCGCAGGGGCGCCGCCGCAAGGCGGGCATGGCGCCCTTCTGCATCCGCTTCCACCTCGGCGCGGGCGTGCAGGCCTCGCCGACCGCCGACGGCCTCGCCGCGCTGCTGCGCCTGCCCGGCGGTGCGCTGTGGCAGTTCCGCTGCCGCGGGGGGATGCTGACGATCGAGGATTCGCTGTGGATCGACGGCGAAGGCCGCCCGGTCGCGACGCAGCAACTGGTCGTGTCGGGCGAGGCGCCGGCCGGTGGCGCCAACGTCAGCTGGGCGCTGAAGCGGGCGATCTGACCCCGTGGATCACTGACGCTCCATTCCTCCCCCGCCAGGGGGAGGGGGACCGTTCGGCGCAGCCGAATGGTGGAGGGGGAGGGCAGCGGCGCGTTTCCTCACTGGCGTCTTCCTTTCCTCCCCCTCCGCCACCGCTGGCGCGGTGCCACCTCCCCCTGGCAGGGGAGGAATGTGTCATGGTGCCCGATTGCTCTGGCGGGGCCGTATTCGAGGCAGTCGAGCACAACTCCCACCTGTTCCCCGGCGCCATCCGTCGCTAGGGAACGCGCGCGAGACTCCTCCCCCGCTAGGACCATCATGACCACGATCCCCATCCGCCGCGCCCTGCTGTCCGTGTCCGACAAGACGGGGGTCGTCGACCTCGCCAGCGCGCTGGCCGACAAGGGCGTCGAGCTCGTCTCGACCGGCGGCACCGCCAAGGCGCTGCGCGACGCCGGCCTAACCGTGAAGGACGTCAGCGACCTCACCGGCTTCCCCGAGATGATGGACGGCCGCGTCAAGACGCTGCACCCGATGGTCCATGGCGGCCTGCTCGCGGTGCGCGACGACGCCGAGCATGCCAAGGCGATGACCGACCACGGTATCGGTGCGATCGACCTCGTCGTCGTGAACCTCTACCCGTTCGAGGCGACCGTCGCTCGCGGCGCGGACCGTGACACGGTGATCGAGAATATCGACATCGGCGGGCCCAGCATGGTGCGCTCCGCCGCCAAGAACCACGCTTATGTCGCGATCGTCACCGACCCCGCCGACTACGCCATCGTCGCGAGCGGCGAAACGACGCTCGATCAGCGCCGCCTGTTCGCCGCCAAGGCCTTCGCCGCCACCGCCTCCTATGACGGCGCGATCGCGCGCTGGTTCGGCACGGTCGATCAGGCCGAGGCCTTCCCGCCCGTCCTGCCCGTCACGATGCGCCGCGCGGCAACGCTGCGCTATGGCGAGAACCCGCACCAGTCCGCCGCCTTCTACGCCAGCAATGACGGCGTGCGTGGCATCGGCCAGGCGCGGCAGGTGCAGGGCAAGGAACTGAGCTACAATAACCTGAACGACGCCGACGCGGCGCTGGAGCTGGTCGCCGAATTCCGCGACGCCCAGCCCACCTGCGTCATCGTCAAGCATGCCAACCCGTGTGGTGTCGCGACGGGCAAGACGCTGGAAGACGCCTATGCCGAGGCGTTCGCCTGCGACACCGTGTCGGCGTTCGGCGGCATCATCGCCGTCAATCGCCCGCTCGATGCGGCGACGGCGAAGGCGATCACCGGCATCTTCACCGAAGTCGTCGTCGCGCCGGATGCCGACGAAGAGGCGCTGGCGCTGTTCGCCGCCAAGAAGAACTTGCGTCTGCTGCTGACCGGCGAACTCCCCGATCCGGCGCGTGCCGGCCTGTTCGCCAAGACGATCGCCGGCGGCTGGCTGGTGCAGGATCGCGACGCGGGCGTGCCCGGTGACCTGCAAGTCGTCACCAAGCGTGCGCCGACCGAGCAGGAGCTTGCCGACTGCCGCTTCGCCTGGACGATCGCCAAGCACGTCAAGTCGAACGCGATCGTCTACGCCAAGGACGGCGCGACCGCCGGGGTCGGCGCAGGCCAGATGAACCGCCTCGAATCCGCACGCATCGCGGCGTGGAAGGCGAAGGACGCGGCGGAGAAGGCCGGCTGGGCGCAGCCGCGGACGATCGGGTCTGCGGTGGCGTCGGATGCCTTCTTCCCCTTCGCCGACGGCCTGATGGCGGCGGTGGAAGCCGGCGCGACCGCGGTGATCCAGCCCGGCGGTTCGATCCGCGACGACGAGGTGATCGCGGCGGCCGATGCGGCGGGGCTGGCGATGGTCTTCACCGGCATGCGTCACTTCCGCCACTGACCGGGACGGTCTGAGTCCTCCCCCGCCAGGGGGAGGGGGACCGTTCGGCGTCAGCCGAATGGTGGAGGGGGAGGTAAGCAGCGCGCGTCGTTTTTGAGGACGTCGCTTTCCGCCCCCTCCGTCACCGCTTCGCGGCGCCACCTCCCCCTGGCGGGGGAGGACTTCGGTTCACCGCACCGGCGATCCGACGTTGGGCAGCGTCGCTTCCTCCGCGGTCGGCATCTTGCCGAACAAGGCCCGGTCCGCCGGGCCGAACGCCCATTTCCACAGCACGAACAGATAAGTCGCGGCGATCGCGGGTTCGCCGCCGGCGAGCTCCAGCCATTCGAAGTCGTGCGGCAGCATCGTGAACGCCGCGCCGACGACGATCGCGGCCAGCGCCGCCCCCGCCAGCGACCAGCGCCACGGGGATACCGGTGCGGACAGGATCCGCCCGAGCAGCCGGGCTTTGATGATCGAGGTAAGGCCGACGCCGATCATCAGCGCCACTGCCGGCCCCGCCGCCTGCCACGTCTGCGGCAGGCCCAGCCGTCGCATGCCGAGGATCAGCGCGAAGCTCAGTGCGATCTGCACGCCCAGCATCGCGATGGAGATCATCAGGTTACGGTGGCGCGCGGTATAGACCAGCGCCGATTCGCACACCGCGCCGGTCGAGGCGAGCACTTCGGCGAACAGCAGGAAGCCGAGCGCCGCGCTGCCCGACACGAATTGCGGCCCGACGACGCCCATCACCGCTTCGGCGGGAATCGAACCCATCAGCGCAAGGCCGGTCTGCGCCGCCATGATCCAGAAGGCGACCTGCCGCACCTGATTGGCGATGGCGACGCGATCGTTCACCGCCAGGCTCTGCGTGATGACGGGGCCGAGGATGGGATCGAAGCTGGTTTTCAGCTTCTGCGGCAGCGATGCGACCTGCTGCGCCATGTAATAGATGCCGACGACCTTGGGTTCGAACATCACGCCCAGGATGAAGCGATCGACGTTGCGCGTGCCCCATTCCAGCGCGTCCGCCCCGGCCAAGGGCGCATTGGCGCGAGCGAGGCGGAACAGCTGCCCCAGATGCGGCGACCAGCCATGCGGCACGCCGTAGCTGCGGATGAAGGGCACGAAGCTGGCGATCAGCGCCGCGATCATCGACGCGACATAGGAGAGGACGAGGCCATCCTTGATCGTGACGAACGAGAACACCCAGGCGGCGATCGAGATCGTCCATGGCTCGACCACCGCGCGTGCGGTGACGGTCGCCTTCACATTGTGGCGATAGGCGAGGGCGGCGAGGCTGACGTCGGACCAGGCGACCGCGACGATGATGCAGGGCAGGAAGCGGTCCAGCCCCGTCACATGCGTGTTGGCGTACATCACCTCCGGAAAGGCGATCAGCACCGCACTCGCCGCCATCGACAGGACGAAGGCGAGCGCGAGCGCGTCCCACACCACGCAGACGTGCGGCTGGTCGGAGGAGGACAGGGCTTGCGCAAGGCCACGCTTCAGGCCGAGCGTTGCGACGAGCGCGGCGAGTTCGACCACCACCACGGCAAGCGCGAAGCGGCCGACGAGGTCCGGGCCGTATAGCCGGCCCGCGATGAACAGGAACGGGATGCGCGCGGCGAGGCGCAGGACGAAGCCCGCGATATTGGTGCGGCCGCCTTTGGCGAGCGCATCGATGTCCTTGGTTTCGGTCACGACAGAATGGGCAAGCCGCCCTCACCCTTCCGCGCCTTCGGCGCTCCCTCCCTCTCCCATTGGGAGAGGGAAGGGGCCCGCCCGGCGGAGCCGGGTGGGAAGGGTGAGGGCGGGCGCGGGACGGCCACGATCAATGCGCCGCTCCCCAGCTCGCACCGACGCCGATCTCAATTCCCAGCGGCACCGACAGAGAAACAGCCGGTGCGGCAGCCTCTGCCATGACGCGCTCGATCACCGGCTTGGCCGCCTCGACGTCGCCTTCGGGCAATTCGAATACCAGTTCGTCGTGGACCTGCAGCAGCATCTGCACGTTCGGCAGCCCCGCGGCGAGCAGCGCGGGCTCCATCCGCACCATCGCGCGCTTGATGATGTCGGCACTGGTGCCCTGGATCGGCGCGTTGATCGCGGCGCGTTCGGCGCCCTGGCGTTCGTGTTGCACCTTGCTGCGGATGCGCGGGAAGTGCGTCTTCCGCCCGAATAGCGTCGTCGTATAGCCGCGCTCGCGCACGCTCTGCGTCGTCTCGGCGATGTAAGTGTTGATGCCGGGGAAGCGATCGAAATAGCGGTCGATCATCGCCTGCGCCTCGTCGGCGGTGACGTCGAGCCGCCCCGCCAGCCCCCAGCGGCTGATGCCGTAGAGAATCGCGAAGTTGATCGTCTTCGCCCGTCCGCGCGTGTCGCGGTTGACCTCACCGAACAGCTCCATCGCGGTGAGCGAGTGGATGTCATCGCCATTGGCGAAGGCGGCCTTCAGCGCCGGGACGTCGGCCATATGCGCCGCCAGCCGCAGCTCGATCTGCGAATAGTCGGCCGCCAGGATGACGTTGCCCGGTTCCGCGACGAAGGCGTCGCGAATCTGCCGCCCCACCTCGGTGCGGATCGGGATGTTCTGCAGGTTCGGCTCGGTCGAGGACAGGCGGCCGGTCTGCGCACCCGTCAGGCTGTAGCTGGTGTGGACGCGGCCGGTGCGCGGGTTGATCTCGTTCTGCAGCGCGTCGGTATAGGTGTTCTTGAGCTTGGTCAGCTGGCGCCAGTCGAGCACACGCGCGGCGATCTCGGCACCGGGCGAATCCTTGTCGGCGGCGATCCGCTCCAGCTCGGTGACGTCCGTCGAATAGACGCCGGACTTGCCCTTGCGGCCGCCCTTGATGCCCATCCGTTCGAACAAGACGTCGCCCAGCTGCTTGGGGCTACCGATCGTGAACGGCGCCCCGGCGAGGCCGTGGATCACGGTTTCGAGCGCGGCGATCTGCTCGCTGAACCCGGCCGACAGCGCCGACAATTTCTCGCGATCGACCTTGATCCCGCGCGTTTCCATGCGCGCGATCACCGGCACCAGCGGCCGGTCGACCATCTCGTAGACGCGCGTCGCCTCTTCGGCGGGCAGCCGCGCCTTGAAGCGTTTCCACAGGCGATAGGTGACGTCGGCGTCCTCGGCGGCGTAGCGTGTCGCCGATTTGAGGTCGATCTCGTGGAAACCGCGCTGCGATTTCCCCGTGCCGACCACGTCCTTATAGGCGATGCAGCTGTGCGACAGATGCGTCGCGGCGAGCTCGTCCATGCCATGGCCGTGCAGCCCGGCGTCAAGGTCGAAGCTCATGACGATCGTATCGTCGTGCGGCGCCACCGCGATGCCGGCGAGACCGAGTACGATCATGTCGAATTTCAGATTGTGCCCGATCTTGAGGACGGATGCGTCCTCGCACAGCGTCTTCAGCCGCGCGAGTGCGTCGGTTCGGTCGATCTGCACCGGCGATTCGGCGAGCAGATCGGTGGTGCCGTGGCCCAACGGGATGTAGCACGCCTTGTTGGCGCCCAAGGCGAGCGACACGCCGACCAGATCGCAGCGCGTCGCGTCGGTCCCGGTCGTCTCGGTATCGATCGCAACCCAGCCTTGGTGTTGCGCCTCGGCGACCCAGCGGTCGAGCGTCGTGGTATCGACCACCGTCTCGTATCCATCGTGGTCGCACGGCGGATCGGCCTCGAACGGCACGTCCGCCGGCGCCGCGACGGGGGCGTCGGCGACCTGACCCAACCGGTTCATCAGCGTCTTGAAGCCGTGATGCTCCAGGAAGGCGCGCAACGGGGCATCGGGAATGCCGCTCGCGGGCAGTTCCAGTTCTTCGAGCGGATGGACGAGCGGGACGTCGCAGGCCAATTCGACCAGCTTGCGGCTGAGGCGTGCGGCCTCGGCATGCTCGATCAGGTTCTCCTTGAGCTTGCCCTTCTTGAACGTGTCGGACGCCGCGGCGGCGAGCACGCCCTCGACATCGCCATGCTCCAGGATCAGCTTGGCGGCGGTCTTCGGGCCGACGCCGGGGACACCGGGCACGTTGTCGACGCTGTCGCCCATCAGTGCGAGCACGTCGCCGAGCTTTTCCGGGCCGACGCCGAACTTCTCCACCACCGCATCGGGACCGAGGCGGCGGTTGTTCATCGTGTCGAGCATGTCGACCGACGGATCGGTCATCAGCTGCATCAGATCTTTGTCGGAACTGACGATCGTCACCTGCCAGCCCTGCGCCAGCGCGGCCTTGGTGTAGCTGGCGATCAGATCGTCCGCCTCCCAGCCTTCCTCCTCGATGCAGGGCAGTGAGAAGGCGCGGGTGGCGTCGCGGATCATCGGGAATTGCGGGACCAGATCTTCCGGCGGCGGCGGGCGGTGCGCCTTGTACTGATCGTACATCGCGTTGCGGAAGGTCTGCGACGATTTGTCGAGGATGACCGCCATGTGCGTCGGGCCATCCGCCTTGTGCAGCTCGTCGGCGAGCTTCCACAGCATGGCGGTATAGCCATAGACGGCGCCGACCGGCTCGCCGTGCCGGTTGGTGAGCGGCGGCAGGCGGTGGTAGGCGCGGAAGATATAGCCCGAGCCGTCGACGAGATAGAGATGGGGCATCGTGGGTCCGTTTAGCGGATCGGCGGGGGCGCACCAACCTCTGGCGAGCAGGGCTGCAAGCTTTGGCGGAGTGTGGCTTTTGGGGCACAAACGGGGCCAGCTCCTCCCCCGCCAGGGGGAGGTGGCAGCGCGACAGCGCTGACGGAGGGGGAGGATACGGCGAAGCCGGCGTTTGGGGCGATGCCCCCTCCACCACTCGGCTAAAGCCGAGCGGTCCCCCTCCCCCGGCTGCGCCGAGGGAGGACTTTAGGAGGTGGCGTCGGTCGCGACGGCGGCTGCCACCGCCTGGATCAGTTGCTGGCGTTCGCGGATCGGGCGGCGGCTGTCGCCGATCATCACGGCGATCGCGTAGCGGCGACCGTCGGGGGCGGTGAGCAGGCCGACGTCGTTGAAGCCGGCGTTGCGCGAGCCCAGGTCCTGGCCCGTGCCCGTCTTGTGCGCGATCTTCCAGCCCGCCGGGATCGCGGCGCGCAGGCGGGCGCGGCCGGTGACCGAGGCGCCCATCGTGTCGAGCAGGATGCGCGTCGAGGTTTCGCTGAACAATTCGCCGCGCGCGAGGCGCGCGAGCGCATCGGCGATGGCTAGCGGCGCGGCGCCGTCGGGCGGATCGTTGACATAGGCGTCGAGCGCCGCAGCGCGCACCTCGGGCGACAGACGCGAGCGGGCGAGTTCGAAGCCATTGCCCTTCGACATCGTCGCTTGGTTCCAGACGAGGCCGGCGGTCTTCGACTGGAGCAGGCGTTCGCCGGGACCGAAGCGGATGTCACCCAATTGCTTGCGCTCGATCATCGCGCGCACCGCCTGCGGGCCACCGACATAGGTCAGCAGGCGGTCGTTGGCGGTATTGTCGCTGTGCGTGAGGGCACGGGTGAGCAGTTCGCCGACGGTGGTGTGATAGCCATCGCCCTTCACCAGCATCGCGATCGGCTGGTGGAACAGCGTCAAATCCTGGTCGCGGACGACGACGGGATCGTCGAGCCGCGCCTTGCCCTGGTCGCGCAGGTCCATCAGCGTCATCGCGACCCACAATTTGCTGACCGACTGTTGCGGCATGCGGGTGCGCGCGCCGGGCGAGGTGACAGTCCAGCCGTCGTCGACCGCGCGGATCGCGATGCCGAACTTGCCGTCGAAATTGCGGGCGAGGCTGTCGATCGCCGCGGTGAGGCGGGCGGGCGCGACCCGGCGCGGTGGCGGCGCGGCGGCGGGGATGGGGATCGACACCGCGGCAGAGGGCGTGGTCACCGCCGGCACCGGACCATTGCCGCCCGGCCGCGCATTCGAACCGCAGGCGGCGAGTGCGGCGCACGCGCCGGTCATCAGGATGGATCGGGCCGACCGGCCGTACGCTATCATAATCGTGAACTGGCCCCCGCTAGGCGTAGCATCCTCCATATCCGCCATTTCGGGTGCGGATACCGGCGAAACAAGCCGCTGCGGTGAAGCGCGGCGCACGCGCGGCGAATCGCGTCGGCATCAGGGCACCAACACCGTGTCGACGGCCTCCGCCGCCGTCTGCGGATAGTCGAGCGTGTAATGCAGCCCGCGGCTTTCGTGGCGGTGGAGCGCCGACCGCACGATCAGCTCGGCGGTCTGGAGCAGGTTCCGTAGCTCGATCAGGTCGGGCGTCACGCGGAAATGGCCGTAGTAATCGGCGACCTCGCCGGTCAGCATCTGGATGCGATGCTGCGCGCGCTCCAGCCGCTTTGTGGTGCGGACGATGCCGACGTAATTCCACATGAAGCGGCGGATTTCGGTCCAGTTCTGCTTGATGACCACCTCTTCGTCCGAATCGGTGACGCGGCTTTCGTCCCAGGGCCGGATGACGGGGACGGGGGGCAGGCTGTCCCAATGCGCGGCGATATGGTCGGCGCACGCCTCGCCGAAGACGAAGCATTCGAGCAGGCTGTTGGACGCGAGGCGGTTGGCGCCGTGCAGCCCGCTTTCGGTGCATTCGCCCGCCGCATAGAGGCCGGGCAGGTCGGTGCGGCCGTCGCGGTCGATGACGATGCCGCCGCAAGTGTAATGCTGCGCGGGCACCACCGGGATTGGCTGCGTCGTCATGTCGATGCCGAGCCCGATCAGCTTTTCGTAGATGTTGGGGAAGTGGCCCTTCACGAACTCTGGCGGCTGATGGCTGATGTCGAGATGGACGTAATCGAGGCCGTAGCGCTTGATCTCGGCATCGATCGCGCGCGCCACCACGTCGCGCGGCGCCAGCTCCATCCGCTCGGCGTCATAGTAGGACATGAAGCGCTTGCCGGTGGTCGGGTTGATCAGCCGCCCGCCCTCGCCACGCACCGCTTCGGTGATGAGGAAGTTCTTGACCTCGAGATTGTAGAGGCAGGTCGGGTGGAACTGCATCATCTCCATGTTGGAGACGCGGCAGCCCGCGCGCCACGCCATGGCGATGCCGTCGCCGGTCGCGCCGCGCGGCGCGGTGGAGAAGAGGTAGGTGCGGCCTGCGCCACCGGTGGCGAGGATCGTCGCGCGCGCGGTGTAGAGGGTGACGCGGCCCGTGCCCCGATCGACCGCATAGACGCCCCAGACGTTGCCCGCGCCCGAATAGCGCTGTTCGTGCCGGCTGGTCGCCAGGTCGATCGCGACCTGATCGGGGACGAGCGTGATGTTAGGATGCGCCTCGGCGGCGCGTTGCAGCGCCTCCTGCACCGCCCAGCCGGTCGCGTCGGCGACATGGACGATGCGGCGATGCGAATGGCCGCCTTCGCGGGTGAGGTGGAGCGCGTTCCCTTCCGTGGCGAAGGGGACGCCGAGCTGCGTCAGGCGTTGAATCGCAGCGGGGGCGTTCTCGACGACGAATTCGACGATATCGCGGTCGTTGAGGCCGGCGCCGGCGACCATCGTATCCTCGACATGGTTGTCGAACGTATCGCCGGGTTCGAGCACCGCGGCGATTCCGCCTTGCGCCCAAGCGGTCGATCCTTCGTTGAGCGCGCCCTTGGCGAGGACCGTGACCTTGAACCGATCCGCGAGATTGAGCGCCGCGGTGAGCCCGGCGGCGCCCGAGCCGACGATCAGCACGTCGGTGGCGGGGGGTGATTCGCTCATCGTGTGACCCCTTCGGGCCCGCGGAAGTGGACGAAGTGGACGATACGTATCATCCGGAAACGCCCCCCGTACGTCCCACCGCAAGGATGGCGGCCGGCGGGCAGGGCGGGGCAGGGATCGGGCATCGGACCGCTGTGGCACGAATCGGGGCGTGTAGGACAGCCGGTTTCGCATAGGGGCCGGCCGATCCCGCAATTGGTACGACGGCGGGAAACCGATTGCTGCGCTCTGCGTCTTGTGACTCACGTGTGACAAGTTCGACGCGGCCTCGGGACAAGCCGCTTCAGGGAGGCGGTGCCCATGACCGTTCTGATCGGACAGACGCAATATTCCGTCGCCGCGCGCGCGGCGTTGCAGCGCCATCGATCGATCCGCGACCATTTCGCGGCCGAGCTGTTCGCCGAGCCGGCGCTGGAGGCGTTGCTGCAATTGTTCATCGCGCAGGAGGAGGGCGTACGGCTCAGCATGCTGACGCTCAGCCGGCAGTGCAGCGTGTCCGAATCGACCGGCCTGCGCTGGATCGCGCGGCTGGAGGCGCTGGGCTATTGCGAGCGGATCGCCGATCATCAGGACCATCGGCGTTCGTGGATCGTGATGAGTGACGATGGGTGCCGGCGGATGCGGCGGTGGCTGGATACGCAGCCGCGCGAGGCGTGAGGGCGGTGGCCTTCTCACGGGGTGGGGCGGGTTAGCCTACGAGTGCCGGTGCGCCGCAGCGTGCGCCGACGACGCGCAGGTCGGCCTGTCCGATGCGGACGCCGGCAAGCTGTTGCACTTGTTCGAGGATGCCGTCGAGCGCGGGCGCGACGCCGGACAGGGCGCTGAGCAGGGGAGCGGTGACCGGCGACGTGCTGACCGTGAGCCCGAGCACGCTGATCCGGAGATCGAGCCGCTGGAGCAGCGAGGCGATGAGGCCACCGAAGGCCTGGGTGGTGTTGATCGTCTTGACCGCACGGTCGGCGATATCGCCCGGGGTGAAGGTCGCCCGCGTCCAGTCGCTGCCGCCGACCTGCACGTCGGCGAGGCCGGTCACGGCGGTCACCAGTACCGACAGCAAGGTGGCGGGCTGGGGCTGGAGCGGCGCATTGAGGTTGCGCAGTGCGGTGTCGGACACCTGGCCGATGATGGCACGCATCGGCGTGACCCGCCCGTCGACGCCGACGGTCGCGCCGCCGGTGCCGCAGGCGACCGAGGCGAGCCGTGCCTCGCCGCCGGCGCCCTCCAGGATCACCGGCAGATTGGCGGTGGCGAGGCCGAGGCCGGCGACGTCGATCCGCGCGTTGAGCGCGATGCGGATCTGCGAGGTGCTGACCGTTACCGACGAATCGCGGCCGACGCGCACCCAGGGCGAGGTGGCGACGCGGCTGCCGATGATGACCGTCGCCTTGGTCGATCCGACGCCCATCACCTGTCCGCCGAGGTCGAGCGTCAGCTGGCGGTCGCCGCCTGTGCCGATCAGCGCTTCGCGCAGCAGCTCGTCCGCGCCGACGTTGAGCGATTTCAGGATGGTGCCGTCGCCCAGCTTCACGATGCGGGCGAGATCGACCTTGGTCGGGGGCAGTTTGACCGCGATGCTGCGCAGCACGGAGGCGCCGGTCCCCGGGGTCGCCGCATCGGCCATCGCGGTGACGAGCGTCGGCAGGTCTACCACCGCCGAGGCGGTGCTGTCGAACGTGCCCAGGCCGACCCCGGCGCGCGTCTTGAGCAGGCCGGACAAAGCGTAGAGATCGACGTTGGCGCCGACCAAAGCGTTGTAATCGGCGACGTTGAGGTTCAGATCGACGCCCGCCAGCTGCGACAGCAGCATGCCCGGAACGCCGCCCTGGACGTGGACCAGGCGGCTGCCGACGCTGATCGCCGCCTCCCCCGTCCGCGCGGCGATCGCCGCGGCGCGCAGGTCGACGTAGCGTCGACCGGTGAGGATACCGGAAAAGAACAGGGGGATGCGCTGGCTCGCCAGCACCTGCACCGCGGCGACGCCATTGGCGGCCGGCTGGAAGCGCGCCGCCACCGCGACCGCCGGATCGGGGTTGTAGGCGCCCGATTGCGCCGTGACGATCGTGACGCTGGGCGCGCTGTCGGCGGCGACGGCGCTTTGCGCCGCGGTGCGCGGGTCGCCGCCCTGAAGCACGGCGGCCATTGCGGCGCGATCGGTGATGCCCTGCAGCTGGCGCTTGCGCACGACCATCCAGCCGTAATCGACGGCGAGCGAGGCGGCGCTGAGGAAGATGATGATCAGGAAGACCGACATGACCGCGACGCTGCCGCGCCGGTCGCGCGCTAGTCGTCCGAACGGGGGGACCGCCAATCGAACCCTCACAGGCCCCCCAGCAGGATGGTGGCGCGCTGGACGATGCGGCTGGGCGGCGCGGGCACGAAGGGCAGGCGCAAATTGCCATCGCGGCTGGCATCGTAGCTGACGGTGATGGTCAGCTGGCCCGTCCCCTCGCTGACCGCGATCGTGGCGCGCTGCATATCGTAGCGGCCGAGATTCTTGAGATGCTCGGTCGCCTTGCCCGTGGCGAGATTGCGCCGTTCGGTCGCATCGAGGCCGGCGATGGCGGCGCGCGCGCCGTCGTTCGCGGCCTGCTGGATGCCGTTCGCGACCAGGAACCACCAGGCGTAGGAAATGATGCCGAAGGTCAGCATCAGCATCACCGGCAGCAGAACGGCGAATTCGATCAGCATCGATCCGCCCGTATGGGACAGAATTGCCGCAATCCTCCTGCGGCCGCGGCCCGCGGTGCGGGCGCTGACGGCGTCGGTGCGAACATCAACTCCGGTCATTCTCTTTCCTCCATGACGGGGCATGGAGGATGTTGCCTCAAGTCGATCTAAACATTTCTGTCAGAACGACTTTGAGGTGATTTTCGGACCGGATTCGTTTGTTTGACGTACTATTGCCGACGTACGGTTTTGTTTCGTTATCGTAAGATTGCTCAGGCGTCGGTGCGGGTGAGGCTGAGGAACACGTCTTCCAGATCGGGTTCTTTGGTCGTCACGTCGACGATGCCGAAGCCGTCGTTCTGCACCGCGGCGAGGACTTCGCCGGCATTCACCCGATCCTTGGCATAGGTGATTTCGAGCGTCCGGCTGCCTTTCAGGACGATCTTGGCGAAACAGGCGTTCTGCGGCGGCGTCGCGACGTCGCGGTCGACGGTGACCGCCACCACCTTTTCCTGCGCCTTGCCGACGAGGTCGCGGGTCGGTTCGTTGGCGATCAGGCGGCCGTGGTTGATGATCGCGATGCGATCGCACAATTCCTCGGCCTCTTCGAGGTAATGGGTGGTGAGGACGACGGTGACGCCGGCGGCGTTCAATTCGCGGACATAGGCCCACAATTGCTGGCGCAGCTGGATGTCGACGCCCGCGGTCGGTTCGTCGAGGACGAGGACGGGGGGCGAATGGACCATCGCCTTGGCGACCATCAGCCGCCGCTTCATGCCGCCCGACAGCGTGCGGGCATAGGCGTTCGCCTTGTCCTCCAGATGCACCGCGCGCAGCAGGTCGAGGCTGCGGCGCTGCGATTTGGGAACGCCGTAGAGGCCTGCCTGGATTTCCAGCGTCTCGATCGGCGTGAAGAAGGGGTCGAACAGGATTTCCTGGTTGACGATGCCGATCGACGCCTTGGCGTTGCGCGGATGCGCGTCGATGTCGAAGCCCCAGATCTCGGCGCTGCCCTCGGTCTTGTTCACCAAGCCGGCGAGGATGTTGATGAGCGTCGATTTTCCGGCGCCATTGGGGCCGAGCAGGCCGAAGATCTGGCCGCGCGGCACGTCGAAGCTGACGCCATCGAGCGCGCGCTTGCCGCCCTGATAGGTCTTGCAGAGGTTCTGGATGCGGATCGCGGCCTCGGTCATGGAGCGGGGCATACGCTTGTGGCGGCGGGGTGCAACCCATTCCGGTGGGCAACGTGTCGTCCTTCGCCGTCATTCCCGCGAAGGCGGGAATCCATAACCTCGAACCTCGACGATGGAACCGCACCGTTCGCCCGTCTGGATTCCCGCCTTCGCGGGAATGACGAAGGGGGGAGGGCGAAGACGTAGCGGAGGATTGATGGGACGAGCGTGCCTTGCTATCCGCTGGCGCATGATCGCGCCGCCCGAAATCGTCCGTGTCTCCCAACGCCGCGTCGCCTGCGACGGCGCCACCGACATTCCCGGCGGTGCGGCGCTCGGCCATCCGCGCGTGTTCCTGCAGATCGACGAGCATGGCTATATCGACTGCGGCTATTGCGATCGGCGCTTCGTGCTGATCGGCGGGCCGGCGGATGGCGTCGATCAGGCGACGTTGCGCGACATTTCGGAAGGCGCGAGCCCGCGCTAACTAGTCGGGCCGCATCGCGCGCCTATATTGGCGGGTATGACCGTATCCGCCGATCCCCGCTCGTTCCTGTATCGCGACGCGCTGTCGCCCGACGCCGCGCTGCGGCTGACCGCCGAAACGCTGGGGGCCGCCGACGATGGCGAACTCTATCTGCAATATCGCAAGGCCGAGGCATTCGGCTTCGATGACGGGCGGCTGAAGACCGCGAGCTACGACACCAATGCGGGCTTCGGCCTGCGCGCCGTGTCGGGCGAGATGACCGCCTTCGCTCATGCCAACGAGCTGTCCGAAGCGGCGATCCGCCGCGCGGGCGAGACGATGGCGCTGATCGACCCGTCGAAAGGGGCGAAGGTGCCGCCGCCGCAGGGCAACAATCGCCACCTCTACACCGACGCCGATCCGCTCGACCTGGTGCCGTTCGCCGACAAGGTGAATTTGTGCCAGACGATCGATGCCGCGGCGCGGGCGCGCGATCCGCGCGTGGCGCAGGTGTCGGTCGGCCTCAGCGGCACGTGGAGCGTGGTCGAGATCGTGCGGCCCGACGGCTTTGTCGCGACCGACGTGCGGCCGCTAGTGCGGCTCAACATCCAGATCGTCGTCGAACAGAATGGCCGGCGCGAGACGGGCAGCTTCGGCATCGGTGGGCGCTATCTGTACGAGCGGCTGATGGAGCCGGCGGTGTGGAATCGCGGGATCGACGAGGCGCTGGCGCAGGCTTTGGTCAACCTCGAATCGGTCGCGGCGCCGGCGGGCGAGATGACCGTGCTGCTCGGGCCGGGCTGGCCCGGCGTGCTGCTGCACGAGGCGATCGGCCACGGGCTGGAGGGCGACTTCAACCGCAAGGGGACGAGCGCGTTCTCGGGTCGGATCGGCGAACGGGTCGCGGCGCCGGGCGTGACGGTGGTCGACGACGGGTCACTGGCTGACCGGCGCGGTTCGCTGTCGATCGACGACGAGGGCACGCCGACGCGCGAGACGGTGCTGATCGAGGACGGTATCCTGAAGGGCTATATGCAGGACCGGCTCAATGCGCGGCTGATGGGCGTGGCCGCGACGGGCAATGGGCGGCGCGAGAGCTTTGCGCATGCGCCGATGCCGCGGATGACCAACACCTTCATGAAGGACGGCACGGACGATCCCGCCGAGCTGCTGTCGCGCGTGAAGATGGGCATCTTCGCCAAGAGCTTCGGCGGCGGGCAGGTGGATATCGTTTCGGGCAAGTTCGTCTTTTCCTGCACCGAGGCGTACCGGATCGAGAACGGCAAGCTGGGCGCGCCGATCAAGGGCGCGACGCTGATCGGCGACGGGCCGACGGTGCTGACCAAAGTGCTGGGCATCGGCAACGACTTCGCGCTGGACGAAGGGATTGGCGTGTGCGGCAAGGGCGGACAGAGCGTGCCCGCGGGCGTGGGGCAACCGACGCTGCTGGTCGATGGGCTGACGGTGGGGGGGACGGCGGCCTGAGGGTTCAGAAGCCGTTGATGAGGAAGTCGAGCGCGGCCTTGATCGTCCATTCCTGATCCGCGAGCGATCCGATGCGTCCACGGAGCAGTTTGGCGTCCAGCGTGACGGCGAAGTGCGTGGCGAGCAGCCATGGTTCGCCGTCCAACGTCACCTGAGGGTTCAGCCGGCCGACGACGTTTGTATCATCGGAAGGGTCGATCAGCGGGATCACCAGCCGCGTACGGTGGACACTCGCCAGTGGAGACTGGACGTCGACGACATGTGCGCCGTCGGGTAGAATGTAGACGTCGAATTGGGCCATCACCAGGCGCGGTACTTTTCGAGTGGATGACCGTTTTTCTCGTACCAGCGGTTCCAGCCTTCGATGGCGTGAGCATTATCCTCGCGCCATCGCGCCTCCTGCGCAGCTTTGATCGCCACGCGTAGCGCGTCTTCACTCACTCGGGACATATTGACCCCGGCTTCCCTGGCAGCCGCGACGATGCCGGTGTCGATCGAGACGTTGACGGCCCTGCGCTTGCCGGTGCGGATCGGATCGTGCTTCATGCGGTGAAAGTATGCGCATCATCCATGCGCGTCAACGGAGTGCAACCATGTCCCTCGTCGAACTCGGTCGCTATGATCGCAACCTGGCCAATATCCTCGTCGGGCGGCTGGCGGCGGAAGGGATTGCGGCGATCGCCTTCGATGGCGGCGCGAGCATCGCCGATGGCAGCTATCTGCTGATCCCGGTCCGCGTGATGGTGGACGAGGACGATCTGACGGCGGCGCAGGACATCGTCGGCACTGCCTGATTTTTGGGCAGAGAAAGCGCACTGCACAATAATCTGACGTTGCTGACGGGACTAGCGCACGAAATGCCCTGAAATCCTGCCAAATCGTAAATGGCACGGTCGTTGCGATGCAGCATACCGTCTGATGCGAAGGGGGCAGGGATGAAGCTGGTCATTGCGATCATCAAGCCGTTCAAGCTCGACGAGGTGAGGGAAGCGCTCACCACGTTGGGGGTGGCAGGGATGACGGTTACCGAGGTCAAGGGGTTCGGCCGCCAGAAGGGCCAGACCGAAATCTACCGCGGCGCCGAATACAGCACCAACATGGTGCCCAAGATCAAGATCGAGGTGGTGTGCGCCGCTGACCTGGCCGACCGGGTCGTCGAGGCGATCCAGGCATCGGCGAACACCGGCGCGATCGGCGACGGCAAGATCTTCGTGCTCGACGTCGGGCAGGCGGTGCGCATCCGCACCGGCGAAACCGACGATTCGGCGCTCTGAGGGGGGGTAAGATGAAGCTGACACACACAATCGCCGGTGTCGGGGCGGCCTGCGTTGCCGCCGCCTTCACCGCACTGCCGGCCTTCGCCCAGGCGGCGCCCGCGGCGGCACCCGTCGTCGCGACGGTCAACAAGGGCGACACCGCCTGGATGATGACCAGCACCGTGCTGGTGATGATGATGATCCTGCCGGGCCTCGCGCTGTTCTACGGCGGTCTCACCCGCGCCAAGAACATGCTGTCGGTGATGACGCAGATCGGCGCGGTCGCGTGCCTCGCGATGCTGGTCTGGGTGATGTACGGCTATTCCCTCGCCTTCGGACCGGACGTGGCCGGCGGCGGGTTCCTGACCAACTTCATCGCCAGCTTCGACAAGGCGTTCCTGAAGGGCGTGACCGCGGCGTCGCAGTCGGCGACCTTCACTGCGGGCGTCGAAATCCCCGAATATGTCTTCATCTGCTTCCAGATGACCTTTGCCGCGATCACCGTCGCGCTGGTGCTGGGATCGGTGGTCGAGCGGATGAAGTTCAGCGCGGTGATGGCGTTCGGCGCCGTCTGGCTGACGATCGTCTACTTCCCGATCGCGCACATGGTGTGGGCATCGTCTGGCCTGTTCTTCAAGGCGGGCGCGCTCGATTTCGCGGGCGGCACCGTGGTGCATATCAACGCGGGCGTCTCGGCGCTGGTCGCATCGCTGATGCTCGGCAAGCGCATGGGCTATCCCAATACGCCGATGCCGCCGCATTCGCTGACCCTGACGGGCGTCGGCACCGGCCTGCTGTGGGTCGGCTGGTTCGGGTTCAATGCGGGTAGCGCGCTGGAAGCCAATGGCTCGGCGGGTCTTGCGATGATCAACACCTTCGTCGCGACCGCGAGCGGCGGCCTGTTCTGGATGCTGATCGAGCGGGTGCGCGGTCACAAGGGGTCGGCGCTGGGCTTCTGTTCGGGCATCGTCGCCGGCCTGGTTGCGGTGACGCCGGCTGCCGGTAACTCCGGCCCGTTCGGTGCGATCGTGCTGGGTGCGGTTGCTTCGGTGGTCTGCTTCTTCGCGGTGTCGGTGCTGAAGCCCAAGCTCGGCTATGACGACGCGCTCGACGCCTTCGGTGTGCATGGCATCGGCGGCATGATCGGCGCGATCGGCACGGGCATCGTCTATGCGCCCTCGCTCGGCGGACCGGGTGCGGCGGATTACGCCATGGGCGCCAAGCTGCTGGTGCAGATCGAGGCGGTCGCGACGACGATCGTCTGGGCCTCGATCGGCACGGTGATCGCGATCACCATCGCCAAGCTGCTCACCGGCCTGCGCGTCAGCCCCGAAGTCGAGCAGGAAGGCCTCGACCTCGGCGAGCATGGCGAGCGCGCCTACAATTGATCGGGAGCGGGACGGCAGGTCCCGCACCCCACCGACGTTCCTCCTGCGGACGACCCTGGCCCGGTACGGTGACGTACCGGGTCTTTTTTGTGTTCGCGCGAAGACGCGAAGACGCGAAGGGGGCATTGCCGGTGGCAGGCGTCCGCCTGTCTTTCTCGTGATGGGGAGGGCAGGTGGCTGGCGGCCGGTGCCTACCTCTTTGCGGCTTCTCGGCTTCGCGTGAACGTTTTTTGCGCGCGGAGGCGCAGAGGCGCGGAGGACGCCAAGGGCGCAGAACGGTCGGATCAGTCCCGTTCGTGCTGAGCTTGTCGAAGCACGTCGTGCCACAGGGGCGGGGGTGCGAGGGGCGACCCGCCCTTCGACAGGCTCAGGGCGAACGGGGTGTGTGGGAGCACCGCGCGCTCCCTTCCCGCGTGCACGCACGATCTTCGTCGCCGCGCTCTGCCCCTCCCTCGTCATCCCGGCGAAGGCCGGGATCCATGGAAACGCGACGCAGCGGTTGCGCGCCTACGTCAGTCGCACTCCCGTCCATGGATCCCGGCGTGCGCCGGGATGACGAAGGTAGGGTGAGGGGGCGCGGGCCTCAGCCCAGTTGCGCGCGCAGGTCCATCATGGCGATCGCCGCCAGCGCCGCGCCGCCGCCCTTGTCGAGCTGGGCGGGGTCGGCGCGGACGATGGCTTGCGCTTCGTTTTCGGTCGTCAGGATGCCGTTGCCGATGGCGAGGCCGTCCATGGTCAGCGCCATGATGCCGCGCGCGCTTTCGTTCGAGACGATCTCGAAATGATAGGTCTCGCCGCGGATCACCACGCCCAGCGCGACGAAGGCGTCGTAGCGGCTGGTGTCGGATGCCAGCGCGATCGCGCCGGGCACCTCGAGCGCGCCCGGCACCGTAACCGTCTCATGCGTGTGGCCTGCCGCCTCGATCGCGGCGCGGGCACCGGCGAGCAGCATGTCGTTGAGATGGTCGTAGAAGCGGGCTTCGACGATGAGGATATTGGCCATGGGTCAGCCTTCGCCTTCGATGCGGCGCTCGGCGACGATCGACAGGCCATAGCCGTCGAGCCCCACGAGCGTGTGGTGGGTGTTGGTCAGCAGGATCATGTCGTGGACGCCGAGTTCGGCGAGGATCATCGCGCCGACGCCATAGTCGCGCAATTCCTCCATCGGCACTTCGACCTGCTCGCCGGCATGGCGGCGGACGGCGGTGGTGAAGCCGTCGGCGCGCTGGCGGTTGATGATGACGATGACGCCCGAGCCTTCCTTGGCGATCATCTCCATCGAGCGCTGGAGCATGCGGCTGCGGTCGCCGTCCTCGCCGAACACGTCGGCGAAGGGGGAGAGCGCGTGCATGCGCACCAGCACGGGCTGCGTCACGTCGAGCCGGCCCTTGACCAGCGCGATCTGCTCGGTGCCCGTCGCGGTGTTGCGATAGGCGCGTACCGCCCATTCGCCGCCCCAGCGGCTGGTGAAGCGCGTTTCCGATACCAGAGAGACGAGGTGGTCGTAGCGGCGGCGATAGGCGATCAGATCGCGGATCGTGCCGATCTTGAGGTTGTGGAACTGCGCGAAGGTGACGAGGTCGTCCATCCGCGCCATCGTGCCATCCTCGTTCATGATCTCGCAGATCACGCCCGAGGGGTTGAGGCCGGCGAGGCGCGAGACGTCAACGGCCGCCTCGGTGTGCCCTGCGCGCACCAGCACGCCGCCGTCGCGTGCGACGAGGGGGAAGACGTGGCCCGGGGTCACGATGTCGGCGCGACCCTTGCCGCTGTCGGTCGCCACCGCGATCGTGCGGGCGCGGTCGGCGGCGGAGATGCCGGTCGTCACGCCCTCGCGCGCCTCGATCGAGACGGTGAAGGCGGTTTCGTGGCGGGTGCCGTTGTTGCGGCTCATCAGGTCGAGGCCGAGTTCCTCGACGCGGGTGCGCGTCATCGCGAGGCAGATCAGGCCACGGCCGTGGCGGGCCATGAAGTTGATCTTTTCAGGGGTAGCCATTTGCGCGGGGATGACGAGGTCGCCCTCGTTCTCGCGATCCTCGTCATCGACGAGGATGAACATGCGGCCGTTGCGCGCCTCGTCGATGATCTCTTCGGGCGACGACAGGAAGGCGTGGCGGAGCTGGGCGATCTCAGGGTTAGCGGCCACGGTAATGCTCCATGCGTTGCAGATAGCGGGCGAGGACGTCGATCTCGATATTGACCATCTGGCCCTGGGCGAGCGCGCCGAGTGTCGTCACCGCCTGGGTGTGGGGGATGAGGTTGACCGAAAAGTGCGTGACGTCCCCATGATCCTCGACCGTGTTGACGGTGAGCGAGACGCCATCGATCGTGATCGACCCCTTTGGCGCGATGAACGGCGCGAGGGCGGCGGGGACGGCGAAGCCGATGCGGTGCGACTCGCCCTCCGGACAGATGCCGATCACCTCGGCGATGCCGTCGACATGGCCGGTGACGATATGGCCGCCGAGTTCGTCGCCCAGCTTCATCGCGCGTTCGAGATTGAGGCGGCGTCCTTCGACCCATTGGTCGCGTGCGGTGCGGGCGATGGTCTCGCCGGAGACCTGGACGTCGAACCAATGGGTGCTGGCCGTGCCCTTGTCGATGACGGTCAGGCAGACGCCCGAACAGGCGATCGAGGCGCCGAGGTCGATCGTGTCGGGGTCGTACGACGTGGCGATGCGCACGCGCGTGTCGCCCTCGCTCTGAACCCGTTCGATCGTGCCGATATCGCTGACTATGCCGGTGAACATGGGGTGCGCTCGTAGACCTCGAGCCGGTCGCTGCCAAGCTGGCGCGCATCGTGGAGCTGCCAGCGGCCGTGTGCCGACCCGAGATCGGTCAGGCCGATCGCGCCGATCGCGGGCAGGCCGCCGCCGATGACGATGGGCGCGCGGTAGAGGAGCAGGCGGTCGACGAGGTCGTCTCGCAAGAAGGCGGCGGCGGTGCCCGCGCCGCCCTCGACGAGCAGGTGGTCGCCGGGGAGGGTGGTGATGGCGGCGGGGGTGGGGATTACCAATACTTCGTCATCCCGGCGCAGGCCGGGATCCATGGATGGGGGGACGCTCGATCCTTGGGCCGCGCCGTGTCCATGGATCCCGACGTTCGTCGGGATGACGAAGGAGGGGGAGGACGACAGGACCACCCGCTGCGGGCTGCGTCCCTCCAGTCCCGGCAGGCGTACGTCGAGGGTCGGGCGGTCCGCCTCCCATGTGCCCCGGCCGACGAGGATCGCTTCGTGGCGGGCGCGTTCGACGTGGGCGTGGGCGCGTGCCTCTGCGCCGGTGATCCAGCGGCTGGTGCCATCGGCGAGCGCAATGCAGCCGTCGAGCGAGGTGGCGAGCTTCAGCGTCACGAACGGGCGGCCGAGCCGGCGGCGGGTGAGGAAGCCGGCCATGCTGCGCGCCGCATCGGTGGCGAGGAGACCGACCGCCACCGCGACACCGGCGGCGCGGAGTCGGGCGATGCCCTGGCCATTGGTGCGCGGGTCGGGATCGCCGAGCGCGATCGCGACGCGCGCGATGCCGGCCGCGATCAGCAGATCGGTGCAGGCGGGGCCGCGCGCCGAGAGATGGGCGCAGGGTTCGAGCGTGACATAGGCGGTGGCGCCGCATGCGGCGTCGCCCGCCTGTGCGAGCGCCATCGCCTCGGCATGCGGGCGACCGCCGGGCTGGGTCCAGCCGCGGCCGACCACTTGATCGTCGTGGACGATGAGGCAGCCGACATTGGGATTGGGGGCGGTGCGGCCGCGCGTGCGCCCGGCGAGCGCGAGCGCGGCGGCCATCCAGCGCGAATCGTCCGTTATCACAGCCCCATTTTGTTCATCGCGTCATCGACCTTCTTGAACTGGCTGCGCAATTTCTCCTCGCGCGCCTTTTGCGCGGCGATGCGCTTGTCCTGTTCGACCTTGTCGATCGCCTGCTGCGCCTTGATCTCTGCATCGGTGCGGTTGGCGGCGTAATTCTTGAAGTAGATGATGTTGGGTTGATAGGGTTCGGGCGGAATGTCGTTGCGCATGAAGGCGTAGACGAAGAACCCCGTGATCGCGATCGCCAGCGCAAGGAAGCCCAGGTCGCGCGGCTCGCGCTGCGACAGGAAGAAGCGCAGGTCGCGAATGGCCCGCACCGGCGAGAAGCGGCTGAAGAACTGCATGGGGGAAAGATAGGCGCAGGCTCGCGGCTCGACCAGCCCCTCCCTTGCAAACGGCCGTTCGTGCTGAGCCTGTCGAAGCACGACTGTACGGGGGCGTTACGCTCGTGGCACCTGCCCTTCGACAGGCTCGGGGCGAACGGCGCGAAGGTTGGGGGTCAGTCGGTCAGCCCGTGGACCAGCAGCAGCGACACGAAGGTGAGCAGCGCCGCCCAGGCGAAGACGAGCAGCACCGCGGTACGCCACAAGGCGGAGAAGGTGCGCAGCGAATAGGCGCCGCGCAGCTGGCGGAACATGTGGATCGGCGGCAGCGCGAAGACGGCGAGCACGATCCAGCCGCTGCCGATGCCGATGACGCCGGCGATCATCAGCGTGATCACCATCAGCATCATGAAGGCGAGGCTGTACGTGACGAAGATCGCGTGATCGTACAGGCCGAAGCGGCGGCGCCACAGGAAGAGCAACGCGACGAAGGGCGTCGAGATCGGGATCAGCAGCCAGCTGTATTTGTACGCGCTCGATTGCAGCTTGTAGAGCGCGAGGCCGGGATTCTTGTTGGCCTTTTCCAAGCCATGGTCGAGGCTGGCCCAGCCGGTCTTGGCGTTGGTGAACGAGGTTTCCACACTGTCGCCCCCGGTCCCGCCCACCTGGGTCCGCTTCAGCGCGGCGATCGCGGTTTGCAGGCCGGCGATGTCCTGATCGATCTTTTCGGTCGGTTTGCCCGCAGCGATCAGCTTGGCGCGTGTCTTCTGGGCGAGGTCGAGCTGCTTTTCCACCTTCTCGACGCCGCCGGCGATGCCCACGATGTGGCGGCTGACGCCTTCGGGTGTCGCGAGTTCGGCGATGTCGCCGCCCAGCGCGCTGATCGTCGCGAACATCAGGAAGACGGTGAACAGGAACACCGCGAGCGGCGAAACGAAGCGCGCGCGCTCGCCGGCGACGTAGCGGCGGGTGAGGTCGCCCGGTCGCCACACCAGCATCGGCAGCGTGCGCCAGATCTTGCCTTCGAAATGGAAGACGCCGTGCGCGATCTCATGCCCGATCGCGCCGATCGTGCGGTGGACGTGGCCGCTCTGTCCGCAGGCGTGGCAATGCGCCCCAATCAACCGCGTGCCGCAGTTGAGGCACAGGCCGTGGCCGTGCTCGCGTGATTCCCCGGCGTGCGGCTCCACCGTGCGGGCGGCGAGCGCGCCCGTGATGAAGTCCCCTGCTACTGCGATATCCCCCGACATGGCAGCAGCTTAGCAAGCTGTATCGGCCGGGCAAGATCGTCTTCGTGGCATAAAGCGGAGTGGCGTGGTAACGAATGGCATGGCCGACGCAGACAATACGCACGAAATGATCGCAGAGATGGGCGCGCGTGCGCGCCGCGCCGCCAGGATGCTCGCGGCTCTGCCGACGGCGGCGAAGGCGGCCGGGCTGCGCGCTGCTGCGGCGGCGGTGCGTGCGGCGGCGCCGGCGATCCTCGATGCGAATGCGCGCGACATGGCGGCAGGCGAGGCACGCGGCCTGAGTGGCGCGCTGCTCGACCGGCTGCGGCTCGATGCCGGGCGGATCGAGGGGATCGCGGCGGGGATCGAGGCGGTGGCGGGGCTGGACGACCCGGTCGGGCAGGTGATCGATCGTCGCGAGCGGCCCAATGGCTTGCAGCTGACCCGCGTGCGCGTGCCGATCGGCGTGATCGGCATCATCTACGAATCGCGGCCCAACGTGACCGCGGACGCGGCGGCGCTGTGCGTGATGGCGGGCAATGCGGTGATCCTGCGCGGCGGCAGCGAGGCGATCCACAGCAATTGCGCGATCCATGCCGCGCTCATCGCGGGGCTGGTACAGGCGGCGCTGCCGGCGGAGGCGGTGCAGCTGGTGCCGACCACCGATCGCGCCGCGGTGGGGGCGATGCTGACCGCCGATGGCCTGATCGACCTGATCGTCCCGCGCGGCGGCAAGAGCCTGGTCGCGCGCGTGCAGGCGGAGGCGCGGGTGCCGGTGCTGGCGCATCTCGATGGGATCAACCACGTCTATGTCGATGGCTCGGCCGATCCGGCGATGGCGGAGCGGGTGGTGCTGGACGCCAAGATGCGGCGGACCGGTATCTGCGGCGCGATGGAGACGCTGCTGATCGATCGCGACTTTGCTGGGCCGGCGGAGTTGGTGACAGCGCTGCAACAAGCCGGATGCGAAGTGCGTGGCGATCCCGCCGAGGCGGCGTTCGGCGAGATCGTTGTCCCGGTGAGTGCCGAGGATTGGGACACCGAATATCTCGATGCGATCGCCTCCGTCGCGCTGGTCGATGGGGTCGAAGGGGCGATGGCGCATATCGCGCGGCACGGATCGCACCATACCGACGCGATCGTCGCCGAGGATGCGGGGGTTGCGGAGCGATTCCTGAACGGCGTCGACAGTGCGATCGTGCTGTGGAACGCCTCCACGCAATTCGCCGATGGCGGCGAATTCGGGCTGGGCGCGGAGATCGGCATCGCGACGGGGCGGCTGCACGCGCGCGGGCCGGTCGCGCTGGAGGGGCTGACGACGTACAAATGGATCGGCCGCGGCACGGGGCAGGTGCGCGGTTGAAGACTCCCGACGCAAGGGATAGCATCCGCTAATGAACGCTCCGGTATCGATCAATGCACCGCTCGATCCTGCCACGCTGGCGATCGTCGAGGAACTGGCCCGTTCACGTGGCATCACCGGCGAAGAATTTGCGGCGGACGCTATCCGCAAAGTTGCCGAACACGACATCGAACTACGAGCCTTTATTCAGGAAGGTATCGATTCGATCGAACGCGATGGCGGCATAAGCCAAGAGGATATGGAAGCGTGGTTCGAGGAGCGCGTGGCCGCCCGTAAACGGGGATGAGGCCCGTCACCTGGGCTCCCCGCGCGAAGGCCGACCTTGCGCGGATCGACGTGTTTTATGCCGAACGCGATCCCGATTTTGCCGACGAGATAGGGCGGGCGGCCATTGCTGCTAGCCGCTTCCTCGGTGAGTTTCCCGCTGCCGGCCCAATCGTTGACCGGGACGCGCGCAAGTGGCGGATCGCGGAAACTGACTTTCTTCTGCTGTATCGGATCACCTTCACCGGCGTTGAGATTCTTCGCGTCCGTCATGGGCGTGAAGACTGGCAGCGAGCCGCGCCATGAAAACCGGCCTGCTCGGCGGATCGTTCAACCCGGCGCATCGCGGGCATCGGGCGATCACGCTAGCCGCGATCCGGGCGCTGGAGCTCGACGAGGCGTGGTGGCTGGTGTCGCCGGGCAATCCGCTCAAGAGCGGCGCGCGCGACATGGCGCCGCTGGCGGCGCGGCTCGCGTCGGCCAAGCGGATGGCGCGGCGGGCACCGATCCGGGCGAGCGATATCGAGGCGCGGCTCAATACGCGCTACACGCTCGACACGCTGCGCCAATTGCAGCGGCGTTACCCGCGGCGGCAGTTTATCTGGTTGATGGGGGCGGACAATCTGGCGCAGTTTCATCGCTGGCGCGGGTGGCGCGAGATCGCGCGCACGATGCCGATTGCGGTGATCGCGCGTCCGGGGTATGACGACAAGGCCCTCGCGGGTGTCGCGATGGGTTGGCTGCGGCGCTTCCAACGGCCCGCACGCCAGGCGAAGCATTGGACCTCGTGGAGTTTGCCGGCACTCGTGCTGTTGCGCTTCCGCCCCGACCCGACCTCCGCCACCGCGGTCCGTGCGGCCGATCCCGACTGGCACCGGCACTGATGCCGGCCCAGCAACCCAGGAGTCCCCTTGGCGAGTACCCCCCAGGCCGTGCGTCCGGCCGACCCGGCCGAAGTCGAAGCGCTGCTGCGACTGATCCTGACGTCGCTGGACGACGATCAGGCCGAAGAGGTCATTTCGATCCCGCTCGCGGGCAAATCGACGATCGCCGACCATATGGTGATCGCCAGCGGCCGCTCGACGCGGCAGGTCGCATCGATGGCCAACAAGATCGCCGAAAAGGTGAAGGCCGAGTTCGGCCGTCCGGTGCGGATCGAAGGGCTGCAGACCGCCGACTGGGTGCTGATCGACGCCAATGACGTCATCGTCCACCTGTTCCGGCCGGAGGTGCGCACCTTCTACAATCTGGAACGCATGTGGCAGTTCGGCGATACCGTGTCGTCGTCGCTGAAGCCGTTGCCGCCGGAAGTCCTCAACCCGCCGAAGACCCCCACCGCGACGGAAGAGGCCTGACATCCTTTTCCACATCGTGGCGCGCGGCAAGATCGGGCGATCGCCCGAGGCGGAGCTGGTCGATCGCTATCTGAAGCGGATCGTCTGGCCGACGCGCGTCACCGAACTGCCCGATACCGGCGGCAAGGTGCCTGCGATGGAGCCGCAGACGGTGCGGGTGATGCTGGACGAGAAGGGCGAGGTGCTCGGCTCGCTGGACTTCGCGCGGCGGATCGAGCGGTGGCGCGATAGCGGCACGCGCGAGTTGCGCTTCCTGATCGGCGCCGCCGACGGTTTCGACGATGCCGAGCGGGCGGGCGCGGACCTGTTGCTGTCGTTCGGGCGCGCGACCTGGCCGCACATGCTGGCGCGGGCGATGCTGGCCGAGCAGCTGTTCCGCGCGACCGCGATTTTGGCGGGGCATCCCTATCATCGGGAGGGGTGATGGCTGCCATTCCGTACCCGCCCTCACCCTTCCGCGGCTACGCCGCTCCCTCCCTCTCCCGCTGGGAGAGGGAAAAGCCGCCGAAGGCGGCGAAGGGTGAGGGTAGGCGCGTCGTATTCTGTTGTCTCGCTTTCCTCACACTCGCGGTGCCTGCCGAAAGCCAGCCCGTCACCGACCAGCGCCAACGCCTCGTCGCGGCCAAGCGCGACGCGGTGATCGCCACGCGTCGCGCCGAAGCGTTGGCGCGCGACGCGGCGGCCGAACGCAATGCCGCGGACAAGGCGCGGGCCGAAGAGGCGGCGCTGGCGGCGCGGGTGCGGGCGGCGGAGGCCAATCTGGCGGCGGCGCGGGCGCGGCAGGCAATCGTCACGCGATTGCTGGCGGATCAGCAGACGACCCTTGCCACGCAGCAGGCGCCGGTCGCGCGATTGCTCGCGGCGCTGACCGCCTTGGCGCGCCGGCCGGCGGTAGTCGCGATCGCGCAGCCTGGATCGATCGACGACCTCGTCCACGTCCGCGCGGTGCTGGGCGGGGCGCTGCCGCTGGTGCAGCAGCGGACCGATGGCGTGCGGCGGCAGATCGCACGGACGCGGGGGCTGGAGCGGGATGCGGCGGTCGCCGCGGCGGCGCTGCGCCGCGGGCGAGCGCAGCTGGAGACGGACCGGGTCGCGCTCGCGACGCTGGAGGCGGCGCATCGGCGTCGCGCCAGCGCGCTCGGGCGCCATGCGATGAGCGAGGAGGATCGGGCGCTGGCGCTGGGCGAACGCGCGCGGGACCTGGTCGAATCGCTCGGTGACGATGCGGTGGCACAGGCGACCGCGGCGGATCTGGCGGCACTGCCCGGCCCCTTGCCGCGCCCACTGGCGCCCGGCACGCGCGTACCGGTGCCGGCCGCGGGGGCGTATCGCCTGCCGGTGCGCGGGCGGCTCGTCACCGGGACGGGCGAGATTTCCGACGCGGGCGTGCGGTCGCGCGGGCTGACCTTTGCGGTCGCGGCGGGCGCGCCGGTGGTGGCGCCGGCGGGGGGCGTAGTGCGCTATGCCAAGGCGTATCGCGGCTATGGCACGATCGTGATCCTCGACCATGGCGACGGCTGGACCAGCCTCGTCACCGGGCTTGCCGCGGCGGGCGTTCGGCCGGGCGAGCGGATCGCGGCGGGAGCGCCTCTAGGCAGGGCGGCGGGCGGCGAAGAGCCGCGGATCACCGTCGAATTACGCCGCCGTGGGCGGCCGGTGGATATCGCCGCGCTGCTGGGCTGAGGGTGCCCGACGGTTCGCGTCGACCAAGCGTGTCCGGTCTTCCGGTTCGTTATTGCCTCGCCCCGCTCGCAATGACGGCAGGTGCCGTGCGGCGGCGATAGCCGGATCGGCAGCAGGCGCGCTGCGCCGTCAGCGACGGTTCAGCCTCGCCGTGCTTTGCTCCGGCTCGCAAAAGGGATAGACGTGCGGGGTTTTCCCGCCTTGCAGGACTTTCGATGCCCCGTCCGCTGCTGACCGCGACTGCTATCATCGGTTCCCTGTCCCTGATCCCGCTCGCCACGCAGGCGATGGCGGCGGTGGACACGGATACCTATCGCGAATTCGACCAGTTTCTCGACGTCTTCAACCGGATCAAGGCCGATTACGTCGACAAGGTCGACGACAAGAAGCTGATCAAGGGCGCGATCGAGGGCATGCTCGCGAGCCTCGATCCGCATTCGAGCTATGTCGATGCGCTCGACTACGACAATCTCAAGATCCAGACCGAGGGCAATTACGGCGGCCTCGGCCTCACTGTCCAGATGGAGGACGGCGCGGTGAAGGTCGTCGCGCCGCAGGAGGATACGCCTGCCTATCGCGCCGGTGTGAAGTCGGGCGATTACATCACCCATATCGACGGCAAGCTGATCTATGGCGAGACGCTGGACGAGGCGGTGGCGCTGATGCGCGGCAAGCCGGGCAGCAAGATCAGTATGACGATCGTCCGCCCCGGACAGGACAAGCCGCTCGACATCACGATGACGCGCGAGGTGATCGTGCAGCGCCCGGTGAAGTGGGAGGTGCGCGGCGACGTCGGCTACATCAACATCAACACCTTCTCCGAAAGCACCGGCGCGGATACGCGTGCGGCGATCCTGGCGATCGACAAAAGCCTGGGTCATCGGCCGCTGGGCTATGTGGTCGACCTGCGCGACAATGGCGGCGGTTTGCTGACGCAGGCGATCGCGGTGAGCGACGCCTTCCTGGATCATGGCGAGATCGTGTCGCAGCGCGGGCGCGAGAAGAGCGATATCGAACGCTATTTCGCCAAGCCGGGTGACGATGCGCATGGGCTGCCGGTGGTGGTGCTGACCAACCCCGGTACGGCCTCGGCGTCCGAAATCGTCGCGGGCGCGCTGCAGGATCATCACCGCGCGCTGATCATGGGTGAGCGCAGCTTCGGCAAGGGATCGGTGCAGACGCTGCTGCCGCTGGGCCCGCAGACCGCGCTGCGCCTGACCACGGCGCGCTATTACACGCCGTCGGGCCGCAGCGTGCAGGAAGGCGGCATCGAGCCCGATATCCGCGTGCCGCAGATCAGCGATCCCGACATCAAGACGCGCCCCGTCTTCCGCGAGGCCGACCTGCGCCGCCACCTGATCAACGAGGTGAAGGCGGACAACAAGATCCTCGAGGAAGATACCAAGGACGATCCGCGCTTTGCGATGACCGCGGAGCAGTTGAAGAAGCAGGGGATCGACGATTTCCAGCTCTATTATGCGCTGAAGACGGTCGCGCGGCTGGGCGGCGCGGCGCAGGTCGCCGCGGCGACGAAGCCGGTACCCTCCAGCCGGCCGGGCGGCAAGTGAGCCGCGCGTTCACGCCCGCCGAGCGGCGCGCGCGGGCGCTCGCGCTGCTGCTGCCCGCGGCGCTGCTGGCGGGGGCGTGGTTCTCTCAGCTCGTTGGGCACCTGTATCCGTGCGAGATGTGCCACTGGCAGCGCTGGCCGCATTATGCGGCGCTGCCGTTCGCGCTGCTGGCGTTCGTCGTGCCGCAGCGGAGCATCGCCAAGGGACTGGTGATCATCGCTGCGCTGCTGATCGCGGTATCGGGTGCGATCGGCGTGGCGCATGCCGGCGTCGAATATCATTGGTGGGAAGGCTTTACCGCCTGCACGCAGACGGTCGACTTGCGCGGGCTGGGCCCGGATGCGCGGCTGGAGGCGCTGATGCACGCGCCCATGGTGCGCTGTGACACGCCGCAGTGGACGCTGTTCGGCATCTCACTCGCCGGGTTCAACGCGATCTTTTCGCTGGGTGGCGCGTTGCTGATCCTATGGTGGATGAGGAAGGCACGATGACCGCGACGATCGCGAACGCGCGCAGGCCGCACTGGCGCCCCGGCGACCGGCGCGAGGCGACGAAGGCGATGATCCGCGTCGATCAGGCGGGCGAATATGGCGCGACGCGTATCTATGCGGGCCAACTGGCGGTGCTGGGCGATCGGCATCCGGCGTCGCGCGCGATCCATCATATGGCCGCCCAAGAGGAGCGGCACCGCGCGTTCTTCGATGCGATGATGGCGCGCCGCGGCGTGCGGCCGACGCTGTTCCAGCCGTTCTGGGACAAGGCGGGCTTCGCATTGGGTGCGATCACCGCGGCGATCGGGCCGAATGCGGCGATGGCCTGCACCGCGGCGGTCGAGACCGAGATCGACAAACACTATCAGCAGCAGCGTGACGAACTGGGCGACAGCGATCCCGAATTGTCGGACGCGATCGCCGATTTCCAGGCCGAGGAGTTGGAGCACCGCGACCATGCGCTGGCCGCGGGCGCGGAACAGGCGGTCGGCTATCCGATCCTGTCGGGCCTGATCCGGCTGGGCTGCAAGGTCGCGATCGCCACCGCCAAGAGGATTTGAGAGGACGACGCATGCGAGCCTTCATCGCCACCGCCTTGATGCTGACCGCCAGCCCCGCGTTCGCGCAGGAGTTTACGCAGGGCGCGCAGCCGACGGCCCAGCCCCCGGCGCAGACGGTCAGCACGAAGCCGGCGCTGCCCGGCGCGCCCAAGCCGGTCGTGATCCAGGCACCGGGCGAGGTCGCCAAGCGGGCGCCGATCAACGGCGTGCTCGTCCTCTATGGCAACGAACGATGCCCGACGAACAGCGACGGGCAGGAAATCGTGGTGTGCGAACGCCGCAGCGCGCGCGAGCAATATCGCGTGCCCAAGGAATTGCGCGAATTCCAGGTGACGCCGCAGAACGAAAGCTGGGCGGCCCGCGCGCAGGGCACGCTGGACGCCGGTGTCGGTGCGAACAGCACGGGGAGTTGCTCGACGGTGGGGGCCGGCGGACAGACCGGCTGCTTCCTCCAGAGCGCGCGGGCGGCGCGTAAGGAGAATCAGGCGCGCAAGGCGGAAGAGGCGCGGGTTCCGTAAGGGGGCGGTTGCCTCACACTCTCTCGTCACCCCGGACGTGGTCCGGGGTCCGCTCTGCGTCGAGGGGGGCGGCTGGAGGCACAGGCGCCACCCCCGCGGCCCGGTGGACCCCGGACCAAGTCCGGGGTGACGGGGGGTGTGAGGCGGAGGACGTGGCTCCTACCAACGACTTGGCGGCTCGTGCCGCGTCGGCTACCCTCGTGGTCAGGGGGATGCGCACATGGCGACGGCGATCGGACGGGGCGGAACACAGGTAAAGCCTTGGGCCGCCGACACCTATGAAAAGGCGCTGGCGGTCGGCGCGCTGCTGCTGCTCGCCGCCGTACTGACCGCGATCCTTCGCGGGCAGGCGCAATGGGCGTTGGTGCCGGGGATCGTCTGGGCGCATATCCTCACCATCCTGGTCGCCCTCGTCCTGACGCCGGTCATCCTGCTGTCACCGCGCGGGGACAGGCGGCATCGCGTATTGGGCTGGATCTGGGCGGCGGCGATGCTGCTGACCGCATTGCTGTCGTTCGGCATCCGCGAGACGAACGGCGGCTTCAGCTTCATCCATATCCTGTCGGCCTGGGTCGTCATCCAGGTGCCGCTGCTGTGGTATGCGGCGCGCACCCACAAGGTTGCGCTGCACCGGGGCAGCGTGCGCGGCATGGTGACGGGGGCGCTGCTGATCGCGGGCTTTTTCACCTTCCCGTTCGGCCGGCTGCTCGGGCGCTGGCTGTTCGGCTGAGCCCATGCGCGGCGTCCGCATCGTCCTGTTCGCACTCGTCTGGCTGAGCTGTGTCTGGTTCGGATCGTGGGAGCGCAACGACAATCAGGCGACGCGGATGTACGCGGCGATCGGGCTGGTCGAGCGCGGGGATGCCTCGATCGATCCCTATGCCACGCTGACGATCGACAAGGCGATGTTCGGCGGGCGCACCTATCTGGACAAGCCACCGGGCATGACGCTGATGGCACTACCCGCCGTGTGGATCGCCGATCGTGTCACCGGGGACCGGGCGAGCCATTATGAGAGTGCGATCGGGGGCTATGACTTCGACCGCTATCTGCGGCTCCGCGTGCGGCTGGCGGTGGCGATGGGGCCGGCGCTGCTGACTGCGCTCGCCGGGGTGCTGCTGTTCGATCTGGGCGTGGGGCTGAGCGGCAGCGCGGGCGCGGGGCTGTTCGCTGCGCTGGGCTATGCGCTGGGTACGCCGGTGTGGGGCTGGTCGACGACGCTGTTGGGGCATGCGGTGGTCGCGGACCTGTATGTCGTGGCGATCTGGGCTGTGTGGCGCGGACTGTCCCTGCCGCGGGGGGTGAGCGGCCATGCGCTGCTGGCCGGCGTGGCGCTCGGCTGGGCGGTGGTGGTCGAGCATCAGGCGGTGCTGGCCGGCGCGGTGCTGGCCCTATGGGCGGCGTGGGCGGCACGCGAGCGGGCGGATCGCGGCTGGCTGATCGGCGCGGCGCTGATCGGCGGGGCGATCGCGCTGGTGCCGTTCGCGACTTACAATCTCGTCGCCTTCGGGACGCCGTTCCGGATCGGCTATGCCGGCGTCGTCGGCTGGGAGGGCATGCACCAGGGGCTGTTCGGGCTGGGCGTGCCGCGGCTGTCGGTGCTGCGCGAGGTGACGATCGGCGCGCGCTATGGGTTGGTCTGGGTCGCGCCGGTGCTGGTGCTGGCGCCCTACGGCCTGTGGATGTGGGGGCAGCGACCGCGGACGCGCAGCCTGGCGGTTGCCGCAGCGCTGGCGGCGATCGTCGTGCTGCTGGTCAATGCGGCCTATGTCTATTGGCAGGGTGGCAACACCACTGGGCCACGGTTCGCGATCCCCGCGGTGGCACCGCTGGCGCTGGGCCTCGCCGCGGCCTGGGCGCATGCCGGCGACCGCAGCATCCGGATCGGCATGGCCGCGCTGCTGGCGTTATCGATCGCGATCAATGCGGCGATCGCCTCGGCAGAGATCTTCGCTCCGCCGGGCAGCGCCTTTCCGGTATGGCAGGCGGTGATCGCCGGGCCGTTCGCCAACGGTGTCCTGCGCACGCTGCCGAGCGAGTGGTTCGGCTGGAGCCCCTGGGTGGGCTTCCGCTGGTGGTGCGCGCTCGCGCTGCCGATGCTGGGATGGCTTGTCTGGCGGGTGCGGCGGGTCTAGCATCATCCCCGTTCGCGTGACTGGCGCCAGTGGATCACCACAAGGGAGCGCGGACCGCGATCGCCGCGCGCCTGGGCATCCGTGTGACCACAGGAGCCTTGTCATGACGACGTCCAGCCCCATCCGTATCGCCTTCCTGTTATTCCCCAATGTGACACAGCTCGACCTCACGGGACCGGTGCAGGTGCTGTCGCGGCTGGGTAATGCGCGACTGGATCTCGTGTGGAAGACGCTGGAGCCCGTGCAGACCGACGCGGGGTTTGCGATCCTGCCGACGGCGACGCTGGCGGACGTCGATCGCGCCGACATCCTGTGCGTGCCCGGCGGACTCGGGGTCAATGGCGTGATCGCCGATGATGCCGCGATGGGATGGGTGACGCGGATCGGGCGCGAGGCGCAGTGGGTGACGAGCGTATGTAGCGGGTCACTGATCCTGGGGGCTGCGGGGCTGCTCGATGGCTATCGCGCGGGGTGCCACTGGGGCCAGCGGCATATGCTGCCGCTGTTCGGCGCCACGCCGGTGGCGGAGCGGGTGGTGATCGATCGCAACCGGGTGACGGGCGGCGGCGTCACCGCGGGGATCGACTTTGCGCTGACGCTGACCGCGCTGTTACGCGGCGAGGCGCATGCGAAAGCGGTGCAGTTGAGCCTCGAATATGATCCGCGCCCGCCGTTCGACAGCGGCACGCCCGAACGGGCGGGGCCAGAGATCGTCGCGGCGGTCGAGCGGCGCATCCAGGCGCTGGTCCCCTCGCGCGACGACGACCTGCGTGCGCTTGCCAAGCGGCGGGTTCAGGCCTGAGGCGTGCGCTTCAGGCCGCGGACGCGGTGCCAGATGTAGAAGGCGACGAGGGCGATCAGGACGATGCCGATCGCGAGGTCGGCGCGGTGGAAGGCGGCCTTGACGCGGGGGTCGCTGTCCCACTTGCTGCCCAGCTTCATGCCGACCCAGGCGAGGCCGAAGCACCACGGCCAGCTGCCGAGGAAGGTGTAGACGTGGAAGGGCACCAGCCGCATCCGCGCGACGCCCGCCGGGAAGGCGATGAAGCTGCGGATGACGGGGAGCAGGCGGCCGATCAGTACCGCGATCGAGCCCCAGCGCGCGAAGAAGCGATCGGCGGCGTCGAGCTCACCCGGGCCGATCAGCAGATAGCGGCCCCAGCGTTCCGCCACCGGGCGGCCGCCGCGCTTGCCGATCTCATAGGCGACGATCGAGCCGAGGTTGCAGCCGATCGCGCCCGCGGTCGCCGCCAGATACAGGTCGAAGCGGCCGGTCGAGACGAGATAGCCGGCGAACGGCATGATGATCTCGGACGGCAGGGGAATGCAGGCGCTTTCGATCGCCATCAGGATCGCGATGCCGAAGTAGCCGCCACTGGAGATGACCCAGATCGTGAAGGTGGCGAGGACGCCCAGGATTTTCTCGAACATGGGCGTGGGGCTTGGCGGATCGCACGGGTTTAGGGAAGGGGGAACCGGATACGCTGCTGGGACGCTGTGCGACGATGACCGATCTGACGCTGAACGATGGCCGGACCATGCCCCAATTGGGCTTCGGCACCTGGAAACTGCCCGATGCACAGGCACCTTTGGTGGTGCGCGGCGCGCTCGATGCCGGATATCGGCTGATCGACACCGCGGCGATCTATCGCAACGAACGCGGCGTCGGCGAAGGGCTGGCGGGCAGCGAGGCCTTCGTCACGACCAAGCTGTGGAACGACCGGCAGGGCGATCCCGAGGCGGCGCTGGACGAAAGCCTGGCGCTGCTGGGGATGGACGCGGTCGACCTGTACCTGATCCACTGGCCCGCGCCGGGGCAGGGGCAATATGTCGAGGCGTGGAAGGCGCTGGTGCGCCTGCGTGACGCGGGCAAGACGCGATCGATCGGCGTGTCGAACTTTCTCCCTGAGCATCTCGACGCGATCATCGATGCGACGGGCGTGACGCCGGTGCTCAACCAGATCGAGCTGCACCCGCGGCACCAGCGGCTGGAAGAGCGTGCGTATCACGAGGCGCATGGCATCGTAACGCAGAGTTGGAGCCCGCTGGGGCAGGGCGGCGACCTGTTGCAGGACGCGGCGATCGTACGCATCGCGGACAAGCATGCGCGGTCGGCGGCACAGGTGGTGCTGGCCTGGCATCTGGCGCATGGCTTTTCGGTGATCCCGAAGGCCGCCGATCCGGAACATATGCGCGACAATTTCGCAGCGGCGGACCTGACGCTGGACGACGAGGATATGGCGGCGATCGATGCGCTCGACCGGCAGGAGCGGATGGGCGAGGACGCGCGGGCAATGTGATGCGTCTGCGACAAGGGCAATATGAACACCTTGGCGGAAACGGTTTGGCCTTATCGGTTCCGCACGCGACGTGATGATGAGAACGAGCGATCCTAGAGATTCGATCTATCCGAATGGGTCGATGTAAGACAGCGACTGGGAATTCCCCTGCCGTGCCAACGCCTTGTTGCAGAGGGCGTCCAACAGATTCGTTGCACCGAGACGATGTGGTCGGGGTCGGAGCGGTTGTCGGCATCGCGTATGTCGCGAGGGTGTCGCGTACCTCCCCCTCCGTCACCGCTTTGCGGTGCCACCTCCCCCTGGCGGGGGAGGACTTGGGTTGTGTCAGTCCTCCCTCGCTTTAGCGGGGGAGGGGGACCGCCGGACGCAGTCCGGTGGTGGAGGGGGAGTTTCCGCATAGGGTCCCGGGGAGGGTTCAACGTCAGCCTAGCACCGCCTTCGCCTGTTTCAGGTCCTCGACGAAGCGGGCGTATTCCTCGGCCTTTTGCGTTTCGTCGGGCAGGCGCAGCAAGTAGCTCGGGTGGACGGTGATCCAGGCCTCGCCGCCGTCGGGGAGGGTGATGGCTTTGCCGCGTTCGCGGCCGATCGTGACCGTTCGGCCGAGCAGCGAGCGCGCGGCGGTGGCGCCGAGGGCGACCGTGACGCGCGGGCGGATAAGCATCTGTTCCTGTTCGATCCACCAGCGGCAGGCCTGGATTTCGCCGGTGTCGGGCTTGGCGTGGATACGGCGCTTGCCGCGCTGTTCGAATTTGAAGTGCTTCACCGCGTTGGTGACGTAGACGCGGGCGCGGTCGATCTCGGCTTCGGCGATGGCGCGGTTGAACACCTGCCCGGCGGGGCCCACGAACGGCGTGCCGGCGAGGTCCTCCTGGTCGCCGGGCTGTTCGCCGACGAACATCAGCGGCGCATCGACCGGGCCTTCGCCGAAGACGGTCTGCGTCGCATGTTTGTAGAGGTGGCAGCGGGTGCAGGCCGCCGCTTCCTCGCGCAGCGCCGCCCAGGCGGCGGTGGCATTGTCGCCGATGGCCGGCGCCTCGCGTGACTGGGTGATCATGCCGCTTTCCCGTGCCTGTGCGCCGGCGATCAGCTGCCCGACCAGCGCGGTTTCGGGCATGTTCTTCCAATACCTCCGCGGCATCTCTTTCAGCATCGCGCCGATCTTGACGCGCGCGGGATTGAAGATGCTGGCGTAATAGGTCTTCCACACCTCTTCGGTGGGATCGCCGTCGGGGGCGTCCGCCTTTTGCGCGCCGGGTCCTTCGGCCAGCGCCTTGCCGTCCCAGTGGAGCGAGACCTCCGGCGTCAGGATCGACCAGCGCATGGATGCGAAGCGGTTGACGAAGAAGGCGGCGTTGGCGCGGACGATATGATGGTCGGGTTCGAACCAAGCGACGTAGCGCGTGCCCTCATCGTCCTGTTCCTCGCGGAAGCGGAGGAAGGCGCGCATCTTGTGGATGTCGCGGCGAACCGATTTGGCGAGGCCTTCGAGACGGCGGACCAGCGGGTCGGCCTGATCCTCGATCAGTTTCGGTTCGCGGCGCAGTCGGGCGAGCGCGGTGTAGAGGAGCGCGAACCGTTCGGGATCGCTCGACAGGACGACGCTGCGGGCGAGATCGATGAAGGCGCGGGGGACGGAAAGGGTGCCGCTGGCGGGCGGCGGGGGCGTGTTGTCGGCGGCGGTGGCGAACAGGCCGGCGGGGGTGTCGCCGACCTGCCAGACGATGTCATCCGGGGGGACGCCGGCTGCGGCGAGCGGGCGGGCGGCGTCGCGCCACGCGTCGAAGTCGTCGGGGGTGGGGAGGGTGATTATGCGCATCACACTCTTTCGTCACTCCGGACTTGTTCCGGAGTCCACCGGGCCGCGAGGGAACAGCAAGAGGCCCCAGCCATCCCCCTCGCCGCAGAGTGGACCCCGGAACGAGTCCAGGGTGACGAGGTGTTTGGGGCAGGCGATGTAGAAAGTAGCGCAAGCCGTCCCCCCGCGGGCCGGTGGACCCTGGACCAAGTCCGGGGTGACGGGGTAAGTGGGGCAGGCGTACCGAGCCTCACTGGTCAGTCGCGGTCGTCGCCGCCGGCGGGCTTTTCCTTGGCGAGCTTCAGTTCCTCGGGCTTGCGCTCTTCATAGATTGCGGCGAGTTCCTTCTCGGTCTTGCTGTCCAGCTCGTCGGCCGCGGCGGGGAACATCTCTTCCTCTTCCTCGGTGATGTGGTGTTCGTAGCGACGGCGCATGTGGAAGAACTTCTCGTTCCACTCGTCCGACGACACCTCCAGTTCGGTCATCTCGGCGAGCAGGTCATCGACCTCCTTGTGCTCGGACACCGAATGGCGCGCGTCGTCGCGCAGTTCGGGGTCGCGTAGCATCGTGGCGTAGAGCGATTCCTCCTCGGCGGCGGCATGTGCCTGCACTTCGAGGCGGAAGGTTTCGAACAGCTTTCCGCGCTTGGCCGTATCGGTCAGCTCGGCGAGGTCCTTCAGCATCTTGCGCTGCTTGTCGTGGTCGCGCTTCAGGTCTGCGTAGATGTCGGCGAGGGCCATGGGTGTGTCTCCTTCGCATCGCCAAACCGGCGAACGCGCGCCGCGTTTCACCCGCGAGTCATTCTCACGCGGCGAAGAGTTCGAGCTGCTGCTTTTTGGGCGCGACGAGCGGGGTCAGGTCGGCGCGGTCGCTGAGCAGAACCGGGCGCCAATCCTCTGCGACGATGAAGGGGCGCACCTTGGCGACGCTGACCGTCAGGCGCGCGACATCGTCCAAACGCAGGCGGCGCCAGCGACGGGTGGCGACGATGCGGTCGACCGCCTTTACGCCCAGGCCCGGAACGCGGAGCAGCATCTCGCGGGGCGCGCGGTTGACGTCGACCGGGAAGCGGTCGCGGAATTTGAGCGCCCAGGCGAGCTTCGGGTCGATGTCGAGCGGCAGCATGCCGGTGGCGTCGTCGGCGGCGGCGACGACCTCGGCCGGGCTGTAATCGTAGAAGCGCATCAGCCAGTCGGACTGGTAGAGGCGATGTTCGCGCATCAGCGGCGGGCGTTGTAGCGGCAGCACGGTGCTGGCGTCGGGGATCGGGCTGAACGCGCTGTAATAGACGCGGCGCAGGCCGAAGCGATCGTACAGCGTCGAGGCACGCGCGACGATCTCGCCATCGGTCGCGGCGTCGGCGCCGACGATCATCTGCGTCGACTGGCCGGCGGGGGCGAAGCGGGGGGCGGATTTGTACTTCTTGCGCGCGTCGCCATTGTCGGCGATCGCGCCCTTCACGTCGCGCATCGCGCCTTCGATGCGGGTGCCGTCCTTCTCGGGGGCAAGCCGCTTCAAGCCGCTGACCGTCGGCAGTTCGACGTTGATCGAGACGCGGTCGGCGTAGAGGCCGGCCTGATGGACCAGCTCCGGATCGGCGTCGGGAATCGTCTTGAGATGGATATAGCCGCGGAAGTGATGGTCTTCGCGTAACGACCGCGCGACCTCGACCATCTGCTCCATCGTGTAGTTCGACGATTTGATGATGCCGGACGAAAGGAACAGCCCCTCGATATAGTTGCGCTTGTAGAAGGCGATCGTCAGGTCGACGACCTCCTTGGCGGTGAAGCGCGCGCGGCGGACGTTGCTGCTCTTGCGGTTGATGCAATAATGGCAATCGAAGATGCAGCTGTTGGTCAGCAGGATCTTGAACAGGCTGATACAGCGACCATCGGGGGCGTAGGCGTGGCAAATGCCCATGCCCTCGGTCGAGCCCAGGCCCTTGCCGTCCCGGCTGTTGCGCTTGGCGGTGCCCGACGAGGCGCAGGACGCATCGTATTTCGCCGCATCGGCAAGGATTTCCAGCTTCTGGCGGGTGTCGAGCTGGGCCATGCGTTCGATATACGTTCCGCGGTCGTCGCGGGCAAGGGGCGGAGGCAACACGATTTTTAGCCTCAGTCATCGCCCCGCAATGATGATGCGCGATAAGGTCCGGCAAGGAGAGTCGGAGATGACGACAGAGGACATGCCCTATCTGTCCGCGCGCTCGTTCGCCGAAGCAGTGCGATCGATCCAGGCGGACCATCCCGCCGCGGCGGCGGCACATCAGGCGATGTGCCTGGCCTATACCGGCCGCGTACTCGCCGGCCTGCGCGCCGCTATTCCGCCGCGAGCAGGCTGGTCGCGCCGCCCAGATCGACCGATACCAGCCGGCTGACGCCGCGTTCGACCATGGTGACGCCGAACAGGCGGTGCATGCGGCTCATCGTCACCGCATTGTGCGTGACGATCAGATAACGGGTCTGCGTTTCGCGCGTCATCCGGTCGAGCAGGTCGCAGAAGCGTTCGATATTGGCGTCGTCCAGCGGCGCGTCGACCTCGTCGAGGACGCAGATCGGCGCGGGGTTGGTGAGGAACAAGGCGAAGATCAGCGCGACCGCGGTCAGCGCCTGTTCGCCGCCTGAGAGCAATGTGAGTGATTGCAGGCGTTTGCCGGGTGGCTGCGCCATGATCTCCAGCCCCGCCTCGAGCGGATCGTCCGAATCGACCAGTGCAAGGTGCGCGGCGCCCCCGTCGAACAGCGTGGTGAACAGGCGGCGGAAATGGCCGTCGACCGCTTCGAACGCGGCGGTGAGGCGCTGGCGGCCTTCGCGGTTGAGCGTGCCGATCGAGCCGCGCAGGCGGTGGACGGCCTCGACCAATTCGTCGCGTTCGGCGGCGTTGCTTTTGCCGGTGGCTTCCAGCTCGGCGAGTTCGCGTTCCGCGACGAGGTTGACCGGGCCGATGCGCTCGCGATCGGCGGTGAGGCGTTCGTGCGCGCTGCTTTCCGCGGCGGGTGTGCCGACGTCGGCGCCGGCGAAGCCGAGGCGTTCGGGCAGCACGGGCGCGGGGCATTCGAAACGTTCGCCCGACAGGCGGCCCATCTCGACGCGGCGCAATTCCTGCGATTCGAGGCGGGCGGCGGCGCCGGCGCGGGCTTCGCGGGCCTGCGACAGCGCCTCGATCGCGCGGCGTTGCGCGTCGTCGGCGCGACGGGCGGCGGCATCGGCGTCGCGCTCGGCGGCGGCGTGCGTATCCGCGTCGCGGCGGGCGGCGTCATGTTCGGCATGGGCGGTGGCGATGGCGCCGTCGAGCGCGGCGGGGCGATCGGCGGCATCGGCAGCCTCTTTGGCGAGCGCGACCTCTCGGACGTCCATGTCGGCGATGCGCTTGGCGGCCTCGCCCGCGCGGGCGCGCCAGCTGCGGGTGTCGGCTTGCGCGGCGGCTAGCCTCTCACGGTTGGACTGGACCGCGCGGTCGAGCGCGGCGCGCTCGCCACGCGCCTGCGCGACGGCGGTGCGGCAGCGCTCGGCGACGGCGGAGAGGGCGGCGACCGCGGCGGCGCTGTCGCGGCCGTCGGGCAGAGCGGCGCGCGCGGTTTCGGCGGCGGCGCGGTCTGCCTCGGCCTCGTCGTGTTCGGTGGCGACGCGCAACGCGCGGGCGTCGAGATCGGCGCGCTGCCCGGCGAGGCGTTCGAGCGCGGTGGTGGCGCGGTCTTCGGCGCGTTCGGCATCGCGGATGGCGGTGTCGGCCTGAGTGAGGGCGGATCGGGCGGCTTGCGCGGCCGTCCGGGCGGCGGCGATGCGGCGGTCGATGTCGGCGCGGGCGGTGTCGGCGGCCTCCGCGATGGCGGCGGCGGCGGGGCGTGCCGCCTGCAGGGTTTTCAGGCGGTTGAGGCGTTCGAGCCGCTCCGCCGCGGCGGCACCGCTGCCGCTCGCGACATGGCCGTCCCAGCGGCGCGTGTGCCCGGCCGGGGTGACGAGGCGCTGGCCGACCGCGAGCGGCTGGCCGTCGTCGGTATCGGCGACGAAGGACTGGGCGAGGCGGCGGGCAAGCGCGGCGGGGGCGGTGACGTGGTCGGCAAGCGACGTCGTGCCGGGCGGCGGGGCGGGATCGCCCGGCTGCGGCGTGGCACCGGTCCAGGCGGCGGGGTCGCCCTCCAGCTCGTCGCCAAGCGCGGCGGCGAGCGCGCGTTCGTAGCCGGCGGCGGGGGCGAGGCGATCGAGCAGCTTTTGCTTGCCCGTCCGCTGGGTGGCGCGGGTAAGCGCGGCGATCTCGGCATCGATCTGGGCGAGGTCGGCGCGGGCGGCGGCGCGGGTGGTTTCGGCGGCGTCGCGGCCGGCGATGGCGGCGCGCTCCTCCGCTTCTGCCTGGCCAAGGGCGGCACGGGCGTCTTCGGCGCGGGCGAGGGCCTGTTGCCGGCGTGTGGCGGCCTCGTCGCGGGCGGCGGCGAGCGGGGCGGCGTCGCCCAGCGCGGCGAGCGCCTGGGCGACCTGTGCGACGTCGCGGCGGGCGCGGTCGGCACGGGTGCGGGCAGCGGCCAGCGCGGCATCGGCGACGCGGGTTTCGGCGGCCTCGCTCGCCTGACGCGCGAGGCCCTGGGCGAGGGCGACTTCGGCATCGCGGGCGTGGCGTTCGGCGTCGGCGAGCGTCGCGTCGAGGCGGGGGGCCTCGTCGGCGGCGGAGAGGATCGCGCGGTCGAGCGCCTTCACCTCGTCGGCCAGCCGGGCGAGCGCCTGCGCGGCGTCGGCGGCGAGCGTGCCTTCGCGCGCGCGGTCGTCGGCGATGCGGCGGCGCGCCTCGTCCAATTCGCTCACCCGGCGCGCGGCGGCGGCGCGTTGCGCGCGGAGCGTGGTGAGGCGGTGGCCGAGGTCGTTGGCGGCGTCGCGTGCGGCGAGCGCGGCGGCGCGGGTGGTGGCGACGGCGGCCATGGCGTCGGCCTTTGCGGCGGCGGCGATGCGTTCGGCGTCGGTCGTCTCGGTGACGCGGGTGTCGGCGGCGGTCGCTTCGGCGCGTGCGGCATCGGCGGCGGCAGCAGCGTCGCGCCAGCGGGCAAAGATCATGCGCGCTTCGGCGAGGCGGATCTTCGCCGACAGCTCGCGATAGCGTTCGGCGGCGCGGGCCTGGCGGCGTAACGAGGCGGCGCGCGCGTCCTGATCGGCGATCAGTTCGCCGAGGCGCTCGAGGTTCGCCTCGGTCGCGCGCAGTTTCTGTTCGGCGTCCTTGCGGCGGACGTGGAGGCCGGCAATGCCCGCCGCTTCCTCCAGCATCGCGCGGCGTTCGGCGGGTTTGGCGGCGATGACCGCACTGATCCGGTTCTGGCTGACGAGCGCGGGGCTGTGCGCGCCGGTGGCAGCGTCGGCGAACAGGAGCGCGACGTCCTTGGCGCGGACGTCGCGGCCGTCGATGCGATAGGCGCTGCCGGCGCCGCGTTCGATGCGGCGGACGACTTCGCGCTCGTCACCGTCAGCGGCGTCGAGCAGGATCGAGACTTCGGCGAACGCGCGCGGCGGGCGCGTCGCGGTGCCAGCGAAGATGACGTCCTCCATCCCCGCGCCGCGCAGCGACTTCGCGCTCGATTCGCCCATCGTCCAGCGGAGCGCTTCGAGCAGGTTGGACTTGCCGCAGCCATTGGGGCCGACGACGCCGGTTAGCCCCGGCTCGATATGGAGGTCGGCGGGGTCGACGAAGCTTTTGAACCCGGCAATGCGGAGCCGCTTGATCTGCACGAGGGTGGGGTGGCTGTTCTATTGTGCGGTGGCAAGCGGGGCGGTGTATTTTGATTCACGCGAAGACGCGAAGACGCGAAGAGGTCGCCCATGCGGCGCAGCCGCCCCTTTTCAGCACCCATCGCCTATGCGGCTCGGGTGCGAGAGGGGAATGCCTGCGGCGCCAAGCCTGACCTCTTTGCGTCTTCGCGTCTTCGCGCGAAAACCCTTTACGCGCCCGCGGCCTTGAGCAGCGGTTCGAACTGGCCCCAGCTGCTGACGTCGGTCTTTCTGCCGTTGATGAGGAGCGTCGGCGTGCCGGTGACGGTGCCGTCGGCGCCCTTGTCCTGCGTTTGCTTGGTCCAGCGGTCGATCTGGCTCATGTCGCCCAGGCACTGCATCGCCTTGGCTTCGGGGATGCCGCGCTGCTTGGCGAAGTCGATCAGGCCCATCTGCTGCGCCATCATCTTGATCGCGTCGACGGGTTTGGCGGTCTGCAACTGCTGCTGCTGCGCGGGCGTCATCGCCTGGAGCTTGTTGAGGAAGCCCTCCTGCTGCTGATACATCTGTTCGAGGATCGGGAAGAAGGCGGCCTTGTCCGCGCAATTGCCGAGCAGTGCCGGCGGCACGTCAGGCGCGCCATGGACCAGGAACTCCCTGTATTCGAAGCTGACCTTGCCGCTCTTCACATAGTTCATCAGCGATTCGAAGCCGTCGCGCGCGAAGGCGCCGCAGACCGGGCACAGGCGCGAGCCATATTCGACGACCTTGATCGGCGCGTTCGGGTTGCCGACGATCGTGCCCTCCGCGGTGCGCGAGACGACGTCGGTCCAGTTCTGGCCTGACGGCGCGGCGACGGCGGCGACGGGGCTGGCGGGCGCGGCGGGGGTGCCGGTGCCGTCCTTCGAACAGGCGTTGAGCGCCAGCGGCAGGACGAGCAAGGCGGCGGTGAGGCGAGTCTTCATGGCGTTACGCTCCATCACGAAAATGACTTGAGGCCCTTGGCACGCAGCACGGGGGCGAGGGTGTTCCAGTCGCCCGGCGGTTGCAGCGTGCCGTCGACGTAGAAGCTGGGGGTGCTGTTCACCTCGATCGGCGCGTCGCCGGTCATTGCGGTGATCCGCGCGACCTCTGCCTTGTCGGCGAAACAGGCGTTGATCCGGGCCGGTGTCAGGCCACGCGCGCGCATCGCGGCGGTAAGACCGCCGGCATCGGCATAGGTGCGCGCCTGGACGATCGGCGGCTTGGTATCGATATCGGGATGCGCCGCCTGATACTCGCCGACCTTCTTCAGCCACACCGGTTGCGTCGCGAAGATCATCGCATGCGCGCCCGCGAAACCGCGGGGCCCTGCGCAGCGGGCGAGGATCGCGGCGCCGAGATCGGCGGGATCGCGGATCAGGTGGCGGTATTCGAGGCTGAGCCCGCCCGAGCGGATCATCTTGCCCTTCAGCTCCGCCTCGCTCTCCTTGGCGAAGACGGCGCAGTGCGGGCAGGTGTAGCTGCCATATTCGATCAGCTTCACGCGCGCGGCGGGATTGCCGAAGACATAGGCGCCCTTGGCGGTCTGGCGCGCGGGCGCGGCCGACCAGTCGGTGACGGGCGCGGTGGCGGCGACCGTGAGAAGCGCGATCGGAAGCAAACGGGAAAGCGTCATCAGCTGATCCTGGGCAGGGTGCGCGGCGCGTGGACGCCGGCGGCGAGAGCTTCGAGCACGGCGCGCAATTCGGGGTCGGCGATCGTCTTCAACCCTTCGCCGATCTCGGCGGGCGCCTCACGCGGGGCGGCGGGGGCGCTGCGCGGCATACGCTTGGCGACGTCGCCCTGGCGGATCGTCAGCTTCGCGACCGCGGCATAGCCGAAGAAGCGGTTGACCCGCTCGACGATCTCGGGCGCGATATGCTGCATCATCGGGGCATGCGCGCCGCGCACGACGATGGTGAGCACGCCGTCCGCCTTCTGCCCCGGCGGGAAGCGCAGCGATTCGGGTGCCGATGCCGCCGCCCAGCGTTCGCCGACGATCTCCGGCCAGCGCGTGACGAGCGCGCTCTGCACGAAGCCAAATCGCTTGAACGCGGCGCCATGGATCGCGGGCAGCAGTTCGCTGACCGCGCGGGCGCGATTCTGGCGGGGGGCTTCGGTATCGGTGGCGCGGGCGCGCTTGCTCATCCGCGGCTCCATGCCATAGCGGATGCGTGGACGCTACACGCTCTTATCCCGAACCTGCGGCGATCGCGCCGCTTCTACTCGCCTGGTACGACGTTCACCGCCGCGCGCTGCCGTGGCGGGCGCTGCCCGGCGAGACGGCGGACCCGTATCGCGTGTGGCTGTCGGAGGTAATGCTCCAGCAGACGACCGTGGCGGCGGTGCGGCCGCGGTTCGAGGCGTGGGTGGCGCGCTGGCCCGACTTCGATGCTCTTGCGGCAGCGGACGAGGCGGAGGTGATGGCCGCCTGGGCGGGGCTGGGCTATTACGCCCGGGCGCGCAATCTGGTGGCCGCGGCGAAGGTCGTGGTGGCGGAGCATAATGGCGCGTTCCCCCCAGATGAGGCGACGCTCAGGACGCTGCCGGGCCTGGGCGCCTATACCGCGGCGGCGGTGGCGGCGATCGCTTTCGGGCAGCGCGCCGTGGTGGTCGATGCCAACGTCGAGCGCGTCGTCGCGCGGCTGTTCGCGATTCGCGAGGCGCTGCCGGGTGTGCGCGTGGCGATCCGCGCCGCGGCCGATCGGGTGACGCCGGAGGCGCGCGCGGGCGACTTTGCACAGGCGATGATGGATCTGGGGTCCGGCATCTGCACGCCCAAGAAGCCATCGTGCCTACTCTGCCCGTTGCAGGGCGAGTGCCGGGCGTTCCGCGAGGGCGATCCCGAGCGGCTGCCGGTGAAGGCGGCGAAGAAAGCCAAGCCGCGGCGCCACGGCACGATCTTCTGGCTGGAGCGCGACGGCGCGGTGTGGCTGGTGCGGCGGCCGGGCAAGGGGTTGCTCGGCGGGATGCGCGCGCTGCCGACCGGGCCGTGGGACGATGCGCCGCCGGGCCTCGCCGATGCGCCGGTCGCGGCGGCGTGGGAGTTGCGCAACGCAACTGTCGCGCACGGTTTTACCCATTTCGATCTGCAACTGGCGCTTGCCGTGGCGCAAGGCGAGGGCCATCACCCGCTTCACGGCGAATGGTGGCCGATCGACGATCTGGATCGCGCCGGCCTGCCGACGCTGTTCGCAAAAGCCGCCGCGGCGGTGCTGAGGAGGGATGGATGAGGCGCGTTCACGGGATCGTCGGTGTTGGTCTGGTGGCGCTGGTCGCGAGCGCGGGGTTTGCGGGGCAGGCACGCCAGGCCGCGCCCGCGGCTGCGCCCGCGCCAGCGGTCGCGCAGCGCGGGTCGGTCGATACGCTGGCTCGTGCGGTGCTGCCGGGGACGCAGGCGCTGTTCGACGGCTATGTCCGCGACGACAAGATGCCGGGCATCGTCGGCGCTTTCGGTGTTGGCGATCGGCCGACCTGGTTCGTCTCGGCCGGGCGGATCGCCACCGACGCCAATGCGCCCGCCGCGACGCCCGATACGCTATGGCGCGTCTATTCGATGACCAAGCCGGTGACGGCGATGGCGGCGATGATCCTGATCGAAGAGGGCAAGATCGGCCTCGACGACCCGCTGTCCAAATATATCCCCGCCTTCAAGCAGATGCGCGTCTTCACCAATCCGGATGTGACGCTCGATTCGGTGCCGGCGAAAAGCGAGATCACGATCCGCGAGTTGCTGACCCATACGTCGGGCCTGGGCTATAATATCAACGCCAAGGGCCCCCTGCTCAAGCTGCTGGAAGCGAAGGGTATCCTGCCGGCGGCGGTGAACACGCGGATCGAGGCGGCGGCGCGGCGCACCCGGCCCGCGACGCTTGCCGACTTCGCCGATCGCGTCGCGAGCATCCCGCTGGTCTACCAGCCGGGCACGCGCTGGCATTATTCGATCGGCCTCGACGTGATGGGCCGCGTGATCGAGGTGGCATCGGGCATGCCGTTCGACCGCTTCGTCCAGCAGCGCCTGTTCGACCCCTTGAAGATGACGTCGAGCTTCTGGACCGTGCCGGCGCGCGACGCATCGCGCCTCGCGACCAATTACGCGATCGTCGGCGATCAACTGTCGCCGCTCGATCCCGGTGCGACGTCGGTGTGGTTGAAGCCGCCGAGCTTTCCCTATGGCGGCGCCGGCCTGGTCATGTCAGCGCGCGACTATGACCGGTTCCTGCATATGCTGGCCGATGAGGGCACGCTGGACGGTGTGCGGGTCATGAAGCCTGAGACGGTGCGGCTCGCCATGTCGAACCTGCTGCCGGCGGGCGTCACCTTCGGCGGGGTGGATGGCAATACCGGGGGCACGCAGGCCGCGACGCCGATGGGCTTCGGCGCGGGCGGTTCGGTGTATCTCGCCGATGGGCCGGGGGGCATGCCCTCCAAGGGCACCTATGGCTGGGGCGGTGCGGCGGGCACGGTGGCGTTCGTCGATCCGGTGAAGAAGGTGCGCGGTACGATCATGGTCAATTACTTCCCCGCCGATCGCTGGCCGGTGCGGCAGGAGACGGTGCGCGCGCTGGCCGCCGATCTGTCGCGGTTCAAGCGATGAGCGTCGCGCCTGGTTTGACGGCCATCGGGTTTACGGGCGGCACGCTCGATCGCGCCGATGCGCTGCGCCACGATCCGGAGGCGCTGGCGGCGAAGCTCGACTGGCGTGCGCGATTGCTGCGGCTCGACGGGTTGATGCCGGCGGCGGACGACGACGGGCGACTGGTGTGGGACAGCCTTGCCGAGCTGCCGGAGGACGCCGAGGTCATTCTGCTGGGGCTGGATGAGGCCCGCCGCGCGCATGTCGCCGCGCTGTTGCCGCAGAGTGGCGGTGGCACGGTGCCGGCGATGCGCAGCCCGGCGCTGATGGGCCTGCTCGCCGGCCTTCAACCGGGCGAGGCGGCGACCTATGCCGCGGCGCGCAGCCTGATCGACTGGCACAGCCGCCATCGCTTCTGCGCCCGCTGCGGCGGCACGACGCACCTGTTCCGCGGCGGATGGGGGCGGCAGTGCGAAGTCTGTGCGACCGAGCATTTCCCGCGCGTCGACCCGGTCGTCATCATGATCGCCGAACATGACGGCCGCGCGCTGCTGGGGCGCGGCAAGGGCTGGCCCGAGGGGCGCTATTCGGCGCTCGCCGGCTTCGTCGAGCCTGCCGAATCGGTGGAGGAAGCGGTGGCGCGCGAGATCGTCGAGGAGGCGGGCGTGCGCGTCACCGACGTGCGCTATGTCGCGAGCCAGCCCTGGCCGTTCCCGTCGTCGCTGATGATCGCCTGTATTGGCCGGGCGGAGGACGATACGATCACGCTCGACACTAACGAGCTGGAGGATGCGATCTGGGTGGAGCGCGACGTGGTGCGTGCGGTGCTGGCGGGCGAACCGGGTCCGTTCCTGCCGCCGCCGCCCTATGCGATCGCGCATACGCTGCTGACGGTGTGGGCTGAGGGGTAAAGCGGGTCGAAGTCCTCCCCCGCAAGGGGGAGGACTTATTTGGTCAGCGCATCGCGGCGATGAGGTCGTCCAGCGGCGCGATGGCGAAGCTCGTCATGTCGTCGGCGAGGGCATAGGGGAGCAGCAGCGTGCGGCCGCGGACCATAGCGCCGCAGGAATAGACGACGTTCGGGACATAGCCGTCCCAGGTTTCGCCATCGGGTGCGATCAGCGGTTCGGGCAGGCGGCCGAGCACCTTCGTCGGATCGTCGCGGTCGAGCAAAGCCGCGCCGATGCAATAGCTTCTGACCATGCCGACGCCATGGGTGAGGACCAGCCAGCCCTCGTCGATTTCGATCGGAGAGCCGCAATTGCCGATCTGCACGAATTCCCAGGGGTATGCCGGCTCCATGATCCGGACCGGGTGGTCCCAGGCGAGCGGGGTGTCGCTGGTGGCGTACCACAGGTTTTCATTGTCGTGGCGGAACAGCGCGGCGAATTGGCCGCCAATCTTCCGCGGGAAGAGCGCCATGCCCTTGCCGCTCGCCACCGGCCCTTCGACCGGGTGCATGTGGAACAGGCGGAAATCGTCGGTCTGAAGCAGTTCCTGCCGCGCGCTTTCGGCGCAGACGGCGGTATAGCTGCCCATATAGGTGGTGCGGCCGTCGTCCTCGCGGAACTGGACGAGGCGCAGGTCCTCGATCCCGCGGCTCTGGCTGGGGACGACGGGGAACAGCACGGTTTCGGACGGCTCGCGCGCGTCGCGACAGTTGAGCTGCACCAGGGCCTTGGCGCCGATCTGGCGGACGAGTTCGGGATCGGGTTCCTCCACCACCGGCGGCACGCCCTGCGGTCCGGGCGGATGGAGGACGAGGTCGTCGTCGTCCGGCCCCCAGGTGCCTGTGCGGAAGGTGACGGAGGACAAATGCCCCTCGCCGATCCCGCGCAGCGACAGGACGAAGCGGATCGCGCCGTCCGCGCATTCGCTCTGGTCGGGATGGGGGACGATGCTGGGGTTGAACAGCGCGGCGGCTTCGAACGAATATTCGGCGCTGCAATAGCCGCCGATCAGCATGCGGCGCGCTTCCGACAAATCGGGCGGCAGATCGAGTTGCGCCGCGACCTCGTCGAACCGGCGGAGCAGCAGTGCGGGCACTTCGCGATGGCGGGCGCCGAGGCCCTCGACGATCGCCTCGACGAGGTCGGCGGTGCGCGCATCGTCGAGTGCGAGCAGGCGATCGACGATCCGGTCGCCGCGCGGCGCGCCCTCGACCGCGAACGGGGCGGGGTCTTCGGGCAGGAAGGGGCGGATCACGGTACGCTTGGGATCGGGAAGCAGCGTCGGCTTCAGATGGCGGACGAACGTTGCGGCCAAGGCACCCTCCAGAGGTTGTCGCGATAGACGCGCGAACCGGCGCGGCGGGTCCGTCGCCTATCGGTCCATCCTGTCAGGAAATGTTGCCGATCCTGTCCTTCTCACATGATGGACGCATATTTCATCTGGTCGGGTGCGCGGTGACGTGGCAGGCGGGCGGAACGGATCGGGAGGGGGTTCATGGGGACGTTGCTGGCATTCGGCGAGATCATGCTGCGCCTGTCGCCGCCGGGGCGCGAGCTGCTGTTGCAGACGCCGAAGCTGGACGTCTGGGTCGCGGGGGCCGAGGCGAATGTCGCGACGGCGCTCGCGCGGCTGGGCCATGACGTGCGCTTTGCCAGCCAGGTGCCGGACAACGACCTCGGCCGATCCGCGATCGCGACGTTGCGCGGCCATGGCGTCGATACGCGCGGCATCGCGCTGGGCGGCGCGCGGATGGGGCTGTATTTCGTCACCTCCGGTGCCGGGATGCGCGCGACCGAGGTGATCTACGACCGGGCGCATTCCGCCTTTGCCGAGGCGCCGACATCGGCGTGGGACTGGGATGCGCTACTCGACGGCGTCGATGGCCTGCATCTGTCGGGGATCACCCCGGCGTTGGGCGCGGTGGCGGCACAGAGCGCGATCGCCGCGGTCGAGGCGGCGGCGGCGCGCAACATCCCGATCTCGTTCGACGGCAACTACCGCGCGAAACTGTGGGAGCGGTGGGACGGCGATCCGCGTGGTCTGCTGACGCAATTGGTCGCGCGCGCCAGCCTGTTCTTCGGCAACCATCGCGATATCGCGCTGCTGCTCGGCACGCCGTTCGAAGCGGGTGATGCGCGCGCCGCGGCAGAGGCGGCGTTCGCGGCGTTTCCGACGCTCCAGACGATCGCCTCGACCGCGCGGACGGTCGAGAATGTCGACCTCCATTATCTGTCGGCGCGGATCGACGCGCGCGAGACCTGGGTGGAGACGCCGCAGGTGACGCTGGCAAGGATCGTCGACCGGATCGGCGGCGGCGATGCCTTTGCGGCGGGCGTGCTGCACGCGCTGCGCCGGGGACAGGGAATCGCGGCGGCGGCGGAGGCGGGCGTGGCGCTAACCGCGCTCAAACATTCGCTGCCCGGCGATGCTGCGCTGTTTCGGCAGGCGGACCTCGATGCTTATCTGGCCGGCGGGCTGGACGTGCGTCGCTGAGCCGCGGCGGCCGCGACGCTGCTCCACGCATACAGGCCGCACCCGGCCCAGATCAGTGCGAAGGTGGCGAGCTGCGCCGGGCGTACGGGCTCGTGATAGAGCAACACCGCTTCGAGGAACTGGAGGGTCGGCGCGATGAACTGGAGCAGGCCGATCGTCGTGTAGCGCAGCGTGCGCGCGGCGGCGGCGAACAGCAGCAGCGGCGCGGCGGTGACGGGGCCGGCGAGGACGAGCAGCAGGTCCATCCCCGTCCCGCTGCCGAAGGCGGACGTGCCGTTGCGCCCGGCGGCGATCAGGATGGCGAGCGCGACGGGTGCGATCAGCGCGGTTTCGACGGTCAGCCCGCCGAGCGAATCGATCGCGCAAATCTTCCGCAGGAAGCCGTAGAAGGCGAAGCTGAGCGCCAGCGTGAGCGAGATCCAGATCGCGCCGCCGCCGTTCAGCGCGAAGATGAGCACGCCGCACGCGGCGAGGCCGATCGCGATGGCCTGCACCCGGCCCAGCCGCTCGTGCAGCAACAGCGTCCCGAGCGCGACATTGACCAGCGGGTTGATGAAATAGCCGAGGCTCGCTTCGACCAGATGCGCGTTATCGACCGCCCAGATATAGACGAACCAGTTGATCGCGATCAGCGTCGCGCTGCCCGCCAGCATCAGCAAGGTACGGCCGCGTGCAACGGCGAGCAGCGGGCGTAATCGCCCGGTGGCGACGACGATCACCGCCAGCAGGACCAGCGACCAGAGTACGCGGTGTGCGATCACCTGGAGCGGCGGGACGCCCGACAGCAGGTGCAGGTAAAGCGGCAGCGCCCCCCACAAGGTATAAGCGCCGATGCCTTGGAGCAGACCGGTGCGGGTGGAGGAGGCGGCGGACATGGTGCGCGCTGTGCCGGGTCGATCGGGGTGAGGCAAGCGTGCGGCGCTTTTCCTTGGCCCCCCAGCCGGCTAGGGGCAGGCGATGACCAGCGGCGCGCTCCATGACCTGTTTCTGTCGACGCTGATTCGTCGGGCCGGCGGCAACCGGCGGCGCTGGCGATTGGTGACGGGGGACCTGCGCGTCTACCCCATCGCCACCCATCCGCATTGCAACTGGTCGGTGACGCCGTCCGGCACCGCCGCCGAGAATGATATCGTCGAACGGATCGCCGACGATCTGCGCGCCGCTCATCCCATCCTTGTTGAAGACTAGACGCCTATCCTCGCAAAAAGGATTGTCTCCGGAACGGTTGCTTTCAAAACCAGCCCAGCATAAACGTCGATTGCCGACATGACAGACATGTCATGTCATGTCATGTCGATAGGTTCTTATTGGGAAAGAACGGGATGGCGCCCGAGACGCACGAGCGGATATGCACCCAATTGTCCGAGGTGCTCGTGCTGTTAGATCAGCAACACTGTCCGGTCGCGGCCCTTTACGTCGCCCATGCGCTCGACGCGCTGTGCTATGCGCCCAGCGACCGCGGAGACCCGGGATCGTCTACGGTACTACAGTGATGTCGGTCAGCCAGGTGCGGATGATCTGACGGGCGCGGTCGCTCAGCGCCAGCATCGTCACGCGCCGATCGGTGATATCGTCGCTGCCGTCGATCAACCCCCGTTCCTGCAACAGCTTCACCCAGCGCAGGGCCGTGGTGCGCGGCACGCCGGCCGCGGCGCAACAGGCGTTCGTGGTGACCGCGCGGCCACCCTGGCCCTCGGCGAACAGGAACAGCATGATGTCGAGGCCCGGATTGGCGAACAGCGACGCATCGAGATGCGTGGTCAGCCGCCGGCGCGATGCCGTGAAGGCCCGTGCGAGCGCGTAGAGATGTTCGTCCGGCGTCGCGCTCACCGCGATGGGTGAGAGCAGACCGTTATTGGCATTCTGATCGCTAAACAGAGCGGCGTCCTGTCCTCGCATTGCGCTTCCCATCGTGCCCCGCTTTTGGTTTCACTGTCAGCGCATAAACTTAGCCGGTCCGAAATCAAGTGGTGTCGTGCGAGACTATATCGGTCAAACGATCAATCGATTGGGTCGATCGGCACCCCTTCGGCCCGATAGCGATCGACCGCGCGGCGGATGTTGCCGCCCATTTCCTCCAGCGTGACCGCGGCGATCCGCTGTTCGACCGGGGCGCAGGAACGCAGCAGGTCGGCGACCGCGAGCTGCGCCTGCGTGATCCGGTCGATCCCCTGCAGGCTGTGCATATGGTGGCGCAACGTGTCGGGATTGCCGGCGAGATCGAAGGCGAGGTCGGCGAGCAGGCCGGTGATGCCGACCAGCTCGTCCGCCAGCGCATGGGCGAGGGCCGGTTCGCAGCCCGGCGTGATCGGGGTGGCGGATCCCATGTCGACGGGCAGCCCGATCACTTGTTGCACAGTTTCAGAAGGGTGCGGGCGAGCTGGTCCGCGGGGACCGGCTGGTTCGCCATACGCCGCGCCATCGTATAGCCCTGGCTCCGATCCTCGGCCGGGGTGATGTAGAAGCCGTTGCCCGCCGACAGAGCGCGCACGCCGGCATCGCCGTCCTCGCCATCCGCGCCGAGCAGCAGACCGACCGATTCGGCGCCCGCCGCCTTCGCGACCGAGGCGAACAGGATCGAGATCGACGGCCGCTCGCCCGCGACCGGATCGCGCGGCAGCATCCGCAGCTTGCCGTTCGGCCAGGAATCGACGACGACATGCGTCTCGCCCGGGGGTGCGAGATAGATCGTGCCCTGTTCGACCGGCATGCCGTCTTCGGCCAGCACGATCTTGGGCGCGATTTCCGCGGCCAGCTTGTCGATCATCGTACCGGCGAGGCCCGCGCCCAGATGCTGGACGACGACGGTCGGCGGGCAGTTCGCCGGGAAGGCGCCGAACAGTTCGAACAAGGTCTGCGTCGCCGCCGCCTCGCCGCCGATCGCGAGCAGGCGGCCGTTCCAGTCGAGCGGCGGCGCGGCCACCACCTTGGTCGCGCCGGCGGCCTTCACCGCGGCGCCCTTGGCGGCCTTGATCCGCTTGCCGAGCTTGGCGAGGATCTTGTCGAACTCCGCCGCGACCGCGACCTTGGGCTTGGGGAAACAGTCGATCGCGCCCAGCCGCAGCGCCTCGATCGATGCTTCCGCGCCCGCTTCGGTCCGCGTCGAGAACATGATGACCGGCATCGGCCGCTGTTCCATAAGCTCGGCGAGATATTCGAGGCCGCTCATCCCCGGCATTTCGACGTCCAGCGTCATGACGTCGGGAACCAGCTTGTCGCGCATGACGCGGGCTTCCTCGGCGCCATCGGCCGAACCGACGACGGTGACGCCCGGAATGCGCTCGAGCGCGCCCGACAACAGCGCGCGCATGGTGAGCGAATCATCGACGACGAGAACTTTAACCGGGGCGGCGGCCATGCCTGTTATCCTTGGGTAACGAGAAGACGGAAGGTAATCGTTCAGGCAGCGTCGGAGAGCGAAGCCGAGCTATCGACCAGCCGCTCCAGCGCGAGCACGAGGATCAGCCGCTGATCGATCGTCGCCAGTCCTTCAAGGAATTGGGCGGCGGGCGTTTCGCCGATATCGGGCAGCGGCTGCATACCATCGTCAGGAATGCTGACGATATCGTTGACGGCGTCGACGATAAGTCCCTGCAACTGTTCGCCGATCCGCACGACGATGATGACGTGGCGCGACGACGGGTCGGTCGAGCCCCAGCCCAGGCGATGGCTGAGATCGAGCACGGGCAGCACGACGCCGCGCAGGTTGACGACACCGCGCACATGGGCGGGCACGTTGGGCAGCGGCGTGGCCGGCGACCAGGCGCGGATTTCGCGAATCGCCATGATGTCGACGCCGAGAACCTGTTCGCCGATCTGGAAGGTGATGAGCTGACGGGACATGATGTTATTCCTGTTGCAAATCAGTGCAGGACGCGGCGGATCGCCGCAGCGAGCTTGTCGGGATGGAACGGCTTGACGATCCAACCTGTAGCGCCCGCCGAGCGCGCGCGCTGCTTCTTTTCATCCGAGCTTTCCGTGGTGAGCACCAGGATCGGCAGGTTGCGATGCCGGTCCTGTTCGCGCACCTTCTCGATCAGGCCGAAGCCATCGAGACGCGGCATGTTGATGTCGGTGATGAGCAGGTCGGGACCGTTGCCCGACGAACAGGCGCCACCGAGCCGTTCGAGCGCATCGACGCCGTCTTCGGCCTCGAGGACGTTGTAGCCCATGTCGGTCAGCGCTGCCTTCAGCAGCATCCGCATACTGGGCGAATCGTCCACGGTCATGATCATGCTGGACACGGCAGTTCCTTTTTGGGGGAGGGGGTTCATCAGAAGAATTCCACATCGCCGACGGCATCGGCGATGACGGGAGCGGGAGCGGCGACGCGCGGTTTTTCGACCGGGCGATCGGTGGCGATGCGGCAGCGGGCAAGGCCCAGCGTCGGACGGAATTCGATCCGGCGGGCGCCATGGCCGCCGACGTCCTCACCGACCAGCGCGATGCGTTCGTCGCGCAGGAAGCGGCGGGCGAACAGCGCGTTGGTCGCGCCGATATCGCGGAACCCGTCGCGCAGGCTGGCGCCGCCGTAGATGCGCGCCTTCAGGTTCGATCGCGTCGCGCCCATCGACATCATCGCGTTGATCAGCACTTCCATCGCATAGACGCCGTAGCGTTGCAGCGAGCGCACGTCGGTCTCACCGCTGCCCGGCTCGGCGAGCAGGAAGTGGTTGAGGCCGCCGACCTTGGCGATCGGATCGTAGAGGCAGGCCGAGATGCAGCTGCCGAGCACGGTCGTCAGCACGACGCCGGCGTCGTCGGACACCTTGGTTTCGCCCTGCAGGATGTTGATCCGGCGCAGGCCGTCGGAGGCGCGGGGAAGGTTCGACAATGGGGTCATGCACGGCACTCCGCCATCAGTCGCGCCGCGATCTTCGACAGCGGCAGCTGCGCGGTCACCGCGCCCATCTGAAACGCCGCCGCGGGCATGCCGTAGACGACGCAGCTGTCGGCATCCTGGCCGATGGTCATCGCGCCCTTGTCACGCATCGCCTTCAGCCCCTGCGCGCCGTCGGCGCCCATACCGGTCAGGATCGCGCCGACGGCGGATGCACCGGCCCAGCGCGCGACCGAATGGAACAGCCGGTCGACCGAGGGGCGGTGGCCGCTCATCTTCTCGTCCTCGACCAGACGGCACCGGCGCAACGTCCCGCCGGTGATCTCGGTGTGATAGGCGCCGCCGGGTGCGACATAGACATGCCCCACCTCCAGCGGCGCGCCGGGGCGCGCGACGCTGACGTGCGGCGCCGACAGCCGGTCGAGCCGCGCGGCGAAGGTCGGCACGTAGCTTTCGGGCATATGCTGGACGATGACCGTCGGCGGACAATTGACCGGGAAGCCGCCGAGCAGCTCGATCAGCGTCTCGACGCCGCCGGTCGACGATCCAATCGCGATCATCGCGTCCTGGCGCGGCACGTAATCGGCGGCGGGGGCGCGCTGGACCGGTGCCGCCTGGAAGCGGGGGCGAACCCTGCTCTTCGCCGCCGCCTTGACCAGCCGCGTCAAATCGTTGCCGAGACCGCCGCCGAACGCCTGCTTGGGCTTTTCGTAACAATCGAACGCCCCCAGTTCGAGCGCGCGGATCGTCGCTTCCGCACCCTTGCCGGTCAGCGTCGACAGCATGACGACGGGCATGGGGCGCAGGCGCATGATCTTTTCGAGGAAGTCGAGGCCGTTCATCCCCGGCATCTCGATGTCGAGCGTGATGACGTCGGGGTTGAGCGACTTGATCATCTCGCGCGCGGTCATCGGCCCGTCGGCGGTGCCGACGACCTCGATATCCGGATCCTGCGACAGGCTATGCGACACCATCGCGCGCATCGTCGGCGAATCATCGACCACTAGAGCGCGGACCGTCATGCGGTCACTTTCTGAAAGGTGGTGCGGCCGACGCAGGCGAAGCGTGGCGCGACCGAGTTGGAGAGCCGCTCGGAATGCCCGATGTACAGGAATCCGCCGGGAACGAGGTGGTCGGCAAGCCGGGTCTGCAAGCGTTCCTTGGTCGGTTCGTCGAAGTAGATCATGACGTTGCGGCAAAAGATCGCGTCGAACTGCCCCTTCATCGGCCAGTTTTCGAGCAGGTTGAGCTTGCGGAAGGCGACGCGCTCGCGGATCAGCGGATGAACCTCCGCCTGATTGCCGTCGCGCGTCATCCAGATCGAGCGCAGCGACTGCGGCACGCCCGATGCGGTATCCAAGGTGTAGCGACCGGCCTTGGCCGCGGCGAGGATCTCGGTCGACAAGTCGGTCGCTAGCACGCGCAGGTCGGTGCGTGCGAGGCGCTGGCCGTTGCCGCGTTCCTGGCCGAAGATCGCCATCAGCAGCGAATAGGGTTCCTCGCCACTGGAGCAGGCCGCCGACCACAGGCGCACCTTGCCGCGCGTCGTCAGCCGCGCGTCGAGCGCGGGCCAGCAATGCTCCATGAAGTGATCGAAGTGATGCGATTCGCGGAAGAAGCTGGTGTGGTTGGTGGTCAATGCATCCAGCGCCTGCGTGCGTTCGACCGGATCGGTGCCGATCAGCGCGACATATTGGGCGAAGGTCGTCAGCCCGCAGGCGCGCACCCGCGGTGCCAGCCGGCCATAGACGAGCTGCATCTTGTTCGGCGGCAGCAGGATGCCCGCCGCCTCGTACACGAATTCGCTGATCGCCTGATGGTCGGCAACCTCGAAGCGGAATTCGGTCGGTCGCTGTCCGACGAGTGTCGCGGCGGCGGCGCTCATGCGGCGAGGCTCAGCGGCGCGTGCGGCGGCGTGGTGTGGCGCGGGTCACGGCGCCAGCGCGAGATCAGCGCATCTACGTCGAGGATCAGCGCGACGCGGCCGTCGCCCAGGATGGTGGCACCGGCAAGACCGGGGATGGCTTCGTAATTCGCCTCGAGGCTCTTCACGACGACCTGGCGCTGGTCCTGGATCGAATCGACCATCAGCACCGCCTGCCCGTGATCGGATTCGACCACGATCAGCACCGCATCCTCGGGATTGGTCTGCGCGCCATGGATGCCGAGCTGTTCGGCGACGCGGTGGACCGGCACGTACGAGCCGCGCACGTCGAGCAGCGAGGCGGTCGGGCCGAGCACCTTCACGCCGTCTTCGTCGGGGCGCAGGCTTTCGACGATATGGCCCAGCGGGATGACGAAGGTCTGGTCGCCGACGGTGACGATCATGCCGTCGAGTACCGCCAGCGTCAGCGGCAGCGACAGCGCGAAGGTCGACCCCGAGCCCAGCGTCGAGGTGATGCCGATCCGCCCGCCCAGCGCCTGCACGTTCTTGCGCACCACGTCCATGCCGACGCCGCGGCCGGAGATGTTGGAGACGGTCGCCGCGGTCGAGAAGCCGGGGGCGAAGATCAGATTGTCGATCTCTTCCTCGTTCAGGATCGCGTCGGCGGTGATGATGCCGCGCTCGATCGCCTTGGCGCGCACGCGCTTGCGGTCGATGCCGCGGCCGTCGTCGGCGACGGTGATGACGATGCGGCCCGAATGATGCGCGGCCGACAGCGTGACGACGCCCTCTTCCGGCTTGCCCGCGGCGAGGCGATCGGCCGGCGTTTCGAGGCCGTGATCGACCGCGTTGCGGATCAGGTGGGTCAGCGGTTCGCCGATGCGCTCGACGACGGTCTTGTCGACCTCGGTCATCTCGCCGACGATATCGAGGCGGACGCGCTTGCCGGTTTCGACCTCCAGCTCGCGGATGATGCGCGGCACGCGGCTGAAGACGGTCTTCATCGGCTGCGCGCGGATCGCCATCGTCGATTCCTGCAGCTCGCGCGTCAGGTGATCGAGGTCGGTTAGCTCGCTGATGCCGCCGGCGCCGTGTTCGGACAGGCGCTGCGCCAGCATCGCCTGGGTGATGACGAGCTCGCCGACCAGATTGACGAGGCGGTCGAGCTTGTCGAGGTCGACGCGGATCGTCTGCGCGGGCGGCGCGGCCGCGGGGCGCGGCGCGGCAGGTTCGGCGGGCAGGACCGTCGCGACCGGGGCGGGCGTCGCCGGCGCGGGGGCCGCGATCGGCGCAGGTGCCGGTTCGGGCGCGGCGGCCACCGGAGCGGGCGTCGGGGCGGCGGCCGGCACGGGCGCGGCGACCGGCAGGATCTCCTCGACCGGGGCCGATGCGGGCGCGGCCGGCATGACGTCGGCAAGCATGTCGGCGATCAGATCGTCATCCGACACGGCGGGTTCGCCGATGCGGGTGACGGTGAGTTCGCAATCGCCGATGAATTCGAAGATGCCGCGGATATCGTCTTCGGCGACGCTGCCCGGCACGATCGCGGTCCAGCCGAGATACGAGCGTTCCGGATGCAGTTCGGACAGCAGCGGCAGGCGCGACACGTCGGCGGCGAGCACTTCGCCCTCCAGCAGCGTCAGCTCGCGCACCAGCAGCAGCGGGTCGCCGCCATTGTCGAGCGCGTTGGTGCCGGGCACGAAGGTGACGGTCCAGTCGCCGGGATTGCCGAGGCTTTCTTCCGGTTCGGGGATGCTTTCGCACATTTCGAACAGATCGTCGAAATCGTCGATCGGGGCGGCGGCGGGCGCTTCGGCTACCGGTTCGGGCGCGGCCTCTACCGCGGCGCCAGGCGTCGAGGCGGCGACGAGGCGCGCGAGCATCGGGCCGTCGGCGGGCGCATCGCCACCGTCGCGTGCCGCGGCGACGTGATCGGACAGCATGTCGAACGCGCCGACGATCGTGCCGAGCAGGTCCGACGTCAGATCGAGCGTGCCGTTGCGCACCAGGTCGAGCAGCGTTTCATACTCATGGGTGAACGCCTGCAGCCGCTCGTGCCCGAACGCGCCCGCGCCGCCCTTGATCGAATGGACCGACCGGAAGATCGTGTTGATCGTTTCGGTGTCGTGCCCGCCCTGGCGGACGGAGGCGAAGCTCGCCTCCATCGTCGCGAGACCTTCCTCGCATTCCTGAAAGAAGATCTGCTGGATCTCGTCGAGGTTCATCATCAATCCTTTCAGGCGCCGCAGGTCGGTTCGAGCGCGGTGTCGAGCCGGGCGACGATCATCATCCGTTCCAGCGCCTCGCTGGGCCGATCGATGCGGAAATCGAGACCGCGCGCGATCGCGGTGGTGCGGGCGCTGACCAGCACCTGGAGGCAGGCCTGGCCGACCCGCGCGACCTCTGCCCCGTCGAGGCGCAGCGCCTCACCGCGCTCGATCAGGCCGAGCAGCGCGTGGCGCAGCGGCACGGCCGCCGAGGTATCGAGCGTGGGGGCAAGCGGAAGCGATGGCACGGACATACGGGTTCGACTTTCCTACGAACGGCACGACGGAGATCGGAGTGGCTGCGGACGCATCAGAACGCCGACCAATCGTCGTCCGCGATCGCCACGGCGGCGTTGCCGGCCCGCAGACGGGCGAGGCGACGGCCCGCTTCGGCGGCGCGTTGCTGAAGATGATGCACACTATTGCTGACGGAATGACTAACGACGCGCACACCATGACCGGCATCGGTATCGCCGACGCGGAAGTGGGCGACTTGGCGGGCAAGTTCGCTTGCTTCGCCAGACAGTTCCCGGGCGGCGGCGGTGGCCTGTTCGACCATGGCGGCGTTCTGCTGCGTCACGCTGTCCATTTCGCCGACGGCCGTGTTGACCTGCTGCAAGCCGGTCGATTGTTGTTCGGCGGCGATGGCGATTTGCGCGACGAGGCCATTGATCTCGCCGAAGCGGCCGATCAGGCGCTGCAGGGCCTGGCCGGTTTCGCTGACCAAAGCGACGCCGGCATCGACCTGTTCGGATGAAGCATTGATGCGCGTCTTCACGTCCTTGGCCGCCTCGGCCGAGCGCTGCGCCAGCGCGCGCACTTCGGATGCGACGACGGCGAAGCCCTTGCCCGCGTCGCCGGCGCGTGCCGCCTCGACGCCCGCGTTCAGCGCGAGCAGGTTGGTCTGGAAGGCGATTCCGTCGATGACGCTGATGATCTCGGAGATTTCGGCCGAGGCGCGTTCGATGCCGCCCATCGCCTCGACCGCGCGGGCGACGACGGCCCCCGATTGTTCGGCCTCGGTCTGCGCGGCGGCGACCACATCGTTGGCGCGCGTCGCGCCCGTGGCGGCCTGTCGGACCGTCTTGGTGATCTCGTCCATCGCCGCGGCGGTTTCCTCCAGGCTCGCGGCCTGCTGCTCGGTGCGCTGCGACAGATCGTCCGACGCCTGGAGAATGCCCTGCGAGCCATGGTTGATGCGGGTGGCGGCCTGATCGACCGCGGTCATCGCGGTGCGGATCGCGTCCATCGCCGCATTGAAGTCGTCGCGCAGCGATTCGAAATCCGCCGGGAAGGCTGCGGTGATGCGGAAGGTGAGGTCGCCCTGCGCCAGCGCGCCGAGCCCTTCGCCGAGCGCGGCGGCCATGCACCGCTGTGCCTCGGCGGTGTTCGCCTTTTCCATATTGGTGCGGAAGACCGCCATGGCGGTGGTCATCCGGCCGACGCAGTCGCGGTTTTCGGTATAGGCGATCGGCGAATCCAGGTCGCCGTCGGCCAGCGCCTCCATGCGCAGCACGGTGTCGACATAGGGCGTGCAGATAAGGCGACCGGCCATCACCGTCGTCGCGACGATGCCGGCGACCGCAGCGGCGACGACCGCGATGTCGAACGCCGGGCCGATCGCGAGCGTGCCCGTCGCGGTGAGCGCGGTGATCGCCACGGCAACGCCTCCCAGCGTCGCGTGCGTTCCCGCCAGCACCCGGAATTTCGTGCGGATGGGCGCGTGTTTGGCGAACCATTCCAGTGTCATCAGACCCTCCCTCAGGGCCCGGAAAGGCAAGTCCCCCCGGACCATGAGCGCGGGTTGTCGCGACACGTGTTTAACGAGCGGTTGAGCAACCGAAATGGGTGCAATTTTCGGCCGCTTCGTACCGATCCGGGTCGCATGACGCCGGGGGAAGCGGGGGGCGGGAGGACGGGCGACGACACGATAACGGTCGTCGTTCAATCGAACCGACATGGCGTCGCCTTTCTATCAAAGCCGGAGGGAAGAAGACCGGCAGGCACGGGCCCGCCGATCGCGGGATCAGAATTCGGACCAGTCGTCGCTCGGCGCCACGGCCACCGCCGCTCCGCCACCGGTGGCGCGGCGGCTGGCACGGGCGATGCGGCGGCCGGCGTCGGCGGCGCGATTTTGCAGCTCGTGGACCGCCGGCACTGCCGCCTTCGGCTCGCCTTCGCCCACCTTGAAACGGGCGACATGGCGGGCGAGCTCGTCCGATTCGGCGGACAGGCTGCGCGCCGCGGCGGTGGCTTCCTCGACCATCGCGGCGTTCTGCTGGGTCACGCCGTCCATCTCGCTGACCGCGGTGTTGACCTGTTGCAGGCCGGTCGCCTGCTGTTCGGCGGCGGTGGCGATCTGGCCGACGAGATTGCTGATCTCGCTGAAGCGGCCGATGATCCGCTGCAGCGCCTGACCGGTCTCGCTGACCAGTTCGACGCCTGCCTCGACCTGTTCGGACGAGGCGTTGATGCGCGTCTTGACGTCCTTGGCCGCTTCCGCCGAGCGCTGCGCCAGGGCGCGCACTTCGGAGGCGACCACCGCGAAGCCCTTGCCGGCGTCGCCCGCGCGCGCCGCCTCGACGCCCGCGTTCAGCGCCAGCAGATTGGTCTGGAAGGCGATGCCGTCGATGACGCTGATGATTTCCGAAATCTCGTTCGACGAGCGTTCGATGCCGCCCATCGCCTCGACCGCGCGGGCGACGACGGCGCCCGACTGTTCGGCCTCGACGCGCGCTTCCTCGACGACGCCATTGGCGCGGACCGCACCCGCGGCCGTCTGGCGGACGGTCGAGGTGATCTCGTCCATCGCCGCGGCGGTTTCCTCCAGGCTCGCGGCCTGCTGTTCGGTGCGCTGCGACAGATCGTCGGAAGCCTGGCGGATGTCGATCGCGCCGCTGTTGATGCCATTGGTGGCGTCAGTGACCGCGCTCATCGTTTCGGCGACAGCGTCCATCGCACGGTTATAGTCGATGCGGAGCTGTTCGTATTCGGCCGGGAAGGCGCGGTCGATGCGATAGCTGAGATCGCCGCCGGCAAGGCGGGTCAGCCCTTCGCCGAGCGAGCCGACGATGATCTGCTGCGTGGCAGCCCCGGCCTGGACGCGCTCGGCGTTTGCCTTGAAAATCTCCATCGCGCGCGAAATGCGGCCGATGCAGTCGCGATAGTCGGTGTTGGCGATCGGCGTGGTCAGATCGCCCGCAGCCAGCCCCTCCATCCGGACGACGGTGGCGACATAGGGATCGCTGATCAGCTTGCCGGCGACGAACACGGTCGCCATGGTAAGCGCGGTCAGTACGCAGGCGACGGCGAGATACACATGGACCTGCGACGGATCGGCGAGCGCCGCGAGATAGGTGGTGGCGATCCCGCCTGCGGTGAACAGGCCAAGGATCACCAGCAGGACCTTGAACTTCAATCTGATGGGGGCACTTTTTTCGAACCAATTCAGCATCGTCGGCATTCCTTTTCGTCAAGACCGTCGAGCTGAAGCGGCTCCCCCCTCCGGGCCACCGATGCTTCTCGGAATCGATTGGTCCGCTTTGCGTGAAAAGGGTAAAGGCCCGGTAAACTACGTCCATTCTGGCACTGAACCGTTTTGAATATGTGTGCTCAAAATGGCTGGCGAAGGACATGTCGATGACCTGTTACGCTTTGGACGATGTCCGACCCCACCTTGCCGCAGACGCCTATGTCGCGCCGGGTGCGCAGGTGATCGGGCGCGTGACGCTGGGTGCGCGGGCATCGGTCTGGTTCAATGCGGTGCTGCGTGGCGACAACGATCCGATCACGATCGGGGCGGACAGCAACGTGCAGGATGGCGCGATGGTGCATGCCGATCCCGGCGTGCCGACGACGATCGGGGCGGGCGTGACGATCGGGCACCACGCGATCGTCCATGGCGCGACCGTCGGCGACAATTGCCTGATCGGCATGGGCGCGACGCTGCTCAACCGCGCGGTGATCGGTGCCGATTCGCTGGTCGGCGCGGGCGCGTTGGTGACGGAGGGCAAGAGCTTCCCGCCCGGCTCATTGATCGTCGGCAGCCCGGCGCGGGTGCTGCGGCCGCTGAGCGAGACGGAGATCGCCGGTCTCAGGCTGTCGGCGGCGACCTATGTCGCCAATGCCGAACGCTATCGCACCGGGCTGCGCGCGCTTCAGGCGTAGCGCGCCGACGCCTCCGCGACGAAGCGGGCGGTCTCGTCCGGCCGGGTGACGGGGATCATGTGGCCGCCCTCGATCACGTCGATCCGCGCGCCGGGGATCGCCGCGGCGGTGCGGTGGCCGTGCAGATCGGGGTCGAGGACATGGTCCTCGCGCGCATAGAGGATCGACAGCGGCACGCGAAGGTCGCCGTAGCGCGCGGCGATCGCGCCAATGTCGCTGGCGGCATGCGACAGGTCCGCCGCCGCCGCCGCGATCGCCGCAGGGCGGGCGGACAGCGCGCCGCCGCCGCGGGTGACGAAGTCGGCGGGCGGCGCTTCGGGCGCGAAGACCGCGGCGAGCGTCCGTTCCGAGGTGAGGCGGCTCAATGGCGTGGCGATCGTGCTCGCCATCAGCCGGCGCAGCGACGGCGGAATGGCGGCGAGGCTGCGGAACGCCTCGGGCACGCCATCCTGCGGCTGGGTGAGGGGGCAGATCAGCGCGAGGCCGCGGATCAGCGCCGGATGGTCGAGCGCCAGCGCCAGCGCGATGGCGCCGCCCAGCGAATGGCCGACGAGCAAGGGCCGGTCGATCCCCAACGCTTCGATGAAGCGCGCAACGATCGCCGCCTGTTCGACGACATTCGGTTCGCGACCCTCGTCGGCGGTCGAATAGCCCGAGCCGGGACGGTCGACGAGGATGACGCGATGGTCCTTCGCCAGAATATCGAGCATGCCATAGCCGAAGTTGCGCAGCTGGCCGGCAAGGCCATGGACCATGACGATCGCGGGACCGGTGCCCTTGTCGACGTAATGCAACCGCGCGCCATCGACGCGGATGTAGCGGCCGTCGGGCGGCACCTGCCGCTCCGCGTCGCGTGCGAGCCGATCCGAATAGAAGGAAAGCCCGAGCCCGCCGGCGACCGTCAGCGCCGCGCCGCCCACCAGGCTGCCGAGGGTCCAGCGTGTCGCGCTCTGCATGCCCGTCTCCGTCGCTCAAGGTTCGAAGCGACGAGGCGTAGCATGGATTGGGGCGCGGATCACGCGGTGGTGACGATCCCGTCGACGACGGTGACGGGCCATGCCGTCAGTTGCTGGCCGACGCAGGGGCCGCCGACGCAGCGGCCATCCGCAATCGTAAACAGCGCACCGTGCCAGTTGCAGGCGATGAGGTCGCCCGCGGGGGTGAGATAGTCGTCGAGCGTCTGGGTCAGGGGCACGCCGGCATGCGGGCAGCGATCGAGATAGCCGACGACGCCATCGCCCTGCCGCACGACGAAACCGTGAAAGCGGCCGGCGCGCATCTGGAGCACAAAGTTGCGCGCCTTGCCGTCGGCGATGTCGGTCAGCGGGGCGAGCGCGACGCCGGCGGGAGTGGTGGAGAGGCGTTCGGTCACGCGTCCGCGTCGGGCTGGCGGCTGGGGTGGGCGGCTTCCGCCAGATCCGCGGTGCGCGCGGCGGCGGCGACCATGCGCGGGTAGGGTGTGGTGTCCACGCCGAACCGCTCGGCCGAATAGAGCGCGGGGACCGCGATGCAATCGGCGAGCGTGGGGGTGTCGCCGTAGCAGAAGGTGCCGCCGTGACGCTCCGCAAGCGCCTCGAACGCCGCGAACCCCAGCCCCATCCAATGCGCCATCCAGGCGTTGACCTGCGTATCGCTCGCGCCGAAATCCTGGCGCAGCGCCTTCAGCGTGCGCAGATTGTGGAGCGGGTGGACGTCGGTGGCGATCGTCGCGACCATCGCGCGGACGATGGCGCGGCCGTTGGCATCGGCGGGCAGCAGGGCGGGGGTGGGGAAGCGATCCTCCAGCCATTCGAGGATCGCGACGCTCTGCGTCAGGATCAGGCCGTCGACCTCCAGCGCGGGCACCAGTCGCTGCGGGTTTAGCGCGGCATAATCGGGATCGGTGTGGCCCCCGGTGCGCAGGTCATGGTTGACCTGTTCGTAGGCGATGCCCTTCAGCGCCAGCGCGATCCGTACGCGATAGGCGGCGCCCGAGCGCCAATAGCCGTGCAGGATCATGCCATTGGGTCCTTGGGCAGCAGGGCCTTCGGAAAGTCGTTCCACACCGCGTCGTAATCGAGCTGCGCGTGGTCGAGCGCGTAAGTCGTCGGGCGATAGGGCCAGCAGCTTTCGAGCATGAACGCCATCGTGCCGTCGATCTTGTGCGGCTTCAGGTCCGCCGCCGATGCGCCCTGCCAGCTCGCGACATCGGGGCCGTGGCCGGCCATCAGATTGTGCAGCGAAATGCCGCCGGGCGAGAAACCGTCCGCCTTGGCGTCATAGGCGCCGGTGATCAGGCCCATCGCCTCGCTCATCACGTTGCGGTGGAACCAGGGCGGGCGGAACGTATCCTCCGCCACCATCCAGCGCGGGGGGAAGATCACGAAGTCCGCATTGGCGCGGCCGGGCACGTCGCTGGGCGAGGTGAGGACGGTGAAGATCGACGGATCGGGATGGTCGAAGCTGACCGTGTTGATCGTGTTGAAGTGCGACAGGTCGTAGCGCCACGGAGCGAGATTGCCGTGCCATGCCACCACGTCGAGTGGGCTGTGGTCGAGCGTCATCGTCCACAGCGATCCCATGAACTTCTGGATCACCTCGGTGGGTTCGTCGCGATCCTCGAACCACGCGACGGGCGTTTCGAAGTCGCGCGGGTTGGCGAGGCCGTTGGCGCCGATCGGGCCGAGATCGGGCAGGCGGAACAAGCTGCCGTGGTTCTCACAGACATAGCCGCGGGCCGCGCCGTCGGGCAGCAGCGCGCGGAAGCGGACGCCGCGGGGGATCAATGCGATCTGGCCGGGCGCGACGTCGAGGCGGCCGAGTTCGGTCAACAGCTGCAGGCGGCCGGCCTGGGGCACGAACAGCAGCTCGCCGTCGGCATCCATGAACACACGGGCGCTCATGTCGGCATTGGCGGCGTAGACGTGCATCGCGACGCCTTCGAGGTCCGCCGGATGACGGTTGGCGAGCATCGTCGTCATGCCGTCGATCAGGTCGGTGCCGGCGGGCGAATCGGCAATCGGGTTCCAGCGCAGGCGGTTCGGCGCTAGCGGCGCGTCGTCGGTGCCGGGGGCGAAGCGCTTCGCGCCGTCGTAGCGGGTGTAGGGCGGATGCTCCGCGGTCGGACGCATGCGGTACAGCCACGAGCGGCGGTTCTCGTGACGAGGCGCGGTGAAGGCGGTGCCGCTGAGCTGTTCGGCGTAAAGGCCAAAGGCGGGGCGCTGCGGCGAATTACGACCGATCGGCAGCGCGCCGGGCACGGCCTCGGTCGCGATATGGTTGCCGAAGCCGGGGATATAGTCGCTGCGGGGGTGGTGGTCGGTCATTGTTCTGGCGTCCTCTCCTGTTTCCACCACCCCGGTGTCGTACCGCGTCGTCGCCTGCCCCACATCCTTCGTCACTCCGGACGTGTTCCGGAGTCCACTGATCCGCGCGGGAAAGGTAAGAGGCTCCGGCCCTCCCCTCGCCGCGCGGTGGACCCCGGAACGAGTCCGGGGTGACGGAGTGGATGGGGAGGGGTTGACCCGATCCCATCCGCCGTGCCGGCCGGTCGACGGCGGCGCTTTCGCGCCGCACCGCGAACGAAGCTAAAGCTTCGTTCTTGGTCAGGCGTCGACCGTGATGACGCCGCGGCGAATCTGATCAAGCTCGATCGACTCGTACAGCGCCTGGAAATTGCCGTTGCCGAAGCCTTCGTTGCCCTTGCGCTGGATGATCTCGAAGAAGATCGGGCCGACCATCGTTTCGGTGAAGATCTGGAGCAGCAAGCCTTCCTCGCCGACGTTGCCGTCGATCAGGATGCGGTTCTGGCGCAGGCGTTCCAGGTCTTCGCCATGGCCGGGCACGCGCTTGTCGACGAGTTCGTAATAGGTCTCGATCGTGTCCTGCAGTTTGACGCCGCGCGAGCGCAGCTTTTCGACGGTGGTGTAGATGTCGTCGGTGGTCAGTGCGAGGTGCTGGATGCCTTCGCCGTTATAATCGCGGATGAATTCCTCGATCTGGCTCTTGTCGTCCTGGCTCTCGTTCAAGGGGATGCGGATCGCGCGATCGGGGGCGATCATCGCCTGGCTGAACAGGCCGGTCGCCTTGCCCTTGATGTCGAAATACTTCTGCTCTTCGAAGCCGAAGATCTGGCCGTAAAAGGCCGACCAGGTGCGCATCTGGCCGCGGCGCACGTTGTGCGTCAGGTGGTCGAGCAGGTCGAGGCCGACGTTGTTTTCGGCTTCTGCCTCCGCCGCGCCGGGCACCTGATCCCAATCGTCGTAGACGCTGCCGTCGGCGCCATGGCGATCGACGAGGTACAGCAGCGAACCGCCGATGCCTTCCAGCGCCGGAATGCCATCGAGCGACTGGCCGGCGGGGGCGGGCTTGGCGCCGCGCGCGATCGCCGCGTCATAAGCGGCCTGCGCGTCCTGCACCCGGAATGCCATCGCGCTCGCCGACGGGCCGTGCGCCGCGCGGAAATCGGCGGCGTGGCCGCTGTCTTCGCGGTTGATCAGCAGGTTGATGCGGCCCTGCTTGTAACGGGTGATGGCGCGCGTCTTGTGCGTCGAGGCGGGGACGAAGCCCAGCGCCTCGAACTGCTTGGCCAGCGCATCCGGATCGGGCGAGGTGAATTCGCAGAATTCGAAGCCGTCGAGCCCCATCGGGTTGACGTCGATATGGTCGTCGGTCTGGGCGGCATCGGTCATCAGTCTGGCCTTCCGAGATGGTATCATCCGTTACCAAACCCTGCGACATTGCCAATCTGGTGTCAACTGATACGAATGCGGCATGGCCGACCCATGCCCAGCCTCGTCGCCCGCGCCATCGTTGGTTTTGGCCGATTTTATTCCGTACCGGCTGTCGGTGACGTCCAACCTGGTCAGCGATTCGATTGCGCGGACCTATGAGGCGCTGTTTGGGCTGACGATTCCGGAATGGCGGCTGATCGCGGTGATCGCGGAAACGGGCGGCATCACGCAGCAGGCGATCGGCCGGGCCACGCGGATGGACAAGGTGACGGTCAGCCGCGCGGCGATCGCGCTGGTCGACCGGGGATTGCTCGACCGGCGCGGCAATCCGGAAGACCGGCGGTCGCACCTGCTCGACCTGACCGATGCCGGGCGCGACCTGTATGCGGTGGTGGCACCCAAGGCGCTGGACCTCGAAAGCCGCATCTTTTCGCAATTCCCCGCCGACGACGTCGCGCGGTTCATGGAGATGCTGCGCCGGGTCGAGGCGGTGACGCTGGCGCTCGACACCTGATCGCATCCTGCAGCGCGTTCCCACATCGCGGACACCGCTCTGGCACATTCGTGCGACAATTGGCGTTTACGCGCCGGCCGGTCGCCACAGGGACGGCGGCGGGTAAGAGGGACAAGCGAATCATGCGGATCGTTGCGGCGATGATGGTGGCGGCAAGCTGGCCGGCGATGGCGCTGGCGCAAGAGGTGCCGGCGCCCGCGCAGGCCCCCGCGCCCGCTCCGACGCCAAATCCGACGACGCCTGCCCCCGCGGCAGCGACCGTCCAGGCCGCGCCCACGACCCCGGCGGCAGCACCCGCCGCCCCGGCGGAAGAGGACAGCGAAGAGGGCGATATCGTCGTCACCGGCCGCAAGCCGGTGGGCTCCGTCGTCGGCGACATTCCCGCCGAACAGACGCTGAGCCCCGCCGACGTGCGCAGCTATGGCGTCAGCAGCGTGTCCGATCTGCTCACCGAACTGGGGCCGCAGACGCAGAGCGGCGCGGGCGGACCGCCGGTGGTGCTGCTCGACGGGCATCGCATTTCGGGCTTCCAGGAAATCCGCGACATCCCGACCGAGGCGATCCTGCGCGTCGATATCCTGCCCGAAGAGGTCGCGCTGAAATACGGCTATACCGCCGATCAGAAGGTGGTGAATTTCGTGCTGCGCCGCCGCTTCCGCGCGACGACGGTCGAGCTGGCCGACAAGGGCGCGACCGAAGGCGGCAGCAACACGCCGCAGGGCGAGCTGGACCTGCTGACCATCCGCCAGGGCGCGCGGCTGAACATTCACAGCAAATATCAGCAGACGTCGGCGCTGACCGAATCGGAACGCGACATCACCGCCGCGTCGACCGAAGGCCAGACCAACAATTTCGACCAGCGGCCGTATCGCACATTGGTGCCGTTCAGCCGCAGCTTCGGCACCAACGCGACCTATGCCAAGACGATCGGCGAGGACATCAACGCCTCGATCAACGGCGAGATCGCCGCGACGCAGAGCACCGGCCAGTTCGGACTGCCGCTCGACGGCACAGGTACGCCGGTCAGCGGCGATCCGCTGCGCCAGCAGACCAACGGCGTCACCGGGCACCTCGGCACCAGCTTCAACGGGCGGCTGAGCCCACGCTGGCTGTGGACGGTAACGGGATCGTTCGACCGCGCCGATACGCGCACGATCGGTGACACGGTCGCCGGCCGCGGCACCAACCGCGCGCATTCGGTGTCCAATGCCGGCGATCTGGAGGCGCTGGTCAACGGGCCGCTGTTCACACTGCCCGCGGGCGACGTGACGACGGCGGTGCGCGTCGGCGCGCAGACCAGCCAGTTCACCAGCAACTCGCTGCGCGCAGGCCTGGTCAGCGGCGGCCGGGTCTCGCGCGATCAGGCGAACGCGCGCGTCAACATCGACCTGCCGATCGCCAGCAAATCGCGCGCCGTGCTGCCGTTCCTCGGCAATCTGTCGATCAACGGCAATGCGGCGGTCAACCAGCTGTCCGACTTCGGCACGCTGACCGCCTATGGCTATGGCGTGAACTGGGCGCCGATCAACGCGATCCGCGTCATCGGGTCGATCAACCAGCAGGATGTCGCGCCGACCGCGCAGCAGCTGGGCAACCCGACGGTCGTGACGCCGAACGTGCGCGTCTTCGACTATGTGCAGGGTCAGACGGTGACGGTGACGACGATCAGCGGCGGCAACCCCGGCTTGCGCGACAGCAGCCGGCGGGTGACGAAGCTCGGCGTGACGCTCAGGCCGCTCGACCAGACCGACCTGACGATCATCGGTAATTATACGAAGCAGGATACGCGCAACCCGATCCAGGGCTTCCCGTCGCCGACCGCGGTGATCGAGGCGGCCTTCCCCGATCGCTTCACCCGCGATGCGGACGGCGAGCTGACCCGGCTCGACACGCGGCCGGTCAACTTCGCCCGATCCGAAAGCTCGGAATTCCGCTGGGGGATCAACTTCTCCAAGCCGATCAAGTCGAAGGTTCAGAAGCAGATCGAGGCATTCCGTGCCGGCACCGGACCCAATCCATTCGCGGGCCTGCGTTTCCCGGGTGCGGACGGACGGCGACGGGGCGGCGGCGGTGACGGCGCCGGTCCGGGTCGGGGCGCAGGCGCCCCACCGGCGGGCGGCGACCAAGCTGCGACGCAGGGGACCAGCGGGCAGGCGGGTGACGGTTCCGGAGCGCGCCCGAACCAGCAAGCCGATGGTGGCGACCGGCCGCGGGGTGGCTTCGGTGGTCCGGGTGGCGGCGGTCGCGGCTTCGGCGGCGGCGGGTTCGGGGGACGTGGCGGCGCCGGTGGCGGTCGCGTCCAATTCGCCTTCTATCACACCTGGCATCTGGTCGAACGGCGGACGATCGCCAACGGCGGACCGGTGCTCGACCTGCTCAACGGCGATACGCTGGGGTCGAACGGTGGCCAGCCGCGCCACGAATTCCAGGGGCAGGCCGGCTATTCCAACAACGGCATCGGCGTGCGCCTGTCGGCCAATTACGCCACCGGCACGCGGGTGAATGGCGGCACCGCGGCGAACCCGCAGACGCTCAACTTCTCGGGCCTCGCAACCGCGGACTTGCGCATCTTTGCCGATCTGGGGCAGCAGCTCAGCCTGGTGAAGGCGCATCCGTGGATCCGCGGCACCCGCGTCACCTTCTCGGTGAGCAACATCTTCAACAGTCGCCAGCGTGTGACCGATGCGACCGGGGTGACGCCGATCAGCTACCAGCCCGATTATCAGGACCCGATCGGGCGGACGGTGCGGCTGTCGTTGCGCAAGCTGTTCTTCTAAAGGCCCAGCCGGCGGGCGAGCCATTCCGCCGCCTGGTCGGGGGTCTGCTTGTCGGCGTCCCGGTCGACGCGATAATTAGCCTCGCGCATCGCGGTGACGGATATGCGGCCGACCAGCGGCTGGAGCGCCGCGACGAACGCCGCGTCCTTAGCGCGGCGCGGGGCAACGAGCAGCAGCGCGTCGTAGCTGGGAATGGCGTTCTTCGGATCGGTGAGGACGGTCAGCCCGTCCGCGGCGATCCGGCCATCCGAGGAGAATGCGGAGATAGCGTCCGCCTCGCCGCTCGCCAGCGCGCGGTACATGAATGTTGGTGCGTAGGACTTGGTCGCAGCGAAGCGCAACGGGTAGGCGCGGCGGACCGCCGCCCATTCGGGCCGTTCGAGGAATTCGAGGTCGCTGCCGAGCTTGAGGGAGGGCGCGGCGGCGACGAGGTCGGTCAGGCTGGTGATCCCCCGCGCCTTGGCGTCCGCTCCCCGCATCGCGAAGGCATAAGCGTTTTCGAAGCCCAACGGGCCGACCAGGCGTACGCCGCTGCTGGCTTGCGCCCAGCGGCCGATCGCGGCGACCATTGCGCGGCGATCGGGCACGTCGCTGCGGCGCATCTGGCCGTTCCACAGCGTGCCGGCATAATCGACGTAGACGTCGACATCGTTGCCGGCCAGCGCGCCATAGACGACCGCCGAGCCGAGGCCGTCACGATAGCGGACCGTATAGCCGGCGCGGGTCAGCCGGTCGCCGATCAGCCGGGCGAGAATATATTGCTCGGAGAAATTCTTGGCGCCGATCGTCACGACCTTCGTGTCAGTGCGTTGCCACAGCGGCGCGGTGGCGAGCGCGAGGCCGGCGACGAGCGCGATCAGCGCGCCGATCCACAGTGGCCGGCGGCGGTGCGCGATGCCGCGCTCGATCAGGCCGATGAGCGCGTCGGTGACGAGCGCCAGCCCGGCGGCGGCGATGCAGCCCGCCAGCACCAGCGCCCAGTTCTGCGTCTGTAGACCCGCGAAGATCATGTCGCCGAGGCTGGGCTGGCCGACCGTCGTCGAGAGCGTCGCCGCGCCGATCGTCCATACTGCGGCGGTGCGGATGCCCGCGACCAGCACCGGCAACGCGAGCGGCGCTTCGACCAGGCGCAGCTTTTGCGCGGGCGTCATGCCGACCGCATCCGCCGCCTGGGTGACGGCGGGGTCGATGCCGACGAGCCCGGCGACGCCGTTGCGGATGATCGGCAGCAGCGCATAGAGCGTCAGCGCGATCAGCGACGGCAGGAAGCCGAGCGCCGGGATACCGCCGCCGACCACCCCCGACAGCCACAGCAGCAATGGGTAGAAGAGCGCGAGCAGAGCGAGCGCCGGGATCGTCTGGATCAGGCTGGCGAGCCCAAGGATCGCGGTGCCGATCCGTGGACGGCGCGCGGCGAGGATGGCGAGCGGCAGGCTGATCGCGATGCCGAGCGCCAGCGCCGCGGCCGACAGAAGGACGTGCTGGGCGAGCAGCGGGGGCACGCGGCCGAGCGCGGCGACGAGGGCGTTCATCGTGCCATCTCGCGCAGCCGTTCGGCCTGATCGCGCGGCACCGCGACCAGCGCCTGTGCGGTCTCGCCGCCTTCGCCGCGCAGCAGCTGTGCGGGGGTGGCATCCGCGACGAGCTTGCCCGCCTGCATGACCAGCACGCGGTCGGCGAGCAGCAAGGCTTCGGCCATGTCGTGCGTGACGAGGATCGTGGTGAGGCTGAGCCGGTCGTGCAGCGCGCGAATCTCCTGCCCCAGCGCATCGCGCGTCACCGGGTCGAGCGCGCCGAACGCTTCGTCGAGCAGCAGCAATTTGGCACCCGGCGCAAGGGCACGGGCAATGGCGACGCGCTGTCGCTGCCCGCCCGACAGTGCGTCGGGCCTGCGGCAGGCGAGTTCGCGCGGCAAGGCGACGAGGTCGAGCAGCGCAGGCACGTCGACGGGCGGCCCGCCGGCGATGCGCGGGCCGATTGCGATATTCTCCGCGACGGTCATGTGCGGGAACAGGCCGATCGACTGGAAGACATAGCCGATGCTCCGTCGCAGCGCCGGCGCGGGGCGGGAGGCGACGTCGGCATCGTCGATCAGGACGCGGCCGTCGCTCGGCTCGACCAGACGGTTGACGGTCTTGAGCAAGGTCGACTTGCCGGAGCCGGAGGCGCCGACGAGCGCGACGAACTGACCCGCAGGGATCGTCGCTGAAACGCCATCGACCGCGACCGTGTCGTCGAACCTCTTGGTCACGGCATCGAAGCGGAGCGATTCTGCTGGCATCGGGGCCGACGATGCGGGATGCCTGATGCAAAGTCCAATAGGGAGAGCGAGATGGGCGAGCGGAAGGCGATCTTCATCACCGGTGGCGGATCGGGTATCGGCCGCGCGGTCGGGCGGCTGTTCGCGAGCCGCGGCTGGCTGGTCGGCGTGGCCGACGTCAATGCGGGCGGCCTTGCCGAGACGCTGGCGGCGCTGCCGGGCGAGGGGCACCAGAGCTATGTGATGGACGTGCGGGATCGCGATGCGTGGACGGCAAGCCTCGACGGCTTCACGCGCATCAGCGGCGGGCGGCTCGACGTCTTGTTCAACAATGCCGGTATCGGCACGGGCGGGCCGATCGCGACCGCCAGCTTCGATGAGATCGACCGGACGGTGGCGATCAACTTCACCGGCGTGCTCAACGGCGCGCGGATCGGGCATGCGTATCTGGCAAGGACTCCGGGATCGGTGCTGCTCAACACCTCGTCGGCGTCGGGCATCTATGGCTCATCGGGCCTTGCGACCTATTCGGCGACCAAGTTCGCGGTGCGGGGATTGAGCGAGGCGCTGGACGGCGAATGGTCGGCGGAGGGCATCAAGGTGCGCTGCCTGTTGCCGAGCTTCATCGAAACGCCGTTGCTGAATGGCGTATCCTCGGGCAGCAATCGCACCATCCGCGAAAGCGTGACCGGCGCGGGGCTGGAGCTGACGCCGGTCGACGTGGTCGCAGAGGCCGCGTGGAAGGCGGTGCATGGCGACGCGGTCCACACCTATGTCGGCAAGACCGCGGAACGGATGCGCTTCGCCGCGCGCTGGATGCCGGGATCGCTGCGCAAGCGGATGCGGCGGGCGATGCGCTGATGGTTGGGTTGGCGCGCTGCGCATCCTTTCCGTCACCCCGGGCTTGACCCGGGGTCCCGCTGTTTCGCGGCGTGGCCGAAGAAGCGGGACCTAGGCTCTTCGTCCGGGGTGACGGAGTGGCGCGATTCGTTACTCGTCGACGATCGCGTCGATCGCCTCGGCCATGTCGATGTCGCGGTGGCTGAGGCCGCCGGCGTCATGGGTGGTCAGCAGGATTTCGACGCGATTGTAGACGTTCTTCCATTCCGGATGGTGGTTCGCCTTTTCCGCCATCAGCGCGACCTGCGTCATGAAGCCGAACGCCTCGACGAAATCGGCGAATACCAGGCTGCGGGTGATCGCGTCGCGAGCCTCGTCATAATCCCATTCGGGCAGGCCATCGAGCGCATCGGCGCGGTCGGTTTCGCTGAGAGCCTCGATCATCCGGTCTTCCTTGCTGGAGGGCGTGGCGCCGGGGTATGGCCGATATCATGGCGCTGCAAGAATCTTATAGACAAGATGCTTTTGGCGCGGCGCCGGACGCCGACGCGATCGAGGGGATCGCCCGCGACACGATCGCGCGGCTGCCCGCGGCGTTCGCGCAGCATCTGGGCGATGTCGTCCTGATCGTCGAGGAAGAGGCGGATGACGAGACGCTCGCCGCGCTCGGCCTCGACCACCCGCTCGATCTGACCGGCCTGTATCACGGCCGACCGATCGGCGAGAAATCGTCGATGGAATCGGGGGCGCTGCCCGATCGCATCCATCTGTATCGGCAGGCGATCCTGGCCGAATGGGTGGAGACGGGCGTGCGGCTCGACGATCTCGTCCGCCATGTGACGATCCATGAGATCGGCCATCATTTCGGCCTGTCCGACGACGATATGCATGCGCTGGAAGAGGCGGCCGCGGATTGAGCCTCCTGCGGTTCGAGGATGTCGGCTGTCAGCGCGGCGGGCGGCTGCTGTTTGCGGGGATCGGCTTTGCGCTGGCGGCGGGCGGGGCCTTGTGCGTCACCGGACCCAATGGCGTCGGCAAGTCGAGCCTGATCCGCATCGCTGCCGGCCTGCTGCGGCCCGTCGAGGGCGCGGTGACGCGCGAGGGCGACGTCGCCTTATTGAGCGAGGCGCATGCGCTGGACCCGGAGCGGCCGCTGGCGCTGGCGCTGCGCTATTGGATCGGCGCGCGGGCGGAGGCGGCGCTGGCGGCGGTCGGGCTGGCCGAGGCGGCGGCGGTGCCGGTGCGGCTGTTGTCGACCGGGCAGCGGCGCCGCGCGGGATTGGCACGGGTCATCGGAACCGAGGCGCCGATTTGGCTGCTCGACGAGCCGGCGAACGGGCTGGACGTGGCGGGGATCGCGTTGCTGGAGGCGGCGGTCGCGGATCATCGCGCGAAGGGCGGCATTGCGGTGGTGGCGACGCATCTGCCGCTGGCGCTGCCGGGCGCGCAGATGCTGGCGCTGGGCTGATGCGTGTGTCCGCGATCATCCTGCGTGACCTGCGGCGAGCGTGGACGGGCGGCGGGTTGCTGTGGCCGGTCGCCTTTTTCCTGCTCGTCGCGACGCTGTTCCCCTTTGCGGTCGGGCCGGATGCGGCGCTGATCGGGCGGATCGGCGGCGGCGTGATCTGGGCGGCGGCACTGCTCGCGGCGCTGCTGCCGGTCGAGCGGCTGGTTGCGCCCGATGTCGAGGCGGGGGTGATCGATCAATATGCGGTGCGGGGCGTGCCGCTGGCGCTGGTCGCCTTCGCCAAGACGGTCGCGCACTGGCTGGGCTTCGCGCCGCCGTTGATGCTGGCGGCGGTGATCGCAGCCGGTCTGTTCGATCTGCCGGCGGCGACCCTGCTGCGCGTCGAGGCGGGATTGCTGGTGGGAACGCCGGGCCTCGCCGCTCTGGCGGTCGCGACATCGGCGTTGGTGACGGGCCTGCGCGGAGGGGGTGGGGTCGCAGGCCTCGTCATGCTGCCGCTCGCAATCCCGCTGCTGATCTTCGGCGCGGGATCGCTCGACTCTGGGGTGGGGGCGCTGAAGCTGCTCGGCGCGGTCAGCCTGTTGCTGACGGCGGGCGCCCCCTGGATCGCCGCTGCGGCGATCCGAGCAGGGATGGACTAAGGCAAGATCAGCCCTGGTTGTTGTCCGATGCATAGACCATCGCGGCCGCAGTTCCCGTTGCCGGTTTCAAGTGAAACCATTCAGGCCGGTCGATCGCGGTCAGAAATGCCAGTACCGTCAGGCCGAACATCAGCAGCGCTAGTCTGCCCCACAGCGGATTGGGAGGGCTGTCGTCGGTGTTGGTCTTGGCGATATCGTCGTCAAGCTGCATGATAAGCCTCTCTGTCTGCCGAAGCTGAGATATAGGCACATCAAGTCTTCTGATCGACGAGCGTTCCGTTACGTTTTCTTGCTGCGTCGCACCATGGCGATGGGGCGACGCATTTCGGCCGGTGAAGCGAGGTCTACCGGCTCCAGCGCGCCCAGATTGCGGTCGGCAGCGTCAGGCCGCGGGCCTCTTCGCGCACGCCGAGTTCGCCCGCCTCCACCTTCCCCGGCAGATCGGCGAACAGCTGGCGCATCAGCTCCTGCAGCGCCAGTGCCGACATGCGCACGGCATAGACGGTGAGGAACAGGAAGCGGCTGTCGGCATCGAGCAGGCGGCGGCAATCGGCCAGCAGGCGAGGCAGGTCTTCCTCCAGCCGCCACACTTCGCCTTCCGGCCCGCGGCCGTATTTGGGCGGATCGAGCAGGATGCCGTCGTAGCGGCGGTTGCGGCGCACCTCACGCGCGACGAATTTCGCCGCATCGTCGATGATCCAGCGGACCGGCGCGTCGCCCATCCCCGACAAGGCGGCATTGGCGCGCGCAGCCTCGACCGATTTCTTGGAAGCATCGACATGCACCATCTTCGCGCCCGCCGTTGCCATCGCCAGCGTGCCGACGCCGGTATAGCCGAACAGGTTCATGCATTCGGGCTGGTCCATGTCCGCGATCTGTTCGCGCATCCAGCTCCACACCGGCGCCATGTCGGGGAAGAAGCCCAGATGGCGGAAGGGCGTGGTCTGCGCGGTGAAGCGCACCTCGTTCCACTTCAGCGGCCAGCCTTCGCGCGGCACGGGTTCGGCAAAGACCCAGCGACCGCCGCCGTCCTCGTCGCTGGCGGGCAGGAACTCGCCCTGCGCCTTCCAATTCTCTGACGCGGGTGCCCACATCGCCTGCGGTTCGGGGCGGATGAAGCGGAAGCGGCCGTACCGCTCCAGCTTGCGGCCGTTCCCCGAATCGACCAGGCCATAGTCGGCCCAGGGTTCGCCGATCAGCGTCTGGAGCGTCATGCGCGGGGGCGCGCCCGCTCGGCGATATAGGCCGTCACCGCCTCGAACGTGCCGGGCAGATGGGCGCAACGCTCTTCGCGATCGAACAGGTCGCCGACGCGGGCCGGCAGCTCAGGACGCTGGCCGGTCGCACGCTCCACCGCATCGCCGAACTTGGCGGGGTGGGCGGTGGCGAGCGTCACCATCGGCGCATCGCCCGCCTGCGCGCGCGCGGCAGCCAGGGCGATGGCGGTGTGCGGGTCGACGATCTGGCCCGCGGCGTCATGCGCCCAGCGCATCGCAAGGGTCATGTCGTCCAGATCGACGCGGGCGCTGGCGAATAGCGACGCGCCGGTCTGCTGCGCATTGCTGAGCCGCATCGCGCCGCTCGATTCGAAGCCACGCATCTGGTCGGCCAGCGCGCCGCCGTCGCGACCGCCGAGGTCGAACAGCAGGCGTTCGAAATTGGAGCTGACCTGGATGTCCATCGACGGCGTCGGCGTCTGCTGGACAATGCCCTTGCTGTAATCGCCCGCCGACAGCGCGCGGTGCAGGATGTCATTGACGTTGGTCGCGACGATCAGCTTCGCGACCGGCAGGCCCATCTTCGCCGCCACATAGCCGGCAAAGACGTCGCCGAAATTGCCGGTCGGCACCGAAAAGGCGACGGCGCGATCGGGCGCGCCGAGGCGGACCGCGGCGTAGAAATAATAGACCACCTGCGCCATCAGGCGTGCCCAGTTGATCGAATTGACCGCCGACAGATGGAAACGGCCCGAGAAACCGGGATCGTTGAACATGGCCTTCACCAGCGCCTGCGCGGTGTCGAAGTCGCCGTCGATCGCGATGTTATGGACGTTGGGGGCAAGCACCGTCGTCATCTGGCGGCGCTGCACGTCGCTGACCCGGCCCTGCGGGTGGAGCATGAAGATATCGACCCCGGCACGCCCCGCCAGCGCATCGATCGCCGCCGATCCGGTGTCGCCGCTGGTCGCGCCAACGATGGTCAGATGGTCGCTGCTGCCCTTGAGGAAGCGTTCGAACAGCAGGCCGAGCAGCTGCAAGGCCACGTCCTTGAACGCGAGCGTCGGGCCGTGGAACAGTTCGAGCAGCCACTGGTCGTGGTCGAGCTGGACGAGCGGCGTGACCGCGGCATGCGCGAAACGGCCATAGGCCTGGGCGCAGAGCTCTTTCAGCTCGGCCGGCGTCAGCGCGTCGCCGATGAAGGGCGTCATCACCGCGACCGCCGTGTCGACATAGGACAGGCCGGCGAGGTCCGCGATCTGCTCGCGCGTGAAGCTCGGCCACGCGTCGGGCAGGTACAGGCCGCCGTCCGACGCCAGGCCGGCGAGGGTGACGTCGCGGAAATCGAGGGCGGGGGCGGCCCCGCGGGTGCTGACGTAGCGCATGGCGGCTGGGTAGCGGCGCGGGCGCGACGGGGCAACGGCGGGTTTTCTTGGGCGTGGTGCGGCTGGGCTATCGGCGTGCGAACGCGGCGGCGGCGTGCCGATTCGCGGCGATTCGGGCGCGGAAGTGGACGAAGTGGACGGTACGTAAGTGTCGAAATCGCCCACCGGCCCGGTGCCGGAGGGCACGGGGGCGGCAAAGCGACGGTCGGACATGCCGCCGTCATAGCGGATCGGCGGCGTGTAGGACAGACGGGCGATGGCGGCGGGGCCGCGCGTCGTCGGCTGGTCCGCAGTCTCGCTGGGCCGGGTCGCCATGCATCGTATCGGTGATTCACGCGAAGACGCGAAGACGCGAAGACGCGAAGAAGAAGAGGGTTGTTCACGCGGAGGCGCGGAGGACGCAGAGGGGTTGCGGCTGCCGCGTCGGTGGGCTGCTTTCCTACGGCCGAACGAGACAAGAACAGTGCGCCGCGGCGCACGAGACATCACCGCGTCCTGCGCGCCTCCGCGTGAACGGTCTTGCCTTTGCGTCTTCGCGTCTTCGCGTGAAGGAATGTCGATTCGTCCTGGTGGGTAAGTTATTGGCTTCGCCTCGTCCCGAAACCCTCCGCGCCTTGGCGTGACACCGGACTGTCGTGGTACTGGAGGTGCATGACCGTCGAAGGGGCGATTGGCGCCGGCCCGGCGAACGGGTTAGACGATCGGCCACCCCGTTCGTTATCGAGGCGCTATCCGATGACCCTCCCCGACCTGCTGTTGCCGACCTATGCCCAGATGCTGCGCGCGCTGTCGTCGTGGCTCGAAAAAGCGGGCGCGGGGCGGGAGGATGGTGGGGATGGGCTGCTGACTGCGCGGCTGGCGCCGGACATGTTCCCGCTGGCGACGCAGGTGCGCTTCGCCTGCGTGCAGGCCTATGAGGGCGTCGCCCGGCTGCGCGACACGCCGCTGCCCGATGCGGTGCAGGCGTTGCTCGCCGAGGGACGCGGCGCGGCCGAGGCGCCGGGGACGCTGGCCGCCGCGCAGGCGCGGATCGCCGAGACGATCGCGATGGTCGATGGGGCGGTGGGGGCGATGCCGGCGGTCGATCCGGCGCGCGCCATCGCGCATGCGCTGCCGCAGGGCATGATCTTCGATCTCAGCGCGGAGCAATATGCCCGCGACTGGGCGATCCCGCAGTTCTATTTCCACGTCATGACCGCCTATGCCATCCTGCGGGCCGAGGGCGCGGCACTGGGCAAGCCGGATTATGTCGCGCACATGTTCGCCTATCTGCGCCCCGGCACGATGCCTGGATGAGTAGGTTTGTACTCCGTCACAGACCTAATCTGCCAGAATGAGCAATTGATTGCATTTTTTTGGACAGTATCCGCCAGTTTCGGGTGAGGATGCTGACGTTCCGTGTCGTCATGACAGCAACGACAAGCTCGTCGTGAACCGAGGGACGAACCACGCATTATGCCGGAACCGATCAAGCCGCCCCCCGCCCAGTTTCTGCGCGACGACGTGATCCGTGGGGGGATGGACCTGTTGCTGTTTGCGCACAAATCGCACCTGCGCCATTCCGATGCCGAACTGACCGCCATGGGGCTGGGCCGGGCGCATCATCGCTGCCTGTATTTCGTCGGACGGCGACCCAATCTGTCGGTGGGCGAGTTGCTGGGGCTCTTGGGCGTGACCAAACAGTCGCTGGGCCGCGTGCTCGGCGCGCTGATCGACAACGGCCTGATCGAACAGCGCCCGGGCGAGGCGGACCGCCGCCAGCGCCTGCTGCGCCTGACGCCGGCGGGCGAGGATCTGGAGCGTCGCCTGTTCAGCGGGCTGCACGCCAACATGAGCCGCGCCTATGCCGCCTCGGGCGAAGAGGCGGTCAGCGGCTATTGGACGATGATGCAGAATTTGATGAGCGACGACGCGCAGGCGCAGTTCAAGGCGTTCCACGCGGGGTAAGGGAGGGGGGCGGCGGTGCGCCACGCCCGCCGCCCCGTTCCGGCGTTAAAAGGGCAGGGGCTGCCGATCGGGTTCGACCCAGGCGCGACGCGCGAGCACGCTGAACAGCGTAGCGCGATGCCAGTGATCCAGCAGCCACTCCGGGTGGCCCGGCCGCGATGCCATGAGCGCGGTGAGCACGCGATGCAGCGGTGCCTCCGGTGCGTAGCGCTCCAGATAGTGCGCCACGGCCCGCATCGACGCGCAGGTGATGGTGTGATGGTAGCCGCCGCTATCGGTGTTGGCGGTGAGCGTCGCGTCATTGTAGCGCGAGATCAGCGTCCGCATGCCCTGCGGCGCGGCCAGGTCGGGGCGATGGCGATACAGCCACAGCGCGGCGGCAAAGTGCGCGGCGTGCGTCCAGTCTCGCTTGGGTAATGTGCGATCGATCACGCCCAAAGCGATGCGCGCGATGGCCGCGTCCGTCGATATCATCATGGTAGGCCTTCCTTCATCAGGCCCGACTGGCAAAAAAACCCCGCCGGTCGGGCGGGGTGGGTCGTGTCGGGACGGATAGGCTGGTCAGCCGCTCCGACATCCCCACACGCGCGCGAACACCGCCGTAACGACGCGGTGATCTTGGATCGAGGCGATCGCGCAGATCGTGTCGATGGGATAATGGACATGGGGATCGCGCTCAAGGCGGCACCCGCCTACCGTCGCCGGCGCAGTGCCAGCGCGTAGATCGTTGCGGCGATGGCGGCGAAGAGGAACCACTGGACGGCGTAGGACAGATGGTTGTTCGGCACCGACGACAGATCGGGCTGGCCGTTGGCGGCGAGGCCGGGGGCGGGGCGATCGGCGACGATCATCAGCCGCTGCGGCGTATGATCGAACAGCGAGCCGATCAACGAGCGGGCGTCCGGCGCATGGCTGATGAAGCCGGTTACCGGGCCGCCGGTCCAGGTGCCCTTGTAGGCGGGATCGGTGGTGGTGCCGAGCTGGACGAGCATGCCCGGCCCCTCCGCGCCCGTCGCGCAGTCCGCGATCAGGCGGAAGCCGGCCTTGCCCGCGCCGGCGAGCCGCTGGCCGGTGACGCGGACGCACAGGCCCGAGGCGCGGCGGAACAGCAGGCGGTCGTCGGGAAAGCGCGGGAAGGCGATCGGCGGCTTGGCCGGATTGGCGGCGAGCTGCGCCAGATACGCCTCTTTCTTCGGCGCGCGGTCGAGCAGCTGCCAGAGGCCGAGGCCGATCATCGCGGCCACCGCGAGCGCGACGACGATGGTGGGGATCAGGGGAATGCGCTTCATGGGGTGGGGTCGCTGCGGGACTCGTCGATGCGGCCTTCGCGCGCGGCGTTCCGATATTCGGCGGCGAGCAGCGCGGCCTTGACGATGCGCAGCGACCAGATCACGCCCGCCGCGGTGACGGGGATCCAAATCAGCATGTGCAGCCACAGCGGTGGGTGCAGCGTCAGCTCGAGCGTGATGGCGCCGGCGACGACCAATGCCCCCAGGATCAGCGTCAGGAAGGCGGCGGGCCCGTCCCCGACGTTGAAGCGGGTGAAATCCAGGCCGCAGCCCGAACAGCGATCCGCGAACTTGACCCAGCCGGCAAACAAAAGGGGCCGGCCGCAACGCGGACACAGCCCCTTCAACGCGACCTCGGCAATCGCCGGCGAGGATACGGGCGTCGGATCGGTCATGCGACGCCCGTCAATCTGATCAGCCGCCGTGAACCGGTGCGCCCCAGCCGCCCCAGACGTAGATGGTGACGAACAGGAACAGCCACACCACGTCGACGAAATGCCAGTACCAGGCGGCGGCTTCGAAGCCGAAATGCTGGCGCGGCGTGAAGTCGCCCTTGTAAGCGCGGATCAGGCAGACGATCAGGAAGATCGTGCCGATCAGCACGTGGAAGCCGTGGAAGCCAGTCGCCATGAAGAAGGCGGCGCCGTAGTTGATGCCCTTGAACGGGAAGGGCGCGTGCATGTATTCATACGCCTGGATGCTGCTGAACAGCACGCCCAGCGCGACCGTCAGCCACAGGCCCTTCAGCACGCCGTCACGGTCGCCGACGCCCAGCATGCCCCACAGGCCACGCTTTTCGCCGCCGCGCTGGTTGTGGATCAGCGCATGGTGCGCCCAGGTGACGGTGGTGCCGCTGGTCAGCAGGATCAGCGTGTTGAGCAGCGGCAGTTCGAAGGCGTTGATGACGGTCAGGCCCTTGGGCGGCCATTGCGCGGCGATCGCCGCGGCGCCTTCGGCCGCGCGCTCCACCTGGCCGTCGACGAAGGCCATGGCGGTCGGGAACAGGCTGAAGTCGAAGAACGCCCAGAACCAGCCGACGAAGAACATGACTTCCGACGCGATGAACAAGATCATGCCGTAGCGGAAGTGGAGCTGGACGACGGGGGTATGATCGCCATGATGCGCTTCGCGCACCACGTCCGCCCACCAGCTGTACATCGTGAACAGCACGCCCGCGAGGCCGGCGAAGAAGATCCAGCCGCCGCCATTGGCCTTGTCGGCCGCCAGGTGGCCGCCGTGCATCCACATGATCGCGCCGCTCGCCATCACCAGCGCCGAGAGCGATCCGAACAGGGGCCAGATGCTGGGTGGCAGGATGTGATAGTCGTGATTCTTGGCGCCGGCCATGGTCAGGTCCCTGTTCTCTTATCCTCTTTGGGGCGGGACCCTAAGGCCCAAACGCCCCTAGAACAAGGTCGCGGCGGCGACGATTTTAGCGCCCGGAACAGGACGGGGGCCGTCGATCAGGATTCCGAACCCGTCTGCGCCCGGCCTGGGGTCTTGCCGGCATCGGCGGGATAGAAGGTGTAGGACAACGTGATCGTCTCGACGTCCGACGCGTCGGGGTCGTCCATGATCTTGGGATCGACGAAGAAGATCACCGGCATGCGCTGCGTCTCACCGGGCTTCAGCGTCTGCTGCGTGAAGCAGAAACACTGGATCTTCGTGAAATATTTGCCCGCCTGGCTGGGCGTGACGTTGAACGTCGCGGTGCCGGTGACGGGCTTGGTGTCGAGGTTCGTCGCGGTGAAGAACGCCATGTCGCGCGCGCCGATTTTTACCGTCTCCGACCCCGCTTCGGGGCGGAAGCGCCATTTCATGCCGGGTGCGACGTTACTGTCGAAATCGATGCGGATCAGTTTGTTGACCGCGCCGGGCGCCTCGAGCGCGCGCTGCGTCGTGCCGTTGAGGCCGGTCACCTGGCAGAACAGGCGGTAGAGCGGCACGCTGGCCCAGGCGATTCCGGTCATCACGCAGATGCCGAGCACCGCCAGCATCGCGGTGCGCAGCTGGCGACGGGTGCCGGGATCGGTCGCCGCCCCGGTCACATGCCCTCGCGGATCTTCACGATCGCAATGGCGAAGACGAGGATCACGAACGCGCCGAGCAGCAGCGCCATCACGCGCGCGCGCGATTGCTGGCGCGCGCGGATCAGGTCTTGGTCGTCAGGAGTCATCATGGCAGCACCCAGCGGTCGACGACCAATGCGCCGAACACCACGAAGAGGTAGAGGATCGAATAGCTGAACAGGCGCTTTTCGGGCTTCATGTTGTCGTCGGGCTGCGTCGTGCGCGTGGCGACGATCAGCGCGAGCGCGGCGAACACCAAAGTCGTGACGGTGGCGACCACGCCGTAGATCGCGCCGGTCAGGCCGAGCGGCCAGGGCAGCAGTGCGGCGAGCGCCATCGGGATCGTGTACAGGCCGATCTGGCGGCGCGTCGTGCGCTCGCCCGCGACGACGGGCAGCATCGGCACGCCGGCATTGGCGTAATCGGTCTTCACGAACAGCGCGAGCGCCCAGAAATGCGGCGGCGTCCACAGGAAGACGAGGCCGAACAGCAGAACGGGCAGCAGCGCGACATGCCCCGTCGCCGCCGCCCAGCCGATCAGCGGCGGAAAGGCGCCGGCCGCGCCGCCGATCACGATGTTCTGCGGCGTCCGGCGCTTCAGCCAGACGGTGTAGATCAACACGTAGAACAGGATCGAGACGGTCAGGATCGCCGCGGCGGCCAGATTGACCGCGAAATACATCAGGATGACCGAAAAGGCGGCAAGGCCGACGCCGAAATGCAGCGCCGACTGACGGTCCATCCGGCCATCGGGCAGCGGCCGCTTCTGCGTGCGGCGCATCTTGGCGTCGAGATCCGCCTCATACCATTGGTTGAGCGCGCCCGCCGCGCCGGCGCCGAGCGCGATGCACAGGATCGCGGTGAAGCCGATCACCGGATGCACGCCGACCGGCGCCGCCAGCATGCCGCACAGGCCGGTGAACACGACGAGCGTCATCACGCGCGGCTTGGTGAGCGCGAGGAAATCGCGCCAGTCGGCTGGCGGCAAAAGGGGCGTCGCGGCGGTCATGATCGGCCCGGCTATACCCATAGCGCGGGGGTTGGGGAAGGGTGACGCACGTATCGTGCTGATCCAGGTCAAGCGCCCCCGAAATGGCGGGAACGATAGCGGAAACAGGCGGTTAGCCTGACCTATTAGGCTGCCCGTACGGCGGCACAGGTTCGAGGGGATGAAGCAGTGGCAACCCGTATGATCGACGCCGGTATTCCGGCGTCGCAATTCCTGACCGACAGTTTCCAGCGCGGCCTCGCCCATTGGAACCGCGAGCGGCTGGAGCCGGGCTTCCCGATTAGCGACTGGCAGCGCACGCTGGACCGCGACCTGCGGATGCAGCGGCTGGAAGGCGGCTTTCTGGAGGAATTGCGCGCGGAGGTGGCGGATGAGGCTGCCGCGGCGCCGACCGACGTCGAGGGCTTCATCGCCTGGTTCGAGGAGCTGAAGGCGAGCGGGCCGGGGCAGCATGACGCTTTGTTCCCGTGGCTGGCGGAAGAGGCGAACCTCGATCAGCTGCGCTGGTTCTTCGAACAGGAAGCGGCGGGCGAGGCGGGGTTCGACGATCTCGTCGCGATGACGCAGGTGAAACTGCCGACGCTGCCCAAGCTGGAGTTGGCGCGCAATTATTGGGACGAGATGGGCCGGGGCAATGCCAAGGGCATGCACGGGCCGATGCTGGACGCGCTGGTCGAGACGCTGGCGGTGAACCCGGTGATCGAGAACACCTTGTGGCAGAGCCTGGCGCTGGCCAATGCGATGACCGCGATGGCGACCAACCGGCGCTATGCGTGGCAGTCGGTGGGGGCGCTCGGCGTGATCGAGCTGACCGCGCCGGATCGCTCTGCCGCGACCGCCAAGGGGCTGCGGCGACTGGGCTTTTCCGACAAGGAGCGGCGCTATTTCGATCTGCACGCGGTGCTCGACATCAAGCATAGCGAGGATTGGAACCGCGAAGCGATCCGCCCGGCGGTGGAGGAAGACCCGCGCCGCGCGACTGCGATGGCGGAGGGCGCGCTGATCCGGTTGAAGTGCGGCGAGCGGTGTTTCGAGGCGTATCGCGCGGTGTTGATGGGGTGAAGGTCGCCTAACGTAATCGTCACCCCGGACTTGGTCCGGGGTCCACCGGGTCGCAAGGGGGCGGCAAGAGGCTCAAATCATCCCCCTCGCTGCGGAGTGGACCCCGGACCAAGTCCGGGGTGACGGGGTGGCTAGAGCGGTCGCAGAGTCTTAGATCAGCGCGAGTTCTGCCAGTCGTCCGATGAGCGCGGGCGGCATCAGCGAAAGACCGTCGGTGTCCCCGCCCAGGTCCGCCGGCGCATCCGCCGCTTCCAGATAGCGCCAGCCCTGATGCGCACGCTTCGGCCGGGCCTGTACCAGCACCAGCGCCGGGTCGATGTGGATCGCGACGCGGCCGCCCTCCGCCTCGCCGAAGCCGAGGATCGGCGAGCGCGCGACGAGCTGGTGCTTGATGATCCAGAATAAGGAACCCTCCCCGGCCACCTCCTCATGCCGCTTGGGCAGGTAGCGCGTGGTCAGGAAGACCGGGCCGTCCGCGGCACGCTGCGTCAGGCGATCGGCGAGATGATCGACGCTCGTCGCGCCGAAGGCCACTTTGGTGAGATGCAGCATGGCCGCGCGATGTGGGTGGGGGGTGTGGTGCCCGCAAGGCTCGTCGTCGGTTCGATGCGTTCCAGCTGACCCCGCCGTCATCCCAGCGAAGGCTGGGATCTCCATGAGTTAGCGTGCGACAAGAGGCGCTTGAGACCCCAGCCTGCGCTGGGGTGACGTGTGTTGGGCAGATGTCGCGTCTTTACCCGCCCAATCCCCAGAGCGACGCCAGCCCCAAGAACGAAAAGAACCCCATCACGTCGGTTGCGGTCGTCACGAACACCGCGGACGACACCGCCGGATCGACATTGGCCTTGTCGAGCGCCACCGGCACGATGACGCCGACGAGGCCGGCGACGATCGAGTTGATGACCATCGCGATCGCGAACACGATCGACAATTGCAGGTTGCCGAGGATCACATAGCTGCCGACCGCACCAACCAGGCCGAGCGCGCCGCCGTTACACAGCGCGATCTGGAACTCGCGCGCCAGCATGCGCAGCGTGTTCGAGCTGGTGAGCTGGTTGGTCGCAAGCGCGCGCACGACGACGGCGAGCGTCTGCGTGCCGGCATTGCCGCCCAGCGCCGACACGATCGGCATCAGCGCGGCGAGCAGGGCAAAGCGCGCGATCTCGCCCTGGAACAGGCCGACGACCGATGCCGACAACATCGTCGCGCCCAGATTCACCACCAGCCACGCGATGCGCGTGCGCACGGTGAAGCGGATCGGTTCGTTGATGTCGCCTTCACCGGCGCCCGACAGGCGGAGGGCGTCCTCGCCCGCCTCCTGCTGGATGATGTGGACGATATCGTCGACGGTGATCATGCCGACGAGCCGATCGGACGCATCGACCACCGCGGCGCTGATGAGGGCGTATTTCTGGAAGCGGAGCGCGACCTCTTCCTGATCCATGTCGACCGGGATCAGCGTCTGTTCGCGCTTCATCACATCGCCGATCGCGATGCTGCGTGGCGTGCGCAGGATCCACGATAGCTGGCACGTGCCGACCGGATGGTGGCCGGCATCGACGACGAAGATTTCCCAGAAGTCGGTGGTCAGCTCTTCGTGGTGGCGCAGGAAGTCGATGACGTCGCCGACGGTCCAGTGATCGGGCACCGCGATCAGCTCGCGCTGCATCAGGCGGCCGGCGGTTTCCTCCGGGTAGGACAGCGCCTCTTCGATCGCGGCGCGATCGTCGGGGTCGAGCGCGCGCAGCACGGCACGCTGGTCGGCTTCCTCCAAATCCTCGATGATCGCGACCGCGTCGTCGGTGTCGAGCTCGCTCGCGATGTCGGCGACCTCGGTCGGGGTCAGCGCGTCGATCAGGTCCTCGCGGACGTAATCGTTCATCTCGGCGAAGACGTCGCCGTCGAGCAAGTCCTTCAGCGCGCGGGCGAGGCCGGCGCGATCCTCATGCGGGGTCAGTTCGAACAGGTCGGCGATGTCGGCCGGGTGCAGCGGCTCGACCAGCGCGCGCGCTTCCTCGTCGTCGCCCGCGCGCACCGCATCCAGCACCGCATCGACGAATTCGGGACGCAGGCGATCGTCCTCGTCCAGCTCGTCCTGTTCGGGGGCCAGCATCTCGGGAAGCTCGGTATCGCTCATCGCTGCCTCCGTCCGTGCTGCAATCGTGTCGTTGTGCAATCGGGGGCGTCTACCGCGCTGCGGCACGATTGGCCACCCTTCGGGGATTTGCCCTTCGGCCGAAGCGACACTACCTGCTGCGGCAACATCATAAAGGACAACACATGGCCGATACCTTCACCACGCTGACGCTGACGCTCGACACCGGGTCCGAACAGGGTGACGTCACGATCAAGCTGCGCCCCGATCTGGCGCCGAACCACGTCGCGCGCATCGGCGAGCTGGCGAACGAAGGCTTCTACAACGGCGTGCCGTTCCACCGCGTGATCCCGGGCTTCATGGCGCAGGGTGGCGACGGCGGTCGTGGCGACGGCACCGGCGGGTCGTCGAAGCCCAATCTGAAGCAGGAGTTCAACAAGGAACCGCACGTGCGCGGCGTCTGCTCGATGGCGCGGACCAGCGATCCCAATTCGGCGAACAGCCAGTTCTTCATCTGCTTCGACGACGCGCGCTTCCTCGACAACCAGTACACCGTCTGGGGCGAAGTGACCGACGGCATGGACCTGATCGACAAGCTGCCTAAGGGCGAGCCGCCCCGCAATCCGGGCAAGATCGTCAGCGCGAAGGCGGAGTAAGCCGTTTGGGGGGCGAGGGCGCCGTGTCCTCCCCCTCCGTCAGGCCATACGGCCTGCCACCTCCCCCTGGCGGGGGAGGACTTCAACGTCATCCTCCCCCGCCAGGGGGAGGTGGCGCCGGCACAGCCGGTGACGGAGGGGGAGGATACGGGACGTTCGCTGATCGTCCCGACCGTTAAACCTCCCCCAGCGTCCGGATCAGCCAGTCGTGGAACATGCGGACCGGGCGCTGTTGCAGCGCGCGGGGGCGGCACACGAACCAATAGCTGTACGGGCTTTCCACCACGATATCGAACAGGCGCACCAGCCGCGGATCGCGGGCGTCCTGGAAATGGCTTTCGTGCATGAAGGCGACGCCGATGCCCTGCGCCGCGGCCTCCAGCATCAAGGCGCCCGAATCGAAATAGTCGATCGCCAGCGGCTCGATCGTCGGGTCGATGCCCGCCGCGTCGCGCCATGCGGTGAAATTGTCGGGCATCTCGCGATGAATCAGCGCGGTCAGCCCGCTCAACTGCTCGGGCCGGGTGATCGGGTCGGGCCCCTCCAGCAGCGTGCGGGCGCCGATGACATAGACCGAATTGCGGTCGAGCCGCTTGGCGTACAGCGTCGGATCGATCTCGCGCGACAAAGCGATCACCGCGTCCAGCCCCTCGCCCAGCCGCGCGATGCCGTGGCCGGCGGTGTCGATATCGAGATGCAGTTCCGGATGCGCCGCGCGCAATTCGCCCAGCCGCGGGAACAGCCGCTGCGAGGCGAACAGCGGCAGGATGCCGAGGCGCAGGCGCAGCACGTCGCTATGCCCCATCATCTCCTCGATCGTATCCGACAAGCTGTCGAGCATCGGCGCGATCTGGCCGAGCAGCCGGTCGCCATCCGCGTTCAACACCATCGCCTGGTGGCGGCGTTCGAACAGCGGACGCCCGATGAAGCGTTCCAAGCTCTGCACGCGGCGGCTGAGCGCGGGAGCGGACAGCGCCAGTTCGGTGGCGGCAGCCTTCACCGACCCCAGTCGGGCGACTTGCACGAACGCCTCGATGGCGCCCAGCGGCGGCAATCTGCGCATCGCGGTCCTTCCTCGCCCCAGTGTCGCGTCAACGAATGCAGATTGTGCAATCGTATCGAATGTTTTCGCACTTGCAACATAAAGCTGCGGAGAGGAAAGGGGACGGGCCTTTCAGGCATCCTCTCCTAAAAACTTTCCCGGGCTGGCGTTTTCGCCGGCCCTTTTTTTTGTGCGTTTTTCGCGAAGCGCGCGCAGCAGGCCGGAGCCGCTAACGCGCGTGAACGCGTTTTCAAAAGCTTCTACCCTCGCACCATCGGAACCGCCTTCCTATCTCGCGCGCTTCGAACGCACCCTGCAGGACGAGAGTGGATGGCCGACAGCGATACCCCGACGCGTAAGATCCAGGTGGCGAACAGCCGTCCGGAGGATTCCGGCCGCGGCCTCGCGCACCTGCCGCGCAGCCTTATGGCCGCGCTGGGCGTGGGCGAGGGCGACGTGATCGAGATCGTCGGCAAACAGTCGACGCCCGCGCGCGCGGTCGGGCCGTACCCCGAGGACGAGGGGATCGAGATCCTGCGTATCGATGGCCTGCAGCGCGCCAATGCCGGCGTCGGCGCGGGCGATTTCGTCGAGGTGCGGAAAGTGGAATCGAAGCCCGCGACGCGCGTCGTCTTCGCGCCTGCGCAGGCCAATCTGCGCTTGCAGGGCCAGCCGCAGGCGCTGAAGCGCACCTTCTTCGGGCGGCCGCTCTGCCAAGGCGACGTCGTCGCGACCGCGGGGCACCAGCGCGTCGGCAACATGCCGCCGGGCATCCAGCAGTTCATGAACGCGCCGGCCTATGCGTTGCAGGAAATCCGCCTGTCGGTCGTGTCGGCCAGCCCCAAGGGCATCGTCCATATCGACGAGAATACCGAGGTGGAGCTGCGCCCCGAATATGAGGAGCCGACGCAGCGCCGCGCCGACGTGACCTATGACGATATCGGCGGCATGGCGCAGACGATCGACCAGCTGCGCGAGATGGTCGAACTGCCGCTGCGCTACCCCGAGCTGTTCCAGCGGCTGGGCGTCGATCCGCCCAAGGGCCTGCTGCTCTATGGCCCGCCGGGCACCGGCAAGACGCGCCTCGCGCGCGCCGTGGCGAACGAGAGCGACGCGTCGTTCTTCCTGATCAACGGCCCTGAGATCATGGGCTCGGCCTATGGCGAGTCCGAAGGGCGGCTGCGCGAGATTTTCGAGGAAGCGGCAAAGAGCGCACCGTCGATCGTCTTCATCGACGAGATCGATTCGATCGCCCCCAAGCGCGGCAGCGTGCAGGGCGAGGCGGAGAAGCGTGTCGTCGCGCAGCTGCTGACGCTGATGGACGGGCTGGAGGCGCGCGCGAACCTCGTCGTGATCGCCGCGACCAACCGACCCGAGGCGATCGACGAAGCGCTGCGTCGACCGGGCCGCTTCGATCGCGAGATCGTCGTCGGCGTGCCCGACGAGCGCGGCCGTCGCGAAATCCTGGGCATCCACACCCGCGGCATGCCGCTGGGCGACAAGGTCGACCTCGTCGAACTGGCGCGCACCACCTATGGCTTTGTCGGTGCCGATTTGGCCGCGCTGACCCGCGAGGCGGCGATCGAGGCGGTGCGGCGGATCATGCCCAAGCTCAACTTGGAAGAGCGGACGATCCCGGCCGAGGTGCTCGACGAGCTGTCGGTGACGCGCGAGGACTTCCTCGAGGCGCTGAAGCGCGTCCAGCCGAGCGCGATGCGCGAGGTGATGGTCGAGGCGCCGCGCGTGCGCTGGGACGATGTCGGCGGGCTGGATGCCGCGCAGAACCGGTTGAAGGAAGGCGTCGAGCTGCCGCTGAAGGACCCCGATGCCTTCCGCCGGTTGGGCATTCGGCCGGCCAAGGGCTTCCTGCTCTATGGCCCGCCGGGCACCGGCAAGACGTTGCTCGCCAAGGCGGTGGCGCGCGAGGCGGAGGCAAATTTCATCGCTACCAAATCGAGCGACTTGCTGTCGAAATGGTATGGCGAGAGCGAGCAGCAGATCACGCGCCTGTTCCAGCGCGCGCGGCAGGTGGCGCCGTGCGTGATCTTCATCGACGAACTCGACAGCCTGGTGCCCGCGCGCGGCGGCGGTCTCGGCGAGCCGCAGGTGACCGAGCGCGTGGTCAACACGATCCTCGCCGAGATGGACGGGCTGGAGGAATTGCAGTCGGTCGTCGTCATCGGCGCGACCAACCGGCCGAACCTGATCGACCCCGCGCTGTTACGGCCGGGCCGGTTCGACGAGCTGGTCTATGTCGGCGTCCCCAACCAGGAGGGGCGCCGGCGTATCCTGGGCATCCAGACGCAGAAAATGCCGCTGGCCGACGATGTCGATTTGGACGCGATCGCGCGCCAGACCGACCGGTTTACCGGTGCCGATCTGGAGGACGTGGTGCGCCGCGCCGGCCTGGTCGCGCTGCGGCGGTCGTTGCAGTCGACCGCGGTGACGATGGCGGACTTCGAATCGGCGCTGACCGAATCGCGGGCGAGCGTGACGCCCGAGATGGAGAAAGATTACGAAAAGATCGCCGCGCAGCTGAAGCAGGATGCGGCGGCGATCCAGCCGATCGGCTTCATCTCCCCTGGGCAATTGCGCGGACGCGGGCCGAAGGGCGCGGACTGAGCCGCAAACGCGCCAAACCGTTCGGGCTGAGCCTGTCGAAGCCCGCCTCTCCACGGGCGCTATGTCTGAGGAGAGGTGCCCTTCGACAGGCTCAGGGCGAGCGGTTCTTGGGGGCGCGGATCAGGCCCGCTCCCGCAGCGCCACCCACGCATAGACGAACAGCACCACCAGCGCCGCCGCCGCGGTCAGGTACGGCATCGGCCGCGACAGCTCGTACAGGCCGACGCCGATCGAGGGGCCGAGGACGAAGCTCGCGCCGTTGACGCTCGTCACCTTGCCGGCGACCGACCCTTGCGCGGCGGGTCCTACGGCAAGGCTCGACCCCGCGGTAAACCCCGGCCGCGTGAAGCCGAAGCCCAGGTTCGCCAGCGCATAGGCGGTGGCGATACCGTAAAGCGACGTCGCGAGCCCGGTCAGCGCCACGCCAATCGCGGCGAGCACCAGCCCCACCAGCACCAGCCGTCGCGGCGTCAGGCCGAGCAATGGGATCACCCCCCATTGCACCAGTAGCGCCGCGCCCGCGCCCATCATCAGCACGATGCCGGTCGGCTCCAGCGCCAGCGCGGGCGCGATGTGCAGGCGATCGATGACGAGGAAGCCGATCGCCTGGCTGGTCATCGCCTGCGCATGGCCCATCACCAGTCCCGCGATCATCCAGGCGCGCACGCGGGGATCGAGATAGCCGACATGTTCGCTATGCGGCTGCGTCGCGGCGGCGACGGTCGCGCCGGTGGGGGCGCCGCCGATCGAGGGATAGGCCGACGAGGTGCCATGTTCGTGGAATGCCGCGCGCCGGTCGTCGGGCAGGATCGCGCGCACCGTGATCCACACGCCCACGCCGAACACCGCGAAGACGAAGGCGGGGCCCGCCAGCCCGACCTCGACACGGCCGATATGGCCGAGCAGCAGATAGGGCGCGATCGCCGGCCCCAGGATCGTGCCGAGGCCGAAGGCGCTGGCGAGCAGGGTGAGGGCGCGCGTGCGATCCTCACGGCTCGTCTCGCCGGCGACCAGCGCCTGCACCGCGGGCGGCGCGGCGGAGCCGAACGTGCCGTAGATCAGCCGGCCGGCGATGAAGAGGCCGAAGGCGGCGGTGCCGCCGATCCAGCCGTTGATCCCGGCGGCAAGGAACAGGCCGCACAGGCTGAGCGACACCGAAAAGCCGCCGATGCCCAGCAGGATCATCGCGCGATGCCCGTGCCGGTCGGACCGGTTCGCCCAGAAGGGCGCGGCGATCACCCATAACAGCGCCGATACCGAAAAGGCGGCGGCGACGGCGCTGTCGGCGACCTTCAGCGAGCGCCCCAGCGCGGGCAGGATCGATTGCAGCGCGGTATTGCCCGCCGCGATCGTCAGCATGACGAGGAACATGAGCGCAAAGCGCCGGTCCATCGGGCCGCGGGTCCGGCCGGTCATGCGGCGCGGTGCCCGGCGCGGTCCCAGGCCCCGGCGCGGTCCCAGGCATAGTCGCGCATCACGGCGCAGACGATGACCTGATAGCGGTCGTACCAATGCGCCCGGCCCGCCTCGCGGATCGCGGCGTGATCGGGCTGGTCGCGCCAGGCGATGGCCGCCGCCTCGTCCGCCCAATAGCTGATCGTGATGCCGGCGCCGTCGGCGTCCCGCACGCTGTCGACGCCACGATAGCCCGGCTGGCGTGCCGCCAGCGCCGCCATCGCCTCAGCGGCCGCGTCATATCCCGCCGCGTCGGCGCCGTTGCGCTGCGAGGTGAAGATCACAGCGACCTCGCCAGACCGTTGCTCCGCCATGGTTTCTTCCCCTCCGTCATCCCCTTCCTAGTCCGGCGGCGGGGCAGGGCAAGCCGTGTCTCGGGAGCGCTCGCTGCGACGAACCGCAGGGGGCGACGCAACCGCATGTCTTGAAACGCGTTCGGGAAACGTGGCACGGGGTGTTTTCCGCGCGGTCCTGCGCGGGGTCCCGACACGCGATCAACGACAGGAAACCGATGCCCTCTTCGACCACCGCCGCCAGGCGCCGTACCCGTGGCACCGGCGTGCCGAGCCCGGTCGCGATGTTCTTTCAGGGCTTCCTGAAGCATCCGGTGATGGTGGGGTCGATCATCCCGTCGTCGGACAAGCTGATCCGCAAGATGCTCGCGCCGGTCGACTGGTCGGCGTGCAAGCTGTTCGTCGAATATGGACCCGGCGTCGGCACCTTCTGCCGCCCGATCCTGGAGCGGATGGCACCCGACGCGACGCTGATCGCGATCGACACCAACCCCGATTTCATCCGCTACCTCGACCACACGATCACGGATTCGCGCTTCGTCGCGGTGGAAGGATCGGCGGCGGACGTCGAGCGGATCGTGCGCGAGCGCGGGCACGACCATGCCGATTACGTGCTGTCGGGTCTGCCCTTCTCGACGCTGCCCGCCGGCGTCGGCCCGGCGATCGCCGCGGCGACGCATCGCGTGATCCGCACCGGCGGCGCCTTCCTGGTCTATCAATTCTCGCCCAAGGTGAAGGACTTCCTCACCCCCCATTTCACCAACATCGATCATGATATGGAATGGTGGAACGTGCCCCCCGCGCAGCTGTATTGGGCGTGGAAGGATTGATCGCCAGCGCGGCCTGTAGCGACACAATCAAACGATTTTGCCGATACGGGCCCTTTTCCTGCATCGAAGGTTAAGCTAATCGCGTCCGATATGGACGCTCCGAAGCATTCCTCTGCCCTGTTCCTGCGCGACACTGCGATCCGCCGCGGCATGGAATTGATGATGTTCGCCCAGACGCGGTTTCTGCGCACGGCGGACGAAAAGCTGGCCGAACTGGGCCTGGGGCGCGCGCATCACCGCGCGCTTTATTTCATCGGGCGCTGTCCCGACGTCACCGTCGGCGATCTGCTGTTGTTGCTGGCGGTGACCAAACAGTCGCTCGGCCGGGTGATGAAGGATCTGGTCGATCGCGATCTCGTCTGCATGCGCGCCGGGGACGTCGATCGTCGCCAGCGCCTGTTGCGGCTGACGGAACAGGGTATCGCGCTGGAAACGGCCTTGTTCGAGGAGCAGCGCGACCGCATGGCCAAGGCGTACAGCTATGCCGGGCAAGAGGCGGTGGCGGGCTATTGGGCGGTGATGGAAGCGCTGATCCCGGCAGAGGCGCGCGCGCAGATCGACGCGCTGGGCCGGTGACGCGCGGCTAGTCGTCGACGCCGAAGTTCAGCCCGCGCGACACGCTGGGATCGACCACCGCGATCAGCAGATAGGCGGCGAACTGGCGCAGGCGCTGCAGCACGCCGGTATGCGCCTTGTACCAGCTGCGCGTGATCGGCTGCGATCGCGCAATCTCGCCCTCGATATAGCGCCGGACGTGCGCGGCGAAGGCGGCGTCGTGGACGCGCAGCATCAGCTCCATGTTGATGAACAGGCTGCGCATGTCGAAATTGGCCGATCCGACATAGACGACGTCATCAATGACGTAGAGTTTGGTGTGCAGCTTGGTCGGCAGATATTCGTACAGCGCGACGCCCTTGCGCAGCAGGCCCGCATAGGTGAAGCGCGCCGCGGCGATCGTCGCATTGTTGTCGGATTTGGACGCGGTGACGACGCGCACCTTCGCCTTGCGCCGCCCCGCTTTGTCCAGTCGCCGCAGGATGGTGGGCGAGGGCGTGAAATAGGCGGCGATGATGTCGATCCGCTTGCCACGGCGCAGGTCGTCGCGCACCGCGCGGGCCCAGGGCGACAGGCGCCGCGTCGGGCCGCCGATCAGCCAGCGTGTGTCGCCATGCGCCTCGCTCCAGCGCGCCAGCGCCTTGTTGAGTGGGCGCACCTTGCCTTTGGGCAGCCGTAGCCAGTCGTGCAGTGCGTCGAAATAGCCGGCGAGGCGCCCCGCGGCCGGCCCCTCGACCAGCAGGCCCAGGTCGCGCCACGCTTCCTGCGCGGGGGTGCCGAAATAATCGTCCTCGACGTTGAACCCGCCGATGATGATCCGCTCCCCGTCCTGCCCCGCGTCGGCGAGCGCCAGCTTCTGGTGGTTGCGTAATAGATAGCGGCGCCCGAACCGGGGTGCGAAGCGGCACACGGATACGCCGGCCTCGCGTAGCGGCGCGTAGAAGGCGTCGTCGGTTTCGCTGCCGAAGCCGTCGACGATCAGCGCCGTGTCGACGCCGCGCTCCGCTGCGGCGATCAGCGCGGCATTGACGCGGCGTCCGGTCGCGTCGTCTGCGTAGATATAATAGAGGATGCGCAGCGAATGGGTCGCGCCCGCGATCAGGGCGAGCAGCGCGTCGAGGCGGCGCGGGCCGGTATCGAGCAGCGTCAGCCGATTGCCATCGACCGCGAAGGTCGGCTGGGGAGCGGGCGCATCCATCGCGCTCGTCTGTGCCCGTCGGTGCGCCGGGTGGCAAGTAAGGGTGAGGCGTTATGAACGTGACCTCACGCCACCCGATCCGTCACCCCGGACTTGGTCCGGGGTCCACTCCGCGGCGAGGGGGATGGCTGGAGGCTCTTACTCCTCCCTTGCGGCTTGGTGGACCCCGGACCAAGTCCGGGGTGACGATGTGGGTGGGGCCAAGGCCGCGCATCTCACCCTCGCCGCACCCCCGCGGGCCCGATTTCCTTGACTTTACCCACAGCCTCCGCCTACACGCCGCCCCTTACTGAATCGGTATTTGCGAAGGAAAGCGTCCATGGCGCGCGTTACCGTCGAGGATTGCGTCGACAAGATCCCCAACCGTTTCGACCTGGTCCTGTTCGCTGCGCAGCGCGCGCGGCAGATTTCGGGCGGCGCGGAACTGCTGCTCGATCGCGATCGCGACAAAAACCCGGTCGTCGCGCTGCGCGAAATCGCCGACGAGTTGGTCCGCCCCGATCACCTCGAGGAAGCGGTCGTCAACAGCCTGCAGCGCGTCCAGATCGACGACGACGATGAAGTCGACGCCGTCGGCTCGCTGGCCGCCTCGGCCGAAGCGCTCCGCCTGACGGCCGCTGCGCCGCCGCGGAACCAGAATCTCGGCGCCGATTACGACGGGTGAGGACTGGTCAGCGGGTTAGCCTCGGCTAATCCGCGTCGCGGACCAGTCCACGGCCAGCGGGCGCCAAGCCCGACTGACGACGCGGCTTTGCCGCGTCGTTTGCGTTTGGGGGATCGGTCAGCGGATTAGCCGCGCTAATCCGCGCCTCGGACCGATCCGCGGCCAGCGTCGCAACGCGACGACTGACGACGCGGCTTTGCCGCGGCGGGTGGGTTTGGAGAGGCATACAATTCCTCCCTCGCGTTAGCGGGAGTGCAGGGTTGGATTGCTCCCAGCAATCCAAGATCATGCCGGGGGCATGATCGACTCTGCACTGGGGACCGCCCGCGCAGCCGGTGGTGGACGGGGTGCTTCCGCGAACGCTGCCGTCGCCGCATCCTCCCCCTCCATCAGCGCGGAGGCGCTGCCACCTCCCCCTGGCGGGGGAGGAATGCGGAGGAGCCGGCGTTCCAAGCTCCGACCGCTATCGTCACCCCAGCGGAGGCTGGGGTCTTTGTGGAATGACGGTTGGAGCGTCGCGCAGGGCCCCGCCGCGGCGAAGCCGCGTCGTCAGTCGTCGCGTTTGCGACGCTGGCCGGGGTCGCCACGCGACGCGGATTAGCGCCGCTAATCCGCTTGGCGACCCTTGAACCCCTGCGCCACGACGAACCATTCCACCGAACCCTTGCGGCTGCTGGGCGGCTTGGCGTGCTTCACCGTCTGGAAGTTGCGCTTCATCTCGGCGACCAATTGCGCGTCGGCGCCGCCGGCGAACACCTTGGCGACGAAGGTGCCGCCCTTGTCCAGCACGTCGACCGCAAAGGCGAGCGCGGTTTCGACCAGCGCCATGGTGCGCAGCGCGTCGGTCTGCGGGTGGCCGACGGTGTTCGCCGCCATGTCCGACATCACCAGGTCGGGTGCGCCGCCCAGCGCCTCCATCAGCACGTCCGGCGCGGCATCGTCCATGAAGTCCATCTGGAAGATGGTGACGCCGTCGATCGGATCGACCGGCAGCAGATCGATGCCGACCACCGCCGCCTTGGGCACGCGGCGGCGGATCACCTGGCTCCAGCCGCCCGGCGCGATGCCGAGGTCGACGACGCGGCGCTTGCCCTGGATGATCCCGAACCGCTCGTCGAGTTCGAGCAATTTGTACGCCGCACGGCTGCGATAGCCCTCCGCCTTGGCGCGGCGGACATAGGGGTCGTTGAGCTGGCGTTCGAGCCAGCGCGTCGATTGCGCGGTGCGGCCGCGCGCGGTCTTGACGCGGGTGCGCAGGCCGCCACCGTCTCTGCTCATGTCATGATACTCATGGTCTGGGGCTGCCCATCAGGCGGCGCAGGATGCCTTCGCGGATGCCGCGGTCGGCGATGCCCAGCCGCTCCGCGGGCCACAAATCGAGGATCGTTTCGAGGATCGCGCAACCCGCGACGACCAGGTCGGCGCGCTCCGATCCGATGCAGGCGAGCTGCGCGCGCTCCTTCACCGATTTGCGCGACAGATCGGCGCTGATCCGCCGCATCGCATCGGCGGGCACGATCAGGCCATCCACCTGTGCGCGGTCGTAATGGCTGAGCCCCAGATGGACGCTGCCGAGCGTCGTCACGGTGCCGCTGGTGCCGAGCAGGCGCGGGCGCCGGACGTTCTTGGGTAAGCGGCCGGCGAAATCGGCGAAACTGTCCGCGACGATGCCGCGCATCCGCTCATAGGCCGCGAGGCGGCCGCCTTCGCCCTCGCCGCCGCCGGCATGTTCGGTCAGCGACACCACGCCCCAGGGCGCCGAATGCCAGTCGAGCACGCGCGGCATGCTGCCCCGCGTCGTGTCGATCAGCACCAGTTCGGTCGAGCCGCCGCCGATGTCGAAAATCAGCGCTGGGTCGTCGCCCGGTTCGATCAGCGCATGGCAGCCGAGCACCGCCAGCCGGGCCTCTTCCTCGGCCGAGATGATGTCGAGGTGGATGCCGGTTTCCGCGAGCGCGCGTGCGATGAAATCCTGCCCGTTGCTCGCCCGCCGGCACGCTTCGGTCGCGACCGAGCGCGCGAGCGTGACGTTGCGGCGCTTCAACTTGTCGGCGCAGACGCGCAGCGCGGCGATGGTGCGTTCGATCGCGGCATCGCTCAGCCGGCCGGTCGCGGCGAGGCCTTCACCGAGGCGCACGATGCGCGAAAAGGCGTCGATGACGGCGAAGCCATCGCCCTGCGGCCGGGCGATCAGCAGCCGGCAATTGTTGGTGCCGAGGTCGAGCGCGGCAAAGGCCTGCGCATCGGACCAGCGACCGCGTTGCGGTCGGCTCGGCGCCGAACGGGCAGGCGGGGCCTGCCGGTACGGCATTCGGGCGGAACGATCCCCCATAGCCGTGGTGACTTTCTATCTGTTTCTGTTCTGCCGTCACGGGGATGAACGCCCCGCTCGGTGCTTGCCCTCTAGGTAGCGCGTACAAGCCCTTGCGACAAGGCGAGCAATTTGACCTGTTGACAGGCCCACGGTGCCCGCCTAGATGCGCGGCCCTCGTTGCCCGATCCTCTAATGGTAAGAGAGCGGACTCTGACTCCGTCAATCAAGGTTCGAATCCTTGTCGGGCATCCACTTACCACCTGCTCCTACGAGCGCCCCTTACATCGCTGATGTTGATCCAACCCCCACGCAGGTCGTGCTGGGGATCGATGCCGCGTGGACCGCGGGCCAGCCGAGCGGCGTCGCGCTCGCGGTGTTGGAGGCCGGGCGCTGGCGATTGCGCGCGGCGGCGCCATCCTACGACCATTTCCTGACGCTGGCAGAGGGCGAAGCGCTCGACGAACGCCCGCGCGGGCGTCTGCCCGATGCGCCTGCGCTGCTCGCCGCGGCCGAAGCGCTGGCGGGTGCGCGGGTCGATCTGGTTGCGATCGATATGCCGCTGGCCCGCACGCCGATCGTCGCGCGGCGCGCGTCGGACAATGCGATCACGCGGGCGTTCGGCGGGCGCTATTGCGGCACGCATTCGCCCAGCGCGGCGCGGCCGGGGCCGCTCTCCGACGACCTGCGTACCGGATTCGAGGATGCGGGCTATCCCCTGCGTACCGCCAATGCGCAGGCCGGTGGGCTGATCGAGGTCTATCCGCATCCGGCGCTGGTCGTGCTGGCGCAGGCGCCGCGGCGGTTGCCGTATAAGGTGTCGAAGACACGCAGCTATTGGCCGGACGAATCGCTGGCCGCGCGGCGCGTGTTGCTGGCGGCGGAATGGGCGCGGATCGTGGGCCTGCTGGCGACCCGGATCGATGGCGTGGAGGCGGCGCTGCCGTCGCTGCCCGACGACGCAAGCGGTGTCGCGCGCAAGGCGCACGAAGACATGATCGACGCGATCGTCTGCGCGTGGGTGGGGCTCACCGCGCTCGGCGGGCAGGCGGACGCTTATGGCGATGCGGAGTCGGCGATCTGGGTGCCGCGCGAGGGCGGAACGGCGGGGCCGCTCGCCGGTTGAACGGCCATGCCGACGTTCGATCCCCGCACCACCGCCCTGATCCTCATCGACCTGCAGGACGGCATCGTCGCCGGCGACAAGGGGCCGCACAGTGCCGCCGATGTCGTCGCGCGCGGCAAGGCGTTGGCCGAACGCTTCCGCGCCGCGGGTGCGCCGGTGGTGCTGGTCCATGTCGGCTTCGCGCCCGATACGATGCCGAGTCGCACTGTCGACCAACCGCGCTTGCCCGCCGAGGGGACGCCGCCTGCCTTCCATACGCTGGTCGAAGGATTGCGGCAGGACGGCGACATCGTCGTGATGAAGCACCATTGGGGCGCGTTCATTGGGACCGACCTGGACCTGCAATTGCGGCGGCGCGGGGTAAAGACGGTGGTGATCGCCGGCATCGCGACGAACTTCGGTGTCGAATCGACCGCGCGCAGCGCCTGGGAGCTGTCGTACGACGTGGTGATCGTCGAGGACGCCTCGACCTCGCGCTCGGCGGAGCTGCATGCGTTCGCGATCGAGCATATCCTGCCCCAGATCGCGCGGGTGGTGCAGAGTGACGCCGTGACGCTCGCTTAACCCCCCCCAATCCGTTCGTGCTGAGCCTGTCGAAGCACGGGGTTCCTCAAGCGTCACGCCTGTGGCGGCCCGCCCTTCGACAGGCTCAGGGCGAACGGGAAAAGAGTCTACTTCGCCTCTGCGATCAGCTTCGCCGCATCCGCGTCGGCCCAGTCGTTGCCGCCCTTCCAGCGCCACACCTCCTTGCCCGCCGAATCGAACAGCACCGTCGTCGGCAGGTTCGCGTTCCACCCCAGCGACAGCGCCATCTGATCGTCGACGTAGGGCGTCAGCGTCGGCGCGCCATGCGCCTTCAGGAACGCGGGCACCTTCTCCGTCCCTTGCGTATCCTGGCTGATCGCCGCGACGCGCACGGTGCCGCGCTTCGCCAGCGCCTCCAGCGTCGGCAGTTCGGCGATGCACGGTCCGCACCACGTCGCCCACAGATTGACGAGCACCGGCTTGCCCTTGAACGCGGCGAGGGTGGTGGGCTTGCCGTCCGGCCCCTTGAACGGCGTGCTCGGCGCGGCTTCGCCGGCATGGCTGCGATCGACGCCGACCTGCGCGGTCGTGGCCGCCGGAGCGGTCGCTTCGTCGGGGGAGGCTGTGTTCGTATCGGCCGTGTTCGCTTGCCCGGGGGCGGCGCTTTGCCTATCGCAGCCTGCGGCCATCAGCGCCAGGAGACAGACGATCGCGACGCGTGCGGACATGAGCGGTTCCAATTCGATGTGGGGCGGCAGATTTGCCGAAGGCCCTGCTGCGGTAATGCGCGAGATTAACGCCTCGATCCCCTTCGACAAGCGGATGTGGCGTCAGGATATCGCCGGATCGAAGGCGCATGTCGCGATGCTCGCGAAACAGGGCATCGTCTCGGCCGAGGATGCGGCCGCGATCGACGCGGGGCTGGACACGGTGGCGGCGGACTATGCCGCGAACGGCGTGCCCGAAGACCTTGCCCTCGAAGACATCCACATGCTGACCGAGGCGAAGCTGGCGCAGGCGATCGGCCCCGTCGCCGGCCGCCTGCACACCGCGCGCAGCCGCAACGATCAGGTCGCGACCGATTTCCGCCTGTGGGTGCGCGATGCGATCGACCAGGTGTTGGCGGCGCTGACCGGTCTGACCCACGCGCTGCTGACTCGCGCCGAGGAGCATGCCGATGCGGTGATGCCGGGCTTCACCCACCTGCAATCCGCGCAGCCGGTGACATTGGGCCATCACCTGATGGCCTATGTCGAGATGACGGCGCGCGACATCTCGCGCTTCCGCGATGCCCGCGCGCGCATGAACCTGTGCCCGCTCGGCTCCGCGGCGCTTGCCGGCACCAGCTTCCCGCTCGACCGGCAGATGACGGCGGCAGCGCTCGGCTTCGACGGGCCGACGCGCAACAGCCTGGACGGGGTCAGCGACCGCGACTTCGCGCTCGATTACCTGACGTGCGCGACGCAGACCGCGCTGCACCTCAGCCGCCTGGCGGAAGAGTTCGTGCTATGGGCGTCGCAGCCGTTCGGCTTCGTCGCATTGAGCGACCAATGGTCGACCGGCAGCTCGATCATGCCGCAGAAGCGCAATCCCGACGCCGCCGAACTGGTCCGCGGGCACGCCGGGCGCATCCTCGGCTGCCAGACCGCGCTGATGGTGACGATGAAGGGCCTGCCGCTCGCCTATTCGAAGGACATGCAGGACGACAAACCGCCGGTGTTCGAGGCGCACGATCTGCTCGGCCTGTCGATCGCGGCGATGACCGGCATGGTCGAAAGCGCGACCTTCCGCACCGATCGGATGCGCGGCCTTGCCGAAAGCGGCTTCGCCACCGCGACCGATTTCGCCGACTGGCTGGTGCGCGAGGCGGGGCTGCCGTTCCGCGAGGCGCATCACGTCACGGGGCGCGCGGTGAAGCGTGCCGAGGAACTGGGTGTGCGGCTGGACGAGCTGCCCTTTGCCGAATTCCAGGCGATCGACGCGCGGGTCAACGAAAGCCTGTACGACGTGCTGTCGGTCGACGCCTCGGTCGCCAGCCGGACGAGCTTCGGCGGCACCGCGCCCGCCAATGTGCGCGCCGCGATTGCCGCCGCGCGGGAGAGCCTGTCATGAAGCGCCTGATCCCGCTCTTGGCTTTGGCGCTCGCCGGTTGCGGCGCCGCCAAGGAATTGCAGCCCGCACCCGGCGCGAAACTGCCGCCCGCCCCTTATGGCGCGACCGCGACGCCGACTGCGAACCAGTTGCTCACCCCGACGACGCAACAGCGGCCGCAGCGCAGCGACGAACTGCTCAAACAGTCCGAAGCCCGCCGCAGCGACGAATTCGACCTCCCGCCGAACTGATACATCCATGAACCATTTCGATTATCGCGACGGCGTGCTCCACTGCGAGGACGTGCCGCTCACCCGCATCGCCGAAGAGGTGGGCACTCCCGTCTACGTCTATTCGACCAACACCTTCCGCCGTCACGCGCAGGTGTTCCGCGAGGGGCTGAAGCATGTCGGCCGCATCCATCTGGCTTATGCGATCAAGGCCAATCCGAACCTCGCCGTGCTGCGCGTCCTTGCCGAAGAGGGTTACGGCGCCGACGTCGTCTCTGGCGGCGAGATGGCGCGTGCGCTCGCGGCGGGCATCCCGGCGGCGGACATCGTGTTTTCGGGCGTCGGCAAGACGCGGGCCGAACTTGCCCGCGGGATCGACGCCGGTATCGGCCAGTTCAACCTGGAACTGGAGGAAGAGGGCGTCGTCCTCGCGCAGATCGCCCACGCCAAGGGCAAGCGCGCGCCCGCGACGCTGCGCGTGAACCCCGACGTCGACGCCGGCACGCACGCCAAGATCTCCACGGGGCGCGCCGAAAACAAGTTCGGCGTGCCGATCGATCAGGCCCCCGACATGTTCGACCGGCTGGCACCGCTCGACGGCCTCGACCTGCGCGGCGTCGCCTGCCACATCGGCAGCCAGCTCAGCGACCTGTCGCGCCTCGAAGAGGCGTATCGCCGGATCGGCGAGCTGGTCGCCGAACTGCGCCGTCGCGGCCACACGATCACCCGCGTCGACCTCGGCGGCGGCCTCGGCGTGCCGTACAAGGCGGGCGACGTGCTGCCGAGCCCGGCGGACTATGGCGCGATGGTGGCGCGCGCGACGCAGGGGTGGGATGTCGAGCTGATGTTCGAACCCGGCCGCGTCATCGCCGGCAATTCGGGCGTTCTGCTGACGGAAGTCGTCTGGGTGAAGCCCGGCGTCACCAACCCCTATGTCATCGTCGATGCTGCGATGAACGACCTCGCCCGCCCCGCGCTGTACGATGCGTGGCACGACTTCGACGCGGTGACGCCGACGGGTGAGCGGATGACCGCCAATATCGCCGGCCCGGTGTGCGAAAGCGGCGACACCTTCGCGATGGGCCGCGAGATCGATGCGGTGAAGAGCGGCGATCTCGCCGTCTTCCGCACCGCGGGCGCGTACGGCGCGACGATGGCCTCGACCTACAACAGCCGCGACCTCGTGCCCGAGGTGCTGGTCGATGGCGACCGTTATGCCGTCGTCGCCGATCGCATCGCCGCCGAGACGATCCTCGCCGCCGAGCGCGTGCCGGAGTGGCTGAAGGCGTGAGCCTCCACAGCCTGCCGCTGTTCGTCCGGCTGGCGGGCCGCCCGGTGATCCTGCTGGGCGAGGGCGAGGCAGCGGATGCCAAGCGGCGGCTGCTCGAACGTGCTGGCGCGGTGATCGTCGGCGAGGACGCGACGGCGAGCCTCGCCGTGGTGGCGATTGAGGACGAGGATACGGCATTGGCTGCGGTCGAGCGGCTCAAGGCGCGCGGGCTGCTGGTCAATGCGGTCGATCGGCCGGCCTTGTGCGACTTCACCACGCCCGCGATCATCGACCGCGCGCCGGTACTCATCGCGATCGGCACCGGTGGCGTGTCGGCGGGCCTCGCCGCAGCCTTGCGCCAGCGGCTGGAGGCGCTGCTGCCGGCGGGGCTCGGGCGGCTGGCGGAACAGCTCCACCATGCCCGCGCTGCGCTGCGTGCGCATTATCCCGATGGCGCCACGCGGCGACGTGCGCTCGGCGCGGCCCTGGCCGCGGGCGGGGCGCTCGACCCGATGCGTGAGGATGCTGACGTGCCGCGCTGGATCGCGGGCGGGCAGGCGATCGAGCAGGGGCATGTCCGTATCGCGCTCGCCTCACCCGATCCCGACGCGCTGACGCTGCGCCAGGCACGCTGGCTCGCCAATGCCGATCGCGTCGTCTTCCACCCGGGCGTTCCCGCGGCGATCCTCGACCGCGCCCGCGCCGATGCGGTGCGCGAGGCGTGGGGCGAGGCTATGACGGCGCACGACGGCCTGACGGTCGAGCTGGAGATGGCATGAGCGGCTTCGGATATCGCATCAACGGCCGCTCAGCGGAGCGCGTGGCGGTCAAGCAGGCGCTGGCCGATCCGGCGGACTTCGTGTGGGTCCACCTCAACACCACCGAGGAGCGCGCGCAGATCTGGCTGCGCGACGCGGCGGGGCTGGACGATTATGTCGTCGACGCGCTGACCGCGATGGAAACGCGCCCGCGCTGCGAGGCGTTCGAACAGGGCGCGCTGCTCAACCTGCGTGGCCGCTCCACCGACGAACTGACCAGCGGCGATGCGCTCGCCTCGGTCCGCATCTGGGCGATCAAGGGCCATGTCTATTCGGTCAGCCGCCGCCCGCTCTACGCGGTCGATGCGGTCGAGAAAGAGGTGGAATCGGGCCATGTCGCCGATCCGGGCGACCTCATCTCCGCCTTCGCCACCGCGATCACCGCCGATCTCGACCCGCATGTCGCGGACCTGGGCGACGAGCTGGACGATTGCGAGGAGCGGCTCGACGCCAATCGCGTCTTCGACCTGCGCCGCACCGTCACGCGCGTGCGCGTCGCCGCGATCGGCTATCGCCGCTTCCTGTCGCCGCAGCGCGCGGCGCTGGAAAAGCTCGCCGAACTGCCCGGCGCCTGGCTGGCCGAGGACGATCGCCGCCACCTGTCCGCCGCCGCCGACCGCGCCGCGCGCATGGCGGAGGAGCTGGAGGCGATCCGCGAACGCGCCTCGCTGATGCACGAGGCGCTGACCGACCTCAGGAGCGAACAGATCGACAGCCGTTCGCTCATCATCTCGATCGTCGCGATGGTGTTCCTGCCGCTGACCTTCATCACCGGCCTGTACGGCATGAACGTCGCGCATCTACCCTATGCACAGGAGCCTTGGGCGTTCGATGCGATCATGGGGCTGTGCGGGCTGATCACCGTCACGGTGCTGGGCTATTTCGTCCAGCAGCACTGGTTTCAGAAGTAATCTAATTCCTCCCTCGCTTTAGCGGGGGAGGGGGAGTGATGGGTCGAACGTGCCCCGCACGTTCGAGGATCGTCCGGGGGACGATCCGGCCCATTACTCCCGCGAAGCGGGTGGTGGAGGGGGCGTTTCCGCATGCGGCGCGTTCGCCATATCCTCCCCCTCCGTCACCGCCTTTGGCGGCGCCACCTCCCCCTGGCGGGGGAGGAATGAGGTTTTACGCCGCGCGCGCGGTGCGCCACGCCTCGGCGATCTCAGACAGGCTGCTCGCCGCATCGCGGAACGGCGCCGAATCGGTGCCGACCGATGCGTCCACCACCGTCCGGCGGATTCCGGCGTAGAGCCGCGCCAGCGTGTTCGACACCTCGCCGCCGCGTTCGAAATCGAGGCCCGATTCCAGCGCGAACAGGATCGCGGTCGCGCGCGTCACGCGCTCGCTCTTGGTGCGCAGCTGGTTGTTGTCCATCGCCCAGGCCGCCGCGCGCAGCGCCGAGATGAGCTCTTCGTAAAGCAATTGGACGAGGCCCGGCCCCTGCGCCTCGGCCGTGCGGCCGACGACGTCGATCTGGCGATAGGTGGCATAGGGGTCGCCCGAAAGTGCGGTCGCGTAAGCCATCAGTTGCTCTTGTTCCAAGCCTTGATCTGGTTGTCGAGGAAGGTCTGCGTCGATTTGTACGCGCTGACCTTGCTGTTCATCGACGAGAATTGCTGCGTCAGCCGCTTGTTCATCGCATCCGACAACAGCGAGACCTGATCCTGTTGTTTCGCCAGATCGCTCTTCGCTTGCGTATAGCGGGTCGCCGATGCGCCAAGGCCGTAGATGCTGCTCGACGTGGTCAGCGAGATGCTCGATAGCGTGCTGGAGAGGCCGAGCGCATTGCTCGACGTGCTGGCGAACATCGCCTCGACCTGATCGGGATTGGCGGCGAGCACGCGGTTGAGCGTCGTCGTGTCGACCTTCAGCGTGCCGTCGCGATTGGTCGCGACGCCCAGCTGCGCCAGCGTCGTCGGTGCGCCGCTCCCGTCGTCCGACACCAGCCCCTTGGTCGTCAGCGCCTGGAGCGAGCGCATTAGCGTCGCGGCGGCGGTATCGCCCTTCAGGTCGCCGTTCGTCGGGTCGATCTCGCCCTTCACGCTGGCGAACACCTGGTTGTAGGTGTCGACGAAATCGCCGACCGCCTGCGCCAGTGCGCTGGTCGGCCTCACGCTGGTGAGCGACACCGCGCTGGTCGTCACCGCATTGAGCTGCAACGTCACGCCCGACACCAGGTCGCTGACCGTGTTGGATGCGCGCTGCACCTGCACGCCATCGACGGTCAGCTTGGCATTCGCCGCGGTGCCGGTCAGCGTGCCGGTGTTCTTGCCGATGTTGAACTGGTTGAGCTTGCTGTCCGCATCGTCCGCCTTCAGCGTGAAGGCCTGCGCGGCGCCGGTCGCGCCCTTCAGCGACAGAACCGACTTGCCGTCGACATCGGTGATGACGGTCGCGGTCACGCCCGCCTTCGCGCCGTTGATCGCGCTGGCGATACCGTCGAGGCTGCCGTTGGTGACGTCGATCGACACGGTCGGGGCGCTGCCCGCGGTGAAGTCGGTCATCTGCGTGCCGTCGCTGCTGTACGTCGCCGTTCCGAACGTCAGCGTCATCTTGCCGGTCGCGATCGTCGCGGTGCGATCGTCGATCTTCGCCGAGCGCGATCCTTGCGCGGTCGCGAGCGCCTGGATCGAGACGCTGGACGACAGCTGGCCCACCTTCGCCCCCGCGATCGCGGTCGCGCCGAGCGCGCTGGTGTTCGAGCTGACGGGCTGCGTCTGCAATGTGCCGCCGGAGCTCAGACTGGCGAGCGCGGTCGAGAAGTTGGAGATGGTGTTGCGCAGCGTGCTGGTCGCCGAGATTTGCGCGGTCAGCGTGTCGTTCTTGGCGGTCAGCGCGGCGGTCTTGGCGGCGAACTGCGCCTGCACCAGCGCTGGGACCAGCGTCGCGATGTCGATGCCCGAGCCTGCGTTGAGCGAGGTCAGCAGGCTCTGCGCCGCATTCTTGGTCAGGCTCGTCGTCGACGCGGGCGCCGGGGTGGGCGTCGGTGTCGGCGTCGATGTGCTGCTGCCTACGGTGCTGGCCACTGGTCTACTCCACGCGCTTCATCAGGATTAACGGCCGCCGCCGTGCAAAGGTTAAGGGGTTTTCGCCGAAATCTTGATGCCATGTTCGTCGAACCGTGCGCTCTCGGGCACCTCGACCGGCGGCTGTGCGGTGCCGCCCGCCGCGGCGTTCAGGTTGAAGACGAAGGCGAGCACGGTGGCGATCGCGACGTACAGATCGTCGCGGACCTCCTGGTTCTCGCGCGTGGTGTAATAGATGGCGCGGGCGAGCATCGGATATTCCAGGATCGGCACGCGCGCCTCGCCCGCCACTTCGCGGATCGCCAGCGCGGTCGCGCCACGGCCCTTGGCGACCACCACCGGCACCTGATCACGCCCACGGTCGTAGCGCAGCGCGACCGCGAAGTGCGTCGGGTTGGTAAGCACGACATGCGCCTCCGCCACCGCCTTGCGCACGCCGCCCTTCGCCATCGCGCGCTGCACGCTGCGCTGGTGGCCCTTGGCCTCGGGCGAGCCTTCGGTTTCCTTATGCTCGTCGCGGACCTCCTGCTTGGTCATCTTCAGCTTGGAGAGCAGCTGGATGATCTGGATCGGCACGTCGAACAGCGCGATCGCGACGAGGCCGGCAGCCATGGCGATCATGATGCCGGTGAAGGTGCCGCCGAGCGCCCCCACGGCCTCGCCCAGGCTGGACGAGGACAGGCCCAGCGTCGTGCGGCTCGACTTCCACAGCATATAGCCGCCGATCACCGCGAGCAGCACGACCTTCAGCAGCGACTTGCCGAGCTCGATCCACCCCTGCGGCCCCAGGATGCGCTTCAGGCCCGACGCCGGGTTGATGCGCTCGCCCTTGAACGCGATCAGCTTGTTGTTCCACGTCAGCGAACCGAGGCCCGCCGAGCTGATGATCGTCGCGATCACGCTGACCGCGAACAACGTGATGAGCGAAGGCAGCAGCTTCCACCCCGCCTGTTGCAGCGGCCGCCAGGGCGAGAAATCCTCGACGTCGGTGCGGTCGAACTGGAAGCTGGCGGTCATCACCGCCTTGCAGGCCGCGATCAGCGACGGGCCGGCGAAGATCAGCCACGCGACGCCCGCCATGACGACGAGCGCGGTCGCGAAATCCTTGGACTTGAGGATATTGCCGTCTTCGGCGGCCTTTTCCTTGCGCCTTTGGGTTGGCGCTTCCGTCTTGTCGCCGCCTCCCGACATCAGCCGTTCACCAGCGTATCGGTGGCGGCGAGGCCCTCGCGGATGATGACCAGCATGTAATCGCCCATCGCTGGGAAGGCGACGGCGAGCGCGACGACACCGACCGCAAGGCTGGCGGGCAGGCCGACCGAGAACAGGTTGAGCGAGGGCGCCGCGCGGCTCACCATGCCGACGACGAGGTTGAGGCAGAGCAGCAGGAAGCCGACGGGGAGCGCCAGCAGCAGCCCGGCAAGGAAGGCGTAGCCGCCGAAGAAAGCGATGTCCTTCAGCCGATCGGTCGAGATCCAGCTGCCCGGCGGCATCGTCTCATAGCTCTTCACCAGCAGCTGCACGAGCACGAGGTGCCCGTCGACCGACAGGAACAGCAGCGTCAGCATGATCGTGAAGAACTGGCCGAGCGCCGGCGACGAGCGGCCGTTCTGCGGGTCGATCGACGAGGCGAAGCCGATACCCATCGACCCGCCGATGATTTCGGAGGCGACCATCGGCGCGGCGAAAGCGATCTGCAGGATGAACCCGATCGCGGCGCCGACCAAGGCTTCGGAAAAGACGGACAGGAAGGTCGCGACCGCGAACACCTGTGCGGGCGGTGCGACGGGATGGACGGCCAGCACGAAGATGCCGACCGCGCCGGTCAGCCCGACACGCACCGGCAGCGGAATCGCCACCGCGCCGAACACCGGCGCCAGGATAAACGCCGCCCCCACGCGCACCATCACGAAGATGAGCGCCCACAGCTTGGGTTCGATGGCGAGGCCGAATCCTAACATCTCAATCCCTCTCCCTGTGGGAGAGGGAGGGAGCGGCGGAGCCGCGGAAGGGTGAGGGTGAGAGGCGCGCAACGCCCTCACCCTTCCCACCCGGCTGCGCCGGGCGGGCCCCTTCCCTCTCCCGTCGGGAGAGGGAAATCATTATTTCACCAAATCCGGAATGCGCTCGAACATGCCGACGGTGAAGTCGCTCAGCAGCCCCAGGATCAGGCTGCCGAAGATCATGATCGAAAACGCGACGACCAGCAGCTTGGGCACGAAGCTCAGCGTCTGTTCGTTGATCGACGTCGCGGCCTGGATCATGCCGAGGATCAGGCCGGCGAGCAGCGCCGGGATCAGGATCGGCGCGCTGGCGAGGGCGAGCACCCACATCGTCTGGTTGGCGACGGTGAGGAAGTAATCGGCGTCCATCGTCTCGTATCCTGTGGCGGTGGCCAAGCCCGCACCGTTCGGCCTGAGCCTGTCGAAGGCCCTGTGTCTCACCGTGCTTCGTCATGCTCAGCACGAACGGAAGTAGAGGTCAGGTCGCGAAGCTGTTGGCGAGGCTGCCCATCGTCAGCGCCCAGCCATCGACCAGCACGAACAAGAGCAGTTTGAACGGCAGCGAGATGATCGTCGGCGACAGCATCGCCATGCCGAGCGCCATCAGCACCGTCGCGACCACCAGGTCGATGACGATGAAGGGCAGGAACATCAGGAAACCGATCTGGAACGCGGTCTTCAGCTCCGACGTCACGAATGCGGGCAGCAGGACCGCGAAGGGAATGTCCTTCGGGCTGGCATAAGGGCCCGACTTCGCCATGTCGGCGAACATCGTGACGTCCTTGATCCGCGTCTGCTTGACCATGAAGGCGTGGAGCGGCGCGCCAGCGCGTTCGATCATCTGCGTGCCGGCGAGCTGGCCGGCGGCATAGGGCTGGATCGCATCGCGGTTCATCTGGCTGATCGTCGGTGCCATCACGAACAGCGACAGGAACAGCGCGAGGCCGATCAGCACCTGGTTCGGCGGCGTCTGTTGCAGGCCCAGCGCCTGGCGCAGCACCGCGAGCACGATGACGATCCGGGTAAAGCTGGTCATCATCAGCAGGATGCCCGGCAGGATCGTCAGCAGGCCCATGATGATGAGGACCTGGAGCGACAGCGACAGCGGCGCCGACTGCGTGCCGCCCGATGCCGCACCCGAACTCAGCTGGCCGAGCGCGCGGTCCACCGCATCGCCGACGCCCGGCGCGGGCGCCGCGGCGGGGGCGGCCGGCGCGGCCTGGGCAAAGGCCGGCACCGCGATCAGCAGCGCGAGCGCGATCGCCAGGATCGCCCAGATCCACTTGTGCGCGCTGCGTCCGCCGGCATCGGCGTCGCGGCGGCGCGAGGTCTTGAACAGCGCCGGGCCATGGCCCAGCCGGGTCACCGTCGGGCTCACTGGTCCACCTTGTCGATCAGGTTGACGCCGCCACGGCCGACCGAGACGAGCAGGCGCTTGCCTTCGAAATCGAGCACGGCCAGGCGCAGGCCCGGCGAGATCATCATCGTTTCCTTGACCGCGATCAGCCGGTTGGTCGGCTTGCCGGGCATGCGCGTCTCGATCCGGCGCCACAGGTACAGGCAGCCGATCATCAGGCCGCATACGAGCGGCAGCAGGACGACGAGCTTCAGGATATAGGACCACATCATGGAATCGTGTCCTCAGGCGCGCTTGTCGGGCGAGACCAGCTCGGTCATGCGCACGCCGAAGCGGTCGCCCACCGTCACCACTTCGCCGCGGCCGATCAGCGTGCCGTTGACGAACACGTCGAGCAGTTCGTTCGCTTGGCGGTCGAGCTCGATTACGCTCGATTCGCCCAGCGCGAGCAGTTCGCGCAGCGTCAGCTGGGTCGATCCGATCTCGACGGTCAGCTTGACGTCGACATCCTGGAGCAGGCGGAAATTGGCGGCGACGCCACCCTCCACCGGAAAGCTGCCGGTCATGTCGTTCATGCGTCGAATCCTTCGTCGTCGATACGGTCGAGATGGGTGAGGCGGACGGCCGCATGGCCGTTCGAGGTGCCGACGGTCCCCATGCCCAGCCGGCCGCTGCCGACCATGACGGGCACTTCGGGGCCGAAGCTGATCGGGATGACGTCGCCGGGCTTCAGGTCCATCAGCAGCGACAGCGGCACGACGGGTTCGGCGAGGACCGAGCGGATCGGGAAGCGCACGCCGAGCGCGGCGCGCGTCAGCGAATTGCGCCACACCGGATTGGCATCGGCCTTTTCCAGCACCTTGCCGGTCAGCGTCGGGGCATGCGGCTTCAGCGTCGTGACCGGATACAGCAGGTCGATGAACACCGGCTTCGCATCGCCTGCGGCGATGCCGAAACGGGTGACGATCATCGCATCCTCGCCGTCGATCGCCAGCATCGCGGCGTTGATCTCGACGCGGGTCGGCGTGAAATCGATCTGCGCGAGCGGCTCCCAGGCGCTGCGCAGCGGCGCGGCGATCCACTGGCCCAGCCGCGTCACCATCGCCTCGCCCGCGGGCGAGAATTCCGCCGGCATCACCGCAGGCGCGGTGCCGGTGCCGCCGAAGAACAGATCGAGCAGTTCCAGCACGAACACGCCGTCCAGCACGCACAGCCCGTTCGTCGCATTGGGCGCCATCGTCATCGGCAGCCAGGCAGTCAGCCCCTCGGGCCGTTCCGACCGATAGTCCGCAAACCGCTGCACGACCAAAGGCTCGGCCCAGGTGCGCACCTCGCGCCGCAGCACCGGCTCGAACACGCCGCGCAAGGTGCGGGCATAGCGGGCCGACAGATGCTGCAGCGTGTGCAGGTCGCCGAACGGATTGAGCTTCGCCGCCCCCAGCACCGACGCATGCGCGGCGGTGGCGCGATCGCGCGTCCGTCGTTCGGTGGTTGCTGCGGCGTTAACCATGCCTCACTGAACAACGAAATTGGTAAAGTAGACGTTACTAACGCCGCCGAATCCCTCTTTTTGTGTCAGCGTATCGTTAATTGCCTTCGCCAGGCGCTTCTGCAGCTGCTCCTTGCCCTCGCTGCTGAACACCTGATCCTCGGGCGTGTCGCCCAGCGTCAGCAGCACCGCCGACCGCACGGCGATGTCGTTGGTCTTCAGATTCTCGATGACCGTGGCGTCATAGGGCGTCGAGATGGCGAGGCCGATCTGCACGACATGGACGGAATTCTGCAGGTTCGAGGTGAAGCTCGGCTCCATCGTATAGTAATTGGACGCATAGCGATCGCCCGGCCCGCCCGACGGCACGTGCTTGCCGCCGCCGCTGTCGTGGCTGCCGCCCGATTCGCCGCCGCCGCCATGGCCGCCCTCACCGCCTTCGCCTTCCGCCTTGGGGCGCTTCTGTTCGGATTTGGGGACCAGCTTGGGGCCATGGTCTTCCTCGGCCGCGGCATGGCCGCCGCCGATCAGGCCGCTGCTCGCGGCGAAGACGCCGGCACCGACGCCGCCGCCGACCAGCACCAGCAACACGACCACCATGACGATGATCTTCATCTTGCCGCCGCCCTTCTTCTTGGGTTCGGCCTCTTCGGGTTTGTCGCTCATCGCTCGGGTTCCTTAACGACTGGGATCAGGCGAGACGGCCGTCATCGGCGGCGTCCTGCTCGGGGTTGGTGGTCCGCGCGGCCCGGTCGGGCTGGCGCGCGGTGGAGGTTTGCTGGCGAGGCTGCTGCTGGCCGCCTTGAGGCTGGCCCGATTGGGCCTGGCCAGCCGTCTGCTGCTGGTTGCCGGTGTTGCTTTGGGTCGACGGCGACTGGCTCTGGTTCTGGCTTTGCCCCTGCGACGACGACTGCGACGACGTGCCCGCCTGCTGCTGGCTGGCGGCGGCGGTGGCGGCCTCGACCGTCGTCTGGCCGATGCGGATCCCGCGGTCCTCGGCGATCGCGGACAGGCGGGCGCTGGCGCCCTCGATCAGCGCGCGCGTTTCGGCATTGTCGGATGCGAAGCGGACGTGCAGCGCGCCACCGATCGTCTTCACCGAAACGTCGAGTGCCCCGAGTGCGTCGGGGACCAGCCGGATGCGCGTGTCCTGCGCATTGGCGGCGTCGCGCAGCCGCTCGATCCGGTCGATCATCGTCGCCGGCCAGTCGTTCTGGCGCATGTCGAGCGGCGCCTGCGTCGGCGTGGCGGCGGTGCTGCGGACCTCGACGGCCTGCGCGGCGACCGGCGTCGGCGCGACCGGCTGCGCGTCGCGCTCCTCGCTCGCGCTGGCGGCATGGATCGCGGCGCCGAACACCTCCGCCGCCGACGCGGTCGTGCCGGCCACCGGCTGCAGGCGCGGCAGCGATTGCGCGCTGAGCGCGACGGTCTGGCGCGGCGTGCCGGCGACTTCGCGCGCGAACGTCTGGCGGGCAGGCGTGGGCTGTGCCGCGGGAGCAGCCTCGGCCGGTGCGTCGGCGACGACCGCGGCACCGGCGACGGGCACCGGCGCCGCCGCGGCGATCACGGGTGCGGTCTCGGCCGGCGCGGGTGCGGCGGCCTGTGACGGCGCAGGGACAGTCTCGCCTCGCGGCGACGTGGCGGCGGGCAGGGGCGATGTCGTGACGGGCGTCGCAGCTGACTGCGGCACGGGGGATGTCACGACGTCAGGCGCAGAGGTCGGCGCGGCGGCCACGTCAGCGGACGGGGCCTGACGCCCGCGGCCGGCGGCGGAGGGCCGGGGGCCAGTGGCGATGGGCGCCCGGGGTGTCGTGGCGGGCGCTGTAGCTACCGGCGTCAGCACCGCGGGGGAGGGGGCTGGCGTGGTCGGCGGGGCGTCGGGCGTCGCGGCCGTCTGCGCGACCGGCACGGTCAGCGTCTGCGCCGGCGTGGCGACCGCGGCGGTGTCCGGCTGGACGGGCGTGTCGCGGCTCGGCGCCGGCTGGTCATCGGCGGTGGTGGTTGCCGTATCCCGTTGCGGCATCGGGTTCGGCAACGCCGTGCGGTCCTGCACGACACTGTCGTGCTGCGCCATGGCGGCATTCGGCGTCGCGGCGGGGGAGGGTGTCGCCACCGTCGTATGCGCATCGACGGCTGGACGCGAGGCCTGCCTGGCGCGCGGCGACGCTACGGATGCGGGCGCCGCCTCAGGCTGCCGCGCCGCGGGCTGCTTGGTTTCCGGCTGCGGAGTTTCGGGCTGGGGCGTCACGGCGACGGGTATCGCTGCGGCTGGCGTCGGATCGATGACCGGCGCGACGTTAGCGGGCACGACGGCGGAAGGATCGGTCTGTGCCGCCGCGTCATCCGCGTCTTGCTCGGTCGAATCGGTGTCGGCGGACGCCTTGGTGCCGGACGATGTGGTCGCGGTGACCAAGGGGCGGGCGGGCGCCTCCGCGATACCCGCCTTGGCCTCGGCCGGCCGGCCGACAAGTTTCGCCTTGGCACCCGCCGTAGTCTGCGGGAGGGGCGTGGGAGCAGGCGGGGCCGGCTGTGGAACGGGTGCCGCGGCGATCGGCGTTTCCGCCGCGCCGAGGTCGACCATCGGGGCCTCCACCGGTGCCGGCTGCGGCAGGCTAATCGTCGGCGCCCCGGGCGTGGTCGCGACAGGCGCGGGCGCGTCCTCGGTCGGCGCGGCGGGAAGGACCGGGGTCAGATCGGGCGCCAGCACTACGGACGGTTCGACGGGAGCCGGCGTGTGCGCGACAGGCTGCGTCGTCGCGACGGGATCCGCCTTGGGCGTTTGTGCGGCAGCGATCGTGGGCGGCGCGATTGGCGCAGGCGTAGTCGTGGTTTCGGCGGCGTGCGTAGCGGGCACCGGCGCGTTAGATGGCGCGGCGACGGGTTCCGGTACATCGGCCGTAGCCCGTCCGGTATCGGCGGCATTCGGGGCCGCAACGGTGGCGGTCGGCGCAATCACCGTCTCGACCAGCACCGAACCAGACGATGCCGGCGCCGCGATGGGCGCCGGGACGACCGGTGCCGCCGCGATACCGACGTCTGCGGACATGGTGACCGGCTCTGTCGTCACTGCGGCAGGCGGGGCAACCGGCGCGGGCAAGGTGCTGGTCATCGCCTTCGTCGACGTGCCGCTGCTCAGCCTCTGCGCCGTCGCTGGAGGAGTGGCAGGCGCAGCAAGGATCGCCGGCATGGCCGTCGCCATCGCAGCAGGCTTCGCAGCCACCGGCATGGCCGGCTTGGCAGCGAGCGCCGCGGGAATCTCGAGCGGTGCGGGCACCGCGATATTGACGGCGGGCAGCCACGCCAGCGCGGGATCGACCTCGGCCGTCGCAGGGGCCGCCGCAGGCGTCGTCGCCGCCGCCACGGCCGGCAGCGGCATGCCAGGAGCGGCAACCGTTTGCCGCCCGGCCGGGGCGCTTGCCGCCGCGCCGGCTGGCGCAGCGGCTGCCGTCTTGGTCGCAAGGATAGGCAAGACTGCCGCGGCACCCCCCGGTGCCACGGCAGCCTCGTCCTCACCACCGCCGATCTGAAGCATCGACAACGCAAACAGATCACCGCCCGCCGACGACGCGCCCTTGCCCGGATGGCCGGGGGTGGGAGAGGCGACGGTAAGAGCAGTGTCGATCATGGTCATCATCTCATCGGACAGAGGTGTCCCGAGACAGTCAGCAAGGATCGTGCCGTTTTGCTTTCAGTGGCGACACGGGCGGCGTCTCTTCAAGCGCGCGCATCTCTTTGGCCAAGGCGGTGCGGCGTGCGCGCTCCAGCAGTTTCTCGATCGCACTCTGGTCGCGCTTGGCCGCCTTGGTCGCCTCGGCGGCGCGATTGACCATCAGTTCGGCGGTGTCGACGCGCGCCTGCGCGGCGGCGGCGGACTGGTGCAGCCGTTCGCGGAAATGCGCCTGCGCCCCCATCGATGCGGCGGAGACGCGCGTGTCCGGAGCGGGCGCGACCGCATCGGCCAGCGCCCGGATCCGGTTGTGCAGGCTGGTTTCACTGGCGTGCTTTTCGTGCGCGCGCATCTCGTCGGCGCGCACCAGCCCCAGTTGCAGCGTGCGCACCCGGTGGATGCGCGCGAGCTTCTTGGCGTCAGGCACCGAAGACGCCGGTCAGTTCGGCGATCGCCTCGTCCAGGCTCACCGTCTCGTTCGACGCCTGTTTGATATATTCCATCACCACCGGGTGCGCGGCGATGGCGTTGTCGATCGCCGGATCGGCGCCGGGGCGATAGGCGCCCATCAGCACCAGGTCGCGGTTTTCCTCGTACGTTGCCAGGTGCCGGCGCAATACGCGCGCGGCATGGACGTGATCGGGATGCGCGATATCGGTCATCACGCGGCTGACCGACGGACCGATGTCGATCGCCGGATAGACGCCGCGCTCGGCGAGGTGGCGGTTGAGCACGATATGCCCGTCTAGGATCGACCGCGCCGAATCGACGACCGGATCGTTGCCGTCGTCGCCATCGGCCAGCACGGTATAGATGGCGGTGATCGACCCGCCGCTGCGCACGTCGGTGCCGGCGCGCTCGATCAGATTGGGCAGCATCGCGATCGCGGACGGCGGATAGCCGCGCGCACTGGCAGGTTCGCCCAGCGCCAGCCCGATCTCGCGGCCCGCATGCGCGACGCGGGTCAGCGAATCCATGATGAGGAGGACCTTCTTGCCCTCATCGCGAAAGGCTTCGGCGATCGCGGTGGCGCGCAGCGCGCCGCGGATGCGCAGCACGGGGCTGTGGTTGGCGGGCACCGCGACGACGACCGCACGCTTGCGTGCCTCACCCGCGACCTTGGTCTCCAGGAAGTCGGCGACTTCGCGGCTGCGTTCGCCGATCAGGCCAATGACGATGACGTCGGCCTTGGCCGCCTTCACCATCATGCCGAGCAGCACCGACTTGCCGACGCCCGACCCGGCCATAATGCCGACGCGTTGGCCCTGGCCGATCGTCAGCAGCCCGTTGATCGCCCGCACGCCGACGTCCATCGGCTGGAGCACGCGGCCGCGGTCGAGTGGCGACTGCAGCTTGCCGGCGAGCGGCCATTTGCCCGCACCGCGGATCGGTCCCAGGCCGTCGATCGGCTTGCCCGATCCGTCTACCACGCGGCCCAGCATCGCCGCGCCGACCTCCGCCTCGCCCGGCGGCCCGATCGGGCGCACCGGCGCGCGCGGCAGCAAGGCGGCGGGGCCGCCCAGGTTCATCAGCAGAGTACGGCCGTTGCGAAAGCCGATCACTTCGGCCTCGACGCGCGCCGCGCCCGTGTCGTTGGCGCTGCCGCCGCCGATCTCGCAGATCGTGCCCACGGGCAGCGACAGGCCCACCGCTTCCATCAGCAGGCCGTCGTAGGAAGCGAGCCGGCCCGATACTTTGGCGGTGGGGCGGAAGTCGGCGACGCCCAGCGTCTCCAGATAATCGGTGGTAAAGCGGTTCAACATCACGCGTCCGGGTTGGTCACGACGGGCAGCGGCACGCGCTCGATCGCCTGCGCCAACTGGCTAAGCCAAAGGTCGGGGCCGTCCTCGACCAGGGTAGAGGCGCTTTCCAGGACGAAGCTGCCGCGGGCGAGATGGGGATCGGCCGCCGCGAAGATCGACTTGGGCAGAGCATCCGCCAGCAGCGGCATGTCGTCGGGGTTGAGGCGCAGCAGCGCGGATTCGCTGGCATCGGCCAGCAGCTCCGCCGCCGCTTCGATCCGTGCGTTCAGCATGTCCGCGCCGACGCCGCATTCGCCCACCAATTTGCTCACCAGCATCATCACCGTGGTGCGCAACTGGTGCGCGATCCGGTCGCGGTCCAGCTGGTGGCCGTTGGCAAGCGCCGCGGCGAGCTGCGTCATCAGCGCCGCATCGCGGTCGCCGCTTTCGCGCGCCGCAGCAGCGGCGGCGGCCAGACCCTCGGCATAGCCGGCGGCGTGCGCGGTTTCGACGGGATCGATGAAGGCCGTGGGTTCGGCCTCGGCGTCCAGCGGGTCCCAGCCCTGCGTCGGCTTGTCGCCGTCGCGGTCGGCGGGGCTGAAATGCTTCGGTCCGACCGGGCGCTCGTCCGCATCGTCGGCGGCCGCGCGCGCGCGCGAATAATCCGGCGCCTCGCCGCCCAGCTCGCGCTCCAGCGTCGCCCACATGTCGCGCGGGGTGAAGCCGGGCACCGGCGGCGCGAACGCCGCCTGTAACAGCTGCGCCGTGGTGTCGTGGCGCGAGGCGAAGCCAGCGACGAAGTCGGTCGGCTGGAGCGGCACGGTGCCGCGCGCAAAGGCGTCAGACATAATCGTCGTCGCCCGCGCCCATCACGATCGTGCCGTCCTTGGCCAGGTTGCGCGCGATAGTGATCATCGCCTTCTGCGCCTCCAGCACCTCGGCCAGCTTCATCGGCCCGCGCGCCTCCATTTCGTCGCGGATGCCGTCGGCGGCGCGCGCCGACATGCAGCCCAGGAAGCGGTTGCGGCCGTTTTCGTCGGTGCCTTTCAGCGCGCGCGACAGGATGTCGCCATCGACGTTGCGGATCAGCGTGCCCAGGTTCTTGTCGTCCATGTCGAGCAGGTTGTCGAAGATGAACATCGCCTCTTCGATCGCCTTGGCGACTTCCTTGTCGATCTTGAACAGCTTGGGCATCACGCGCTGCTCGGTCGCCTTGCGCGCGCCCTGCAGGATCAGCGCCGCCTCGCGCGTGCCGCCCAGCGTCAGCCCGCCCGACGTGGTGCCGCCGCCGTTGCGCCGGTTGGCGAGCACGGTCTTCAGCGTCTCGATCGCATCGGCGTTGATCGGCCCCAGTCGCGCGATGCGGTGCAGGATGTCGGGCTGCACGCCTTCGGGCAGCAGTTCCAGCACCTTGCCGCCGACCGCGGGTTGCAGATGGGCGATCATCACCGCGGCGATCTGCGGATGCTCCTTTTCGATCATCTGCGCGATTTCGGGCGCGTCGAGCCAGTTGAGCATCTCGAGCTCGCTCGACGTTTCGGCCGGGCCGATCCGGGCGAGGATGCTCTCCGCCTTTTCCTCGCCCAGCGCGCGCGTCATCAGCGCCTGCACCTTGGCGCGCGGATCGAAGGTGATGCCGTTGCGCTCGCGCGCCTTGCCGGTGAAATCGTCGAGCACCATCTGCATCTCCTCCTCGGAGACGTCGGCGACGTTGAGCATCGCCGTGCCAAGCTCGCGCACCTCATCGGGATCGAGTTTCTGGAGCATGGCCGCGGCCTCCTCCTCGTCGACCAGCATCATCAGCACCGCGGCGCGTTCGACGCCGCTGAAGGTGCGCGGGGCGGGGGCTTCGCTCACTGCTCTTCAGCCTTCATCATGTCGCGCAGCGCCAGCGCGGCGCGGGCCGGGTTGTCGCGGGTGAAGCCGCGCACCGCCATGATCCGTTCGTCCATGGTCTGCGGCTGTTCCAGCTGCTCGAGCGTCACCGGCTCGTGGACGGCGATGCCCAGCGGCGCGGTGCCGTCGGCGCCGATCCCGGCGGTGGCGCCCTCGGTGCCTTCGGCGCCGTCCGGCGCGTCGGTCTTGCCGGCGGCCTCTGCCTCGGCCTTCGTCTTGGCCAGCGTGTCCTCGCGCTTGCCCATCAGGCCCTTGGCGATCGGACGGACGCCGAGCAGCAGGACGAGCAGGGCGATCAGGATCGCGGTGCCGTTGCGCGCCGCTACCGGCACCCAGGCATTGTCGTACCAGGCGGGCGGGGCGACGTCGGTCGCATCGGCGAACTTGCGGCTGATGACCGTCACCTGATCCTGCCGCGCGCCATCGAAGCCGACCGCGCTCTTCACCAGATCGGTGATCTGCTGGATTTCCATCGCGGTGCGACGGCTCTTGTCGGGATCGCGCAGAAGCACGGCGACCGACAGGCGCTTGATCGATCCCGGCGTCGCCTTGGTCACCGACACCTCGCGGCCCAGGTCATAGGCGCGCTGGAAGCTGTCGCTCTGCTTGTTGGGGTTGGGGGCGGGGCCACCGGCGACCGGAGAGGGGTCGGGCGTGGGCGCCGCACCCGACGCACCGTTCGCGGCCTGCGGCTGCTGCAACTGGCTGGCGGGCGGCGGCGTGTTGCTCAGCGCGCCGGGGATACCGCCGGGCGTCGTCGGACTGGGCGCCTGATTGCCGGTCCAATTGCCCGTCTCGGCGCGCAGCGCGCCCTGCTTGTCGTAGCTTTCGCGCGTCGCCTGCGTCTGGTCGAGGTTGATGTCCGCCTGCACTTCGGTGGTGAAATTGCCGGCGCCGACCAGCGGGGTCAGCAGCTGGATCAGCTGCTGGCGCACCTTGTCCTCGGTTTTGCGCTGCATTTCCAGCCGCGCGTCGCCCTCGGCATCGACGCCGCTCGCGCCGCCGGGCTTGGACAGCAGCGCGCCCATCTGGTCGACGATCGTCACGTCCTCGGGCTTCATGCCGGGGACGGAACTGGCGACGAGGTTGATGATCGACTGGACCTGCGCCTGGCTCAGCGCACGGCCACCCTGAAGCTTGACCACCACCGATGCGGACGGCGACGCCTTGTCGCGCACGAAGACGCTGGCTTCGGGCATGGCGAGGTGGACGCGCGCCTCGGCGACCGCGTCGATATCCTCGATCGATCGGGCAAGCTCGGTCTCGCGCGCCTGGCGCAGGCGCTCGCCCTCTACCGCGCGGCTGACGCCCATCGGCAGCTGGTCGAGGATCGCATAACCGCCGGGCGCCTGCTTCGGCAGGCCCTGGCCCGCCAGCAGCATCCGCGCCTTGCTATACTGGTCCTCGTCGACGGTCAGGGCACCGGTGCCCTCGTCGATCCGGCTCTTGATGTTCGCCTGCGTCAGCGCGGCGGTGACCGCCTGCTTGTCGGCGTCGGTCAGCCCCTGGAACAGCGTCTTCTGCGTCGGCGTCGACAGCGTCATCCACGCCAGCGCGGCGGCGCCGATCAGCGCGACCAGCATCGCCATCGGCAGGCTGCGGCGCACCGCGGGCTGCGCCAGGACAGACTTGATCTGCAACAGCGGGTTAGCGAACTTCTCGGGCAGCGCGGGCGCGGCACCGGGCGTGGTGGTGGCGAGTGCAGTGGTCATCGATTACACCGGCATGCTCATGATGTCCTTGTAGGCGGACAGCAATTTGTTGCGGACCTGCAGCGTGGCCTCGAACCCTACCGAGGCTTCCTGGCGGGCGAGCATCACCTTGGCGATATCGACCGTCTCACCGCGTTCGTAGCTTTCCGACAGCGCGCTCGCCTTGTTCTGGCTCGCGTTCACGTCCTTCAGCGCGTCCTGCAGCGTGTCGGCGAAGCTCGCGGGCTTCGTCGCAGCACTCTGCGTCGGGGCGGCGCCCTCGGCCGATCCGGCGCGGGCCAGCGCCTGGTTGCGTTCCAGGATCTGCGCGCGCAGCTGCATCACGCGGTCGACGCTCATCGCGCCACCCACACCACCGACGCCGCTCATGCCGAAGCCGCCCAGGCAGTGGCGGGCCGGGCGAGGTCGTCACCCTGTTCGCGCGCCTTGGCGAGGCGATAGCGCAGCGTGCGCTCTGAGATGCCCAGGCGCCGCGCGGTCTCGACGCGGCTGCCGCCGCACGCGGCCAGCATCTCGCGGATCGCCTGGAATTCGCTCATCTGCACCACGTTGCCCAAGGTCGCCGGCTCGGCGGGCAGGGCAGGGGCGGCAGGCGCGACCGCGAACAGCGGCGTCACCGGGCTGGTCTCGCGGAAGGTGAAGCTGATCGGGCGGTCGAACACGATGTGGCTCGCCTCGATCGTGTCGCCGCCGGCGAACAGCAGCGCGCGCTGGATCACGTTTTCTAGCTCGCGGACGTTGCCCGGCCAGTCGTGGCGGATCAGCGTCTCGACCGCCTCGGCGGTCGGCCACGGCACCACCGCGCGGGTTCCGGCATGGCGCAGGATCATCGTCGCGGCGAGCGCCGGAATGTCCTGCGTGCGGTCGGCGAGCGGCTTGGTGCTGAGCGGGAAAACCGACAGGCGGTAGTAGAGATCGGCGCGGAAGCGGCCCGCGGCGACTTCGGCCTGCAGGTCGCGGTTGGCGCAGGCGACGACGCGCACGTCGATCGGCTGCGGCACGGAGGCGCCGATCGGCACCACCTCGCGCTCCTGCAGCACACGCAGCAGCTTGGCCTGCAATTGCAGCGGCATCTCGGCGATCTCGTCGAGCAGGATCGTGCCGCCGTCGGCGGCGCGGAAGAAGCCTTCGCCGCCCGACGAGGCGCCGGTGAACGCGCCCTTCTGGTGGCCGAACAGCAGCGCCTCCAGCATGGTTTCGGGCAGCGCCGCGCAGTTGATCGCGACGAACGGCCCGTTCTTGCGGGGCGAATTGTTGTGGATGGCGCGCGCCAGCACTTCCTTGCCGGTGCCGGTCGGCCCGTTGATCAGGACGGTGATGTCCGCCTGCGCGACGCGCTCGGCCAGCGCCAGCAGCGCCAGGCTCTCGGGGTCCGCCGCGGTGGGCGTGTCGGGGCCGGCGACCAGCGCGCGGGCAAAGCCGTTGCCGACCGCGGCGTCTTCGGGACCGAACGCGATGCGCGCCGGATTGCCGCCCTGCGAGGGCACGACGTGGCGCGGGCCGTCGCCGATGATGACCGTGCGCGCCGGGGCCGGCGGGGCCTCGCCCTCGGCGACCAGGAACAGGTCGGTGGCTGCGGGCTGGCCGGATTCGAACGATCCGATCCCGAAGCCCTGGGCGCGCAGGCCCGAAACGAGCGCATATTTGCGCTGCATCACTGCAGCGGAAGGAAAAATCGAACGCATGGTCATCCCCCAAGGATGAGCGTTGAAATGCGGCAAGACTGGTAAACGGGTCGTTAAAACGGTTGCCGCCCGGCAAAATATTTCCGGGCGCTCGTGCGCGCGCGCCGCGCCCGCCCCGCACCCGTGCCCGCGTACGCCGCACGTGCCTGCATGCGGGCGCGTGCTTTCTCCTGCCGCGCAATCCGGGTTCCCGGCCATCGCCGATGGCACGCGATTTTTTTGCTTAAAGCCCGTTTCGACCGGCCGTTACCCACCATGACGGCTCGGCCTTCCTCGCCAACGAGGCAGCGACAGGCCGCAGACCAATGGAGGTTCTCATGGCTGTTATCGGTACTAACGTTGCTTCGATCCGCGCCGCCAATGCGTCGACGGCCGCCAACCAGGCGCTGCAGACGTCGATGGAGCGCCTGTCGACCGGGCAGCGCATCAACTCGGCGAAGGACGACGCCGCCGGCATGGCGATCTCGGACACGATGACCGCGCAGATCCGCGGCATGAACCAGGGCATCCGCAACGCCAACGACGGCATCGCGATGGCGCAGACCGCTGAAGGCGCGCTGGGCGAAGTCGCCAACATGCTGCAGCGCGTTCGCGAACTGACCGTGCAGGCGACCAGCGGCACCTACAGCTCGTCGGACAAGACGAACATGCAGGCCGAAGTTTCGGCGCTGAAGACGCAGATCACCTCGACGCTCGCCAACACGCAGTTCAACGGCAACAAGCTGTTCGACGCGACGGCCGGCACCGTCAACACGACCGGCACCGCGCCGGCCCCCGTCGTCGCCGTGTCGAGCACGTTCAAGATCCAGGCGGGTGCCAACGCCGCCGACGCGGTCAGCCTGACGTTCAACAAGCTGACCAACAATTCCTCGCTGACCGCGGTCATCGGCGACGCCACCGCCCCGGCGCCGGCGCCGGTCCCCGGCATCGACCTGACGACCGCCGACAACTCGGCGCTCGCCACCGTCGACACCGCGCTGAAGACGGTCAGCACCTATCGCGCCGGCCTGGGTGCCGCGCAGAACCAGCTCCAGTCGGCGGTGAACAACCTCACCACCAACGCGACCAATCTTACCGCGGCGAAGAGCCAGATCACGGACGCCGATTTCTCGGCCGAAACGACCGCCCTCGCCAAGGCGCAGATCCTGAGCCAGGCCTCCACCGCGATGCTCAGCCAGGCCAACCAGAGCCAGCAGGGCGTGCTCAAGCTGCTCCAGTAATGTCCTCCCTGACGGCCGGATAAATTCCGCAAGTTCGGACCGCGTCCGGCCGTATCCCAACATGGTAGCTCAGCCTTTCGCCCAGGGGGGGCGGCGGTGAGGTGCCAATAATCAACCAAGGATTGTCACATGGCTGTTATCGGCACCAACGTCGCCTCGCTCCGCGCGGCTAATGCTTCCACCTCCGCCAACGCGATGCTGCAAACGTCCATGCAGCGCCTGTCGACCGGGCAGCGCATCAACTCGGCGAAGGACGACGCCGCCGGCATGGCGATCTCGGACACGATGACCGCGCAGATCCGCGGCATGAACCAGGGCATCCGCAACGCCAACGACGGCATCGCGATGGCGCAGACCGCCGAAGGCGCGCTGGGCGAAGTGTCCAACATGCTCCAGCGCGTCCGCGAACTGACCGTTCAGGCGACCAGCGGCACCTACAGCTCGTCCGACAAGACGAACATGCAGGCCGAAGTCACCGCGCTCAGCGCGCAGATCACCTCGACGCTCGCCAATACGCAGTTCAACGGCAACAAGCTGTTCGACGCGTCGGCCGGCACCGTGACCGCGGCAACCGCCGCACCGGCCCCGGTGGCGCCCGCCTACAGCACGATCAAGATCCAGGCGGGTGCGAACTCGGCGGATGCGATCAACCTGAAGCTCAACAAGCTGACCGACGACACGACGATCACCAACGCGACGTCGCTCGACCTCACCAGCGCGACCAACACCGCGCTCGCCACGGTCGACTCGGCGCTCAAGACGGTCAGCACCTACCGCGCTGGCCTGGGTGCCGCGCAGAACCAACTCCAGTCGGCGGTGAACAACCTCACCACCAACTCCACCAATCTTACCTCGGCGAAGAGCCAGATCACGGACGCCGATTTCTCGGCCGAAACGACTGCCCTCGCCAAGGCGCAGATCCTGAGCCAGGCATCCACCGCGATGCTGTCCCAGGCCAATCAGAGCCAGCAGGGCGTGCTCAAGCTGCTCCAGTAAGGTTCCGCTACCCGCGCAGCTCCGTCACCTTCGTGGTGACGGAGAGGCTCCTTCCTAACCCCCCTTACAGAAGGAACGATCATGACCGTCATCGGCACAAACGTGGCATCGCTGCGCGCCGCCAATGCCTCCACCAACGCGAATGCCGCGTTGTCCACCGCGATGCAGCGCCTGTCGACCGGGCAGCGCATCAACTCGGCGAAGGACGACGCTGCCGGCCTCGCGATTTCCGATACGATGACGGCCCAGATCCGGGGCATGAACCAGGGCATCCGCAACGCCAACGACGGCATCGCGATGGCGCAGACCGCGGAAGGCGCGTTGGGTGAAGTCTCCAACATGCTGCAGCGTGTCCGCGAACTGACCGTCCAGGCGACCAGCGGCACCTACAGCTCGTCCGACAAGGCGAACATGCAGGCCGAAGTCTCCGCCCTGTCGACGCAGATCACCTCGACGCTCGCCAACACGCAGTTCAACGGCAACAAGCTGTTCGACGCGTCGGCCGGCACCGTGACCGCGGCAACCGCCGCACCGGCCCCGGTGGCGCCCGCCTACAGCACCTTCAAGATCCAGGCGGGTGCGAACGCGGCCGACTCGGTGAACGTCAAGTTCAACAAGCTGACCGACGACACGACGATCACCAACGCGACGTCGATCGACCTCACCACCGCGACCAACACCGCGCTCGCCACGGTCGACTCCGCGCTGAAGACGGTCAGCACCTATCGCGCCGGCCTCGGCGCCGCGCAGAACCAGCTGCAGTCGGCGGTGAACAACCTCACCACCAACTCCACCAACCTGACCGCGGCGAAGAGCCAGATCACGGACGCGGATTTCTCGTCCGAGACGACCAACCTCGCCAAGGCGCAGATCCTCAGCCAGGCCTCGACCGCGATGCTCGCCCAGGCGAACCAGAGCCAGCAGGGCGTGATGAAGCTGCTCCAGTAACGGCAGCCGACGACTTTCAGTAACCGCGTACTTCGGCGCGGGCACCGCCCCCCCCAAGGGTGCCGGCGCCGGACCGAGCTCGTCCCCCAAGGTCGAGCAAGCCAGAGCCCCGGTGGTCGCCAGCGACCGCCGGGGTTTTCGGCTTGATGCCGTACGCAACGCTTGCCGCACGTTCTTCGTCTTCCGGCGACCATTGTGTCGTTCGGCACGTGTGGCGCGCACCGCCCGCCCCACCCACACCGTCACCCCGGACTTGGTCCGGGGTCCACTCTGCGGCGAGGGGGATGGCTTGAGGCTCGTACGCTGCCCCTGCGGCCCGGTGGACCCCGGACCAAGTCCGGGGTGACGCGGCGCGCGGGGCGGGTGCACCGCCCCCAACCGGGCGCCGTTACCGATGCGCCGCGCGCGTCAGCCGGTCGTTGATCGCCTCGCCCAACCCCTCATGCGGGATCGGCGCGATCGCGATTCCCCTGGCGTCGCTCGCATCGGCCCGGTGCAGCGCATCGAACAGCCGCGCCGCCGCCTCGGTCAGGTCGCCCGACGCCGATAGCGTGTCGTCCCCTATTATAGAGTCATAGCCGATCAGCCATTCGCCCGCGCGCCGCTCGGTCGCCTCCAGCCGCAGCGGCTTGACGGGGGCATAATGCGTCGCGAGCTGACCCGGCGCGGTGATCGCCGCGCCCTCGGCACGTCGCGTCACGCGGAAGGGCAGGTCCGCCGCCGCGATCGGCCCCGGCCGCAGGATCGTCCGCCCGGCGACAATCGTCGATTCCACCCCCGCCACGCACGCGCCGTCGTCGATGATCAGCGGCACCCGCGCACCCAGGCTCCTGGCGACATGCTCCGCCCGCGTCGGGCTCAGCCCGTTGCTCGCATTGGCCGACGGCGCGGCGAGCGGCGTGCCGCTCGCGGCCAGCAACGCCTGCATCGCCCGATGTCCCGGCACGCGCAGCGCGATCGTCTCCAGCCCCGCCGTCACCAGCGCGGCGATCCCGGTGTCGGCGCGCAGCGGCAGCACCAGCGTCAGCGGTCCCGGCCAGAAGCACGCCGCCAAAGCCCGCGCGTCCGCGTCGAACATTGCGATCCGCTCCGCCGCGGCAAGGTCGGGCACATGCACGATCAGCGGATTGAAGCTCGGCCGCCCCTTCGCCGCATAGATACCCGCCACCGCCGTCGCATTCCGCGCGTCGGCGGCGAGGCCATAGACCGTCTCGGTCGGCACCGCGACGCATTCGCCGCGGGCGATTCGCTCGGCCGCCTCGTCGATCGCGGCCATGCCGTAGGGTAAGATGCGCGGGTTTGGATCGGCCATTTTCCGACGCTATATCGTGCTGATCCTTGGGAGAGAATGATGTCCTTTACCGCCGCCGTCGCCGACCAGCGTTTCGTGCTGGAGCATGTCGTGAAGATCGACGAACTGGCGAACACGGATCGCTTCGCCGCCGCCAGCGCCGACGTGGTCGATGCCGTGCTGGAGGGCGTCGCGACCTTCGCCGCGGGCGAATGGGCGCCGCTCAACCGCGAAGGCGACACGGTCGGCGCAAAATGGACCCCCGACGGCGTCCATATGCCGGCCAATTTCATCAAGGCATATAAGGATTACGTCGAGGGCGGCTGGGGCACGATCGGCGTGCCGGAGGATTTCGGCGGCCAGGGCCTGCCCTTCGCGATCCAGACCGCGGTGCTCGATACGTTGGGCAGCGCCAACATGGGCTTCGCGCTCTGCCCGACGCTCACCGTCGGCGCGATCGAGGCACTGATCCACCACGGCACGCCCGAACAGCAGGCGCAATATCTGCCCCACCTCGCCACCGGCGCCTGGACGGGCACGATGAACCTCACCGAACCGCAGGCGGGCAGCGACGTTGGCGCGCTGCGTTCGACCGCCAAGCCGCTGGGTGACGGCAAATGGTCGATCAAGGGCACGAAAATCTACATCTCGTTTGGCGACCACGACATGGCGGACAATATCGTCCACCTCGTCCTCGCCCGCACCCCCGATGCGCCCGCCGGCACGCGCGGCATCAGCCTGTTCCTCGTCCCCAAATATCGCCTCAACGCCGACGGCACGCCCGGCGACTTCAACGACGTCCGCGTCGTGTCGATCGAGCACAAGATGGGCCTGCACGCCTCGCCGACTTGCGTGCTGTCGTTCGGCGACCATGACGATTGCATCGGCGAGCTGATCGGCCCCGAACATGGCGGCATGCGCGCGATGTTCACGATGATGAACAACGCGCGCCTCAACGTCGGTCTGCAGGGCGTGCAGGTGGCCGAAGGCGCGACGCAAAAGGCGGTCGCCTACGCCCTCGAGCGCGTCCAGTCCGCCCGCGGCGGCTCGCCGGACAAGAATCCGGTCCGCATCGTCGAACATCCCGACGTCCGCCGCATGCTGCTGCGCATGAAGGCGCAGACCCAGGCCGCCCGCGCTCTCGTCTATTATGCCGCGGGCCAGGTCGACCGCGCCGGCCTGGGCGATGCCGCGGCGAAGAACCGGCTGGAGGTGGTGACGCCGCTCGCCAAGGCGCACGGCACCGATATCGGCAACGAAGTCGCGAGCCTCGGCGTCCAGGTGCATGGCGGCATGGGCTATGTCGAGGAAACCGGCGCCGCGCAGTATTTCCGCGATGCGCGCATCACGCCGATCTACGAAGGCACCAACGGCATCCAGGCCGCCGACCTCGTCGGCCGAAAGCTGAGCCTGGAAAACGGCGCCGCCTTCGCCGCACTCGTCGCCGACATGCGCGCCGAGGCGCAGCACTCGGATCTCGTCGCGCTGATCGAAGCGGTCGACCAGATCGCCCACCGCCTCGCCACCGCGGACGCCGACGACAAGCTCGCCGCCAGCTATCCCTTCCTGACGATGACCTCGGTCGCGACCTGCGGCTGGCTGCTGGAACGCGAAGCCCGCCATGCGACGGGCGACGAAACCTTCGCCCAGATGAAGCGCGCTGCGGTCGCCTTCTACCTCGACCAGATCGTCCCCGAAGCGCTCGGCCTCAAGGCCGCCGCGACGGCGAAGGCGGACGTCCTCTACGCGGTGCCGGCAGAGGCGTTCGCGGCTTAAAATCCTCCCCCGCCAGGGGGAGGTGGCACCGGCAAAGCCGGTGACGGAGGGGGCGGTCAGCGGCGCACCTGATAACAGGACGCCCCGCGACCTCCCCCTCCACCGTTCGGCTGACGCCGAACGGTCCCCCTCCCCCTGGCGGGGGAGGACTGAGCGCCGCCCCACCCACACCGCCACCCCGCAGGGTCCACGCCTCCACGGGGGGGCAGGAGTCTCCAGACCGGCGCGCTCGCCCGGAATGACGCCGGACCAAGCGTCACCGAAGCCGTCACAGCGCCTAAATCCTCCCCCGCCAGGGGGAGGGGGACCGTTCGGCGCAAGCCGAATGGTGGAGGGGGCGGTCAGCGATGCGCTTCATAACGGAGGATGCCGCCGACCTCCCCCTCCGTCACCGCTTCGCGGCGCCACCTCCCCCTGGCGGGGGAGGACCGGGCAAACCCCCACCGTCACCCCGGACTCGGTCCGGAGTCCACTTTTCCGCGAGGGGACGGCAAGAACCTCCAGCTCCACCCCCAACCGCCCGGCGGACTCCGTCACGTGTCCGGCGCGAGGAGGGCAGGAAAGGCGGCGCCACCCACCACCCAGCCCTTGCCAACCGCAGCATTCGTCCCGAAAGCGCAGGCATGTTCGATCTCGACGCCTATCTCGCCCGCATCGGCCTGCCGGCCCGCGTGACCCCCGATGCCGAAGGCCTCGGCCGCCTGCAGCGCGAACACCGGTTGGCGATCCCGTTCGAAAACCTCGACGTCCGCCTGGGGCGCGGGATCGCGATCGACAGCGCCAGCGTGTTCGCCAAGCTCGTCACCGCCAAGCGCGGCGGCTATTGCTTCGAACACAATCGCCTGTTCCTCGACGCGCTCGCCGCCTTGGGCTTCGACGCGCGCCCGCTGCTCGCCCGCGTCTGGCTGGGCGCAACCGAGGTGCCGCCGCTCACCCACACGTTCAGCCTGGTGACGATCGACGGCGCGGACTGGATCGCCGACGCGGGCTTCGGCGGCAGCTATGCGCCGGTCATGGCGCTGGTCGATGGCTGGGAAGTCGACGCCCCCGACGGCGCGCGCTTCCGTCTGACGCGCGACGCCGCGCATGGCTGGATGCTGCTGCGCAAGGGCGCTGCCGGCTCCACCGACGGCCGCGGCACGGGCGAGGGCTGGCAGCCGCAATACAGCTTCCACGAAACCGCGGTCGCCGATGCCGATCTCGCGCTGTCCAACCATTGGACGTCGACCGCGCCCGGCAGCCGCTTCACGCAGATGACGATCGCCAGCATCGTCCTGCCCCATGGCTTTGCCGGCCTCACCGATCGCCGCTACCACCGCCGCGCGGGCGATAACGACACCGAAAGCGAGATCACCGATCCGCGCGTCTACCGCATGCGCATGTCGCTGATGTTCGGCATCGACCTGACCGCGGACGAGGTGGCGGCGCTGGGGCTGTTCTAACGTCGGCCGGAGCGCCGCCAACCCCTGCCGCCCGAAAAGCCGCCGTGGCCGACCGTCACTTCGCAGGCGACGCCGTCGCCATCGCCGTCCATCTGGGGGCGATAGCCGGGTTGGTCGCGAAACAGCGGCGCCTTGCCGGCCGCCCGCACCGCGTCGCATCCGGGATAATAGACGACCGCGCTTTCAGCAGCAGGCGATAGGGGAAGGAGCGCATGCAGGTCGGCGGCTGCGCTCGTCCCGGGCGGCGTGGCCGCCAGCCAGACACCGCCGAACGTCAGCGCCGACAGGCTGGCCGTCAATGCGAGAAACCGGCGATCCATGATCGCTCGGTTATCATCCTTGTGTTGCTAAATGCTTAGGATCGCTGGTTTACCTGAAGCTTGCCGTTACACCCGTTCGGCGTTCAGCAGGTCCGCCGCATCGAGCCCCAGCAGGTCGATATAGCCCCGGATCCGCGGCCACTGATTTTCGATGAAGCTCGCGCGTTCCGCCGCGCGCAGCTTGTCCGCCGCGCCCGGCAGCACGAACATGCCGACGCCGCGCCGCACCTCGACATAGCCGTCGTCCTGAAAGCTCTGATACGCCTTGGCGACCGTCAGCGGGTTGGCGCCATGTTCGGCGGCGAAGGCGCGAACCGAGGGAAGCTGGTCACCCGTGCGGTAATCGCCGCGCAGGATCCCGGCGGCGATGGTGCCACGCAGCCGGATGTAGACCGGGCTGTCCTCGTTGCTGAGCGCTGTCATGGTTGTTTAATACACCAGTCGCGCAAAAGGTCCATCCCCAACCTTTCCGTCCGAACCTGCCTTAAAATCCGTGCGATCAGGGCCAGTGGCTGATCACGCGTGTCAGATCGGGACGGGGCCGTTCGTCGAGCGGCCGGCCGGGCGTGCCGAGGAAGACGAAGCCCGCGATCCGCTCGTGCGGCCCGCCGAAGGCATCGCGCACCTCTTCCGAAAAGGTCGGCCAGCCGGTCAGCCAGCCGCCCGCAAAGCCCATCGCATGCGCAGCATGCAGCAGGTTCATCGTCGCCGCGCCCGCCGACAGCTCCTGCTCCCAGCGCGGGATATGGCTGGTCGTGCTGGGCGAAGAGAGCACGACGACCAAAGCCGGCGCCTGATGCGCGAACTGCTCCAGCGATTCGATCTCGGTCCGCGCCGCCTGCGGGCGTTCCGCGCGATAGGCATCGGTGATCAGCGTCGCGAGCGCAGCGCGATCGTCGACGATGACGAACCGCCAGGGGGCGAGCTTGCCATGGTCCGGCGTGCGCGCCGCGATGGCGATCATCTGCTCGAGTTGCTCGGGGGAGGGGCCCGGCGCGACCAGGTCGCGCGGCTTGCCGGAACGGCGCGTGGTCAGCAACGAAAGCGGCGTGGAGGTGTCGTTGAACATGGCGCCCGCCATAGCCGCGAGACGCCGATGTTTACAGTCGCGGCTTTGTCGTTACTCTTGATACCATTAACGACGATGCGTGCGCAGCGATGCCGCACAGTTCAGGGAGCGTAACGAATGGTGGACACCCCGACCGCGGACAACCGCGGCGAGCCTGACATCAGCCATATCAATCCGGCCGCCGAAAAGACCTGGTTTGGCCATCCCCGCCAGCTCGCGCGCCTGTTCACCACCGAAATGTGGGAACGCTTCGGCTATTACGGCATGCGCGCGCTGCTGACGCTCTATCTGACGCAGCATTTCCTGTTCGGCGACCGCGCCGCGACCGGCCTGTATGGCGGCTATACCGCGCTCGTGTACCTGACGCCGCTGGTCGGCGGCTATCTGGCGGACCAGTATCTGGGGTCCAAGCGCGCGGTGAAGTTCGGCGCGATCCTGATGGCGCTCGGCTATTTCACGCTCGCCTTCGGTGGCCAGCCCGCCAAGCCCTATGCGACGATCGACGGCCAGCGTTACGACGTCGCGGTCGCGCAGGTGAACGGTGTCGAGACGCGCTACGTCATCGACGGCACGCAGAAACTGGCGATCAAGGGCAATGACGACGGCAGCGTCGCGCTGCTCGGGGCCGACGGCCAGCCGCAGCGCACGATCGCCAAGGGCGGCTTCGCGTCGGACGGCGAGCGTAGCACCTTCTACACGACGCTGATGCTCATCGCCTTGTGCATGATCTCGGTCGGCAACGGCTTCTTCAAACCCAATATCTCGACCATGGTGGGTGAGCTCTACGCGCAGGGCGATCGCCGTCGCGACAGCGGCTTCACCATCTTCTACATGGGCATCAATCTCGGCTCGCTGCTCTCGCAATTCCTCTGCCCGCTGCTCGCGGTGGGTATTCCGGGCGTGTGGGCGGGGCTCGGCTGGTGGGCGGGCTTCGGCCTCGCCGCGCTCGGCATGCTGCTCTCGTGGATCCTTATCCAGTTCGATGGCGGTCGCCTGACCGGTTACGGCGAACAGCCCGCCGGCCAGCCCGCCAACCGTACGATCGGCATCTATGCCGCGGCGCTGATCGGTATCCCGCTCTTCTACCTCCTATTCGTCAACCTGATGAACAGCGCGGAATCGACCGCGGGTGCGGGTTCGATCGTCGCCTATGTCCTGGCGCTGCCGCTGATGGGCAAATTGCTGTTCGGCACCTTCATCATCGCGGTGCCCGGCATCCTGATCTGGAGCTTCGTGTCGGGCAGCCGCACCGAATTCCAGATGATGCTGGCGGCGATGGTGCTCATCACCTTCAACGTCGTGTTCTGGACGTTGTTCGAACAGGCCGGCTCCAGCCTCACGCTGTTCGCCGATCGCAACACCGACCTCCACATCTTCGGCTATCCGATCTCGGCGGGGCAGACGCAGACGTTCAACGCGCTGTTCATCGTGCTCTTCGCCCCGGTGATGGCGGCGATGTGGACCAAGCTCGCCGCCGCGGGCCGCGAACCGTCGATTCCCGTCAAGTTCGGCATCGCGCTGATGGGTGTCGGCGCGGGCTTCCTGTTCCTCGTCTTCGGCAGCCGCTTCGTCGGGCCGGATTTCAAGGTCGGCATCTGGTGGCTCGCAGGCCTCTATCTGATCCACAGCCTCGCCGAACTGTGCATCTCGCCGGTCGGCCTGTCGATGATCACCAAGCTGTCGATCGCGCGCATCGTCGGCCTGATGATGGGTGTGTGGTTCCTCTCGATCTCGGTCGCGCAGTATTTCGCCGGCATGATCGCGCAGGTCGCCAGCGTCGAAACCGTCGGCGGGCAGGTGACGAACCTGAAGGTCAGCCTCGACACCTATAACGGCGTCTTCACGCTCATCGCCGAATGGGCGATCGGCCTCGGTATCGTGCTGCTGCTGCTCTCCTGGCCGCTCAAGAAGTGGATGCATGGGGTGAAGTGACGCAAACCCGTCACCCCGGCCGCAGAGCCGGGGTCCCGCTTTTTCTGTCTGCGGCGAGAGAAGCGGGACCCCGGGTCAGGCCCGGGGTGACGGGTTCTAGTCGGGCCGCTTCTCCCGCCCCACCACGCTCGTCACCGCGACGTCCATCGTCACATTCCCCACGGTCCGGAACAGGTCCGGCACCGTCTCCACCGCCACCAGCAAGCCCAGCGCCTCGATCGGCACGCCCATCGCGAAGGCCACCGGCGCCACGCTCGCGAAGAAGCTGATCGTCCCCGGCAGCGACACCGACCCCATCGTCGTGATCGCCGCGGTCGCCACCCCCGCCGCCAGCTGTCCCGGCCCGATCGGCACCCCCAGCCAGTGCGCGACGTACAGCGCCACCGCCAAATTCATCGCCGGACTGGTCGCGCGAAAGATCGCCACGGCCACCGGTAGCACGATCCCCGCGGTCGCCGGCGCGACGCCGATCGCTTCCGATCCCTTCAGCATCGCCGGCAGCGACGCGAGCGAGCTTTGTGTGCTGATCGCGATCCCCTGCGCCGGCGCCACCGCCCTGGCGAAGGCGCGCACCGGCACGCCCCCGAACACCCGCGCCACGACATAGCCTGCCAGCAGCACGATGAAGCCGATCGTCGATACCAGCACGATATAATGCACCAGCGCCCCGAACGCCGCCGCGCCCGTCCGCGCGCCGACGCCATAGGCAAGCGCGAAGATGCCGATCGGCGCCAGCTTCAGCACCCAGCCGATGATGACCAGCATCGCGTCGGTAATGCTCTGGAACAGGTCGGTCAGCCGCTTGCGCGACGCCGCCTCCAGCCGCGTGATCGCAAAGGCGAAGGCGAGCGTGAACACCGTCAGCGGCAGGAATGCGTCCCCGGATGCCGCCGCCACGACATTGGTCGGCACGATCGTGTTGAAGAAATCGGCCAGCGTCGGCACCTTGCCCATCACCGGCGCCGCAGTCAGCGCGGCTCGCAGCGCCTGCGACCACGCCTCCGGCAATGGCCAGGCATCCAGCAGCAGCGGCATCACCGCCGCCGACATCATGGTCGTCCCCCACAGCACCACGACGAACAGCGCCACCGCGCGCCCCGCGATCCGCCCGGCGCGCGCGGCTTCCGCCGTCGCGGCGATCCCGGTCACCAGCAGCCCGACGATCAGCGGCACGATCACCATCTGCAGGGCATGCAGCCACGCCTCGCCGATCGGCTGGGTGACGGTCGTCACCGCCAGCGCGGCGTCACGGTTCAGCGCGACCCCCAGGATACCGAGCGCGATGCCGGCGACGAGCGCCAGAAGGATACGGGTGGCTTGCGACATCGGGTTCCTTGGCGCATCGGGAAAACACGAAAACGCATAGCGGGACGGAAACCACGCGATGGCAAGGAAATACTTCGGCACCGACGGAATTCGCGGGCTGACCAACGCGGGCGCGATGACCGCGGCAATGGCGATGAAGGTCGGCATGGCGGCCGGCGCCTATTTTCAGCGCGGCGATCACAAGCATCGCGTGCTGATCGGCAAGGACACGCGCCTGTCGGGCTATATGCTCGAATCCGCGCTCGTCGCCGGCTTCACCAGCGCCGGCATGGACGTCATCATGGTCGGGCCGCTGCCGACGCCCGCGGTCGCGATGCTCACGCAGACGATGCGCGCCGACATCGGCGTCATGATCTCCGCCAGCCACAATCCCTTCGCTGACAATGGCATCAAGCTGTTCGGTCCCGACGGCTACAAATTGTCCGACGAGGCCGAACTGACCATCGAGGGCCTGATCGACAGCGATGTGCCCCTCGCGCCCGCCGCGCAGATCGGCCGCGCGCGCCGCATCGACGACGCGCAAGGGCGCTACATCCACTTCGCCAAGAACACCTTCCCCACCGACCTGCGCCTCGACGGCCTGCGCGTCGTGATCGATTGCGCCAACGGCGCCGCGTACAAGGTCGCGCCCTCCGCGTTGTGGGAGCTGGGCGCGGATATCATCGCGATCGGCGTCACCCCCAATGGCGTCAACATCAACAACGGCGTCGGCTCCACCGCGCCGCAGACGCTGTCCGAAACCGTCGTCGCCAGCGGTGCCGACATCGGCATCGCGCTGGATGGTGACGCAGACCGCCTGATCGTCGTCGACGAACAGGGCAGGGTGGTCGACGGCGACCAGCTGATGGCGACGATCGCCGCCGGCTGGGCGCGCCGCGGCCGTCTCGCAGGCGGCGGGCTCGTCGCGACCGTCATGTCGAACCTCGGCCTCGAACGGCATCTCAAGGCGCAGGGCCTCGGCCTCGTCCGCACCGCGGTCGGCGACCGCTACGTCCTCGAAAAGATGCGCTCGTCGGGCTACAATGTCGGCGGCGAACAGTCGGGCCACATCATCCTGTCGGACTACGGCACCACCGGCGACGGCCTCGTCGCCGCGCTGCAGGTGCTCGCCGAGTTGAAGCGCGCCGGCGCCCCGGCCAGCGAAGTGCTGCACCGCTTCGAACCGCTGCCGCAATTGCTCAAGAACGTCCGCTTCGCCGGTGGAAAGCCCTTGGAGGCGCAGTCGGTCAAGGACGCGATCGCCGCCGCCGAGGCCGAGCTCGCCGGCACCGGCCGCCTCGTCATCCGCCCGTCGGGCACCGAACCGGTGATCCGCGTGATGGCGGAAGGCGACGACGCGCGCCAAGTCGAAACGCTCGTCGATCGCATCTGCGACGCCGTCCGCCAGGCCGCCGCCTGATGCTGGCGATGCGCCCCGATTGCGAGCGCTGCGGTATGGACCTGCCCGCCGACGCACCCGGTGCGTTCATCTGTTCGATGGAATGCACCTTCTGCACCGAATGCGCCGATGCAATGGACGAACGCTGCCCCAATTGCAGCGGCGAACTCCTCGACCGCCCGACGCGGATCGGCAAACTGCTGAAGGCGAACCCGGCCAGCACGGAACGCCGCTTCAAGGGCTGACCCCCAATTCGTCATCCCGGCGAACGTCGGGATTCATGGAGACGGCGCCACCAGCGTCGGCGCACCACCGCGACATCACCGCCACCATGGATCCCGGCGTCCGCCGGGATGACGAATAAATTTGGTTCACGCGGAGACGCGGAGACGCGGAGGTGTTGCGTCTGGAGCCGCGGCAGCTTTCACCCATTCGGTTCAGATCGGGCCGCGCCTGTGGTGCGCGACACCTCCCCACAAGCGCAACCCTCCGCGTCTCCGCGTCTCCGCGTGAACCAAATCCCCACCGCCCCAGCCACCGCCGATAAAGGCTCACGCAAAGACGCGAAGCCGCAAAGAGGCCTCACCCGCCGCACCGCCGCTGATCGCGCGACGGCGCCACCACCCACGCAACCCCTTGGCGTCTTCGCGTCTTCGCGCGAACCAAAACCGCTGTCCTACACGCCCCCAAATATGCCATGGCACACCCTTATGGCTCACCCCACAAGCCACACCCCCGCCATCGTCATCGCTACGCCCCAGCACGGGGAGCGAGTCCGGACGTTACGTACCGTCCACTTCGTCCACTTCCGGAAACAATCATGATCCCCCGCGTCCTCATCATCGCCGGATCCGATTCGGGCGGCGGAGCCGGTATCCAGGCGGATATCAAGACCGTCACGATGCTCGGCGGCCATGCCATGACCGCGATCACCGCGATCACCGCGCAGAATACGCTGGGCGTGCAGGCGGTGCATCCCGTCCCCGTCGACATGGTCGTCGCGCAGATGACGAGCGTCCTCGACGACCTCGGCGTCGACGCGGTGAAGATCGGCATGATCGGCTCCGCCGCGACCGTCCACGCCGTCGCCGACGTGTTGGAAGCGCTCGACGTCCCCATCGTCTTCGACCCCGTGATGATCGCCACCAGCGGCTCCGTCCTCGCCGATGCCGACACGATCGCGGCGTTCGAGCGGCTGATGGGCATCGCGTCGGTGGTGACGCCCAACATTCCCGAACTGGCGGCACTCGGCGGCGAAGCGGCGGTGCTGGCGCATGGCTGTCACGTCGTCGCCAAGGGCGGGCATGGTGACGGGGCGTCGGTGACGGACCGGTTGCTGTCGCCCGGCGGAGAAATCCGTCGGCTCATCGGCAAGCGCTTCGACACCGACGATACCCATGGCACGGGATGCACCTTGGCCAGCGCGCTGGCAGCGGGTCTCGCCAGCGGACTGGGAATCGAGGATGCGTTCGTACAGGCCGTCCGCTTCGTCCGCATTGCGATGATGCATGCACCGGGTCTCGGTGCCGGCCATGGCCCGCTTGGGCATGCGCTCGGGGTGGTGCCGTTTGACGAACTGGAAGGCTGAATGCCCGGACTGAAGCACGAAAAGGCCTGCCTGCCCCCCGTCGCCGGGGTGGACGAGGCGGGGCGCGGCCCGCTGGCCGGGCCGGTCGTCGCCGCGGCGGTGGTGCTGCCCGCCAAGGGTACGCCGCGCGGCATCGACGATTCCAAGAAGCTCTCGGCCACCGAACGCGCTCGCCTCTGCACGCTGATCCAGACCCGCGCCGTTTTCGGCATCGGCATCGTCGAGGCGGATGAGATCGATACGCTCAACATCTATTGGGCGACGATGAAGGCGATGACGCTCGCGGTCGATGCGCTGACGCTCAAGCTTGGCTGCGATCCCGGCCATGTGCTGGTCGACGGCAATCGCCTGCCGCGTTGGTCCTACCCGGCGACGGCGATCGTCAGCGGCGACGCGCACAGCCTGTCGATCGCCGCCGCGTCGATCCTCGCCAAGGAAACGCGCGATGCGATCATGCTCGAACACGCGGCGGTCCACCCGCATTATCACTGGCATTCGAACAAGGGCTACGGCTGCAAGCACCATCTGGCGGCGCTGCTCGAACACGGGCCGACCCCGATTCACCGCCGCAGCTTCGCGCCCGTCGCGGCCGCCTACGCCCGAATCACGCCGGATGCGGCGGCGGGACCGCTGTTCACCGCCTCTGCCGCTAACCAATTTCATGGCTGAGTCTTTTGAGTCACACCCCCAGCGCTGGGGGACGCGCGGAATCGACGCTCCCATATCTTGCGGGGCCGAGTCGTTGGTCGGGCCGCTTAACGGGATGGCAAGCTTTATCGTTAACCACTCAGGCCTTGACGCGAGTCCACCATCTGACGCGAATAGAGGTCCAAGGGGGACGTAATGGCGGTTATCGAGAAGGTCAGGCAGCCGAAGGTTTCGGCGCGGACAGCGGCGCGCGCCAAGGCGATTAAGCCGGCGCCGGTCGACACGCGCGTGCTGCCGCTCGACCAGATCGTCCGCGGCGATTGCATCGCGGCGATGCGCGCCATGCCCGACAAGTCGGTCGACATGATCTTCGCCGATCCGCCCTACAACCTCCAGCTCGGCGGCGAGCTGTTCCGTCCCGACGGCAGCCATGTCGATGCCGTCACCGACGATTGGGACAAGTTCGACACCTTCGCCGCCTATGACGCCTTCACCCGCGCCTGGCTGGCCGAGGCGCATCGCATCCTGAAGGACACCGGCTCGATCTGGGTGATCGGCAGCTATCACAACATCTTCCGCGTCGGCACCGCGGTGCAGGATTTGGGCTATTGGATCCTCAACGACATCGTGTGGCGCAAAGCCAACCCGATGCCCAACTTCCGCGGCACCCGCTTCACCAACGCGCATGAGACGTTGATCTGGGCGTCGAAGGGCGAGGGCGCGAAATACACCTTCAACTACCGCAGCATGAAGACCCTGAATGACGAGCTGCAGATGCGCTCCGACTGGGAATTCCCGATCTGCGGCGGGCAGGAACGCCTGAAGAAGGACGGCGTGAAGGTCCACCCGACGCAAAAGCCCGAGGCTTTGCTCTACCGCATCCTGCTCGCCTGCACGAAGCCCGGCGACGTCGTCGTCGACCCCTTCTTCGGCACCGGCACCACCGGCGCGGTGGCAAAGCGCCTGGGCCGCCACTGGATCGGCATCGAGCGTGAGGGCGATTACATCGCCGCCGCCGAGGAACGCATCGCCGCCGCGCTGCCGCTCGATGAATCGGCACTGTCGACGATGCAGTCGCCCCGCCAGCAGCCCAAGGTCGCCTTCGGCGTGCTGGTCGAAAACGGCTATCTCCAGCCCGGCGCGGTGCTCACCGACACCAAGCGCCGCTTCCGCGTGACGGTCCGCGCCGACGGCAGCCTGCTGTCGGACTGCGGCGCCAGCGGCTCGATCCACAAGCTCGGCGCGGCGCTGCAAGGCGCCCCCGCCTGCAATGGCTGGACCTTCTGGCAGCATGAAGCCGGCGGCAAGCTCCAGCCGATCGACACGCTGAGACAGACCTACCTGCTCGCGACCCAACCGTAACGCCCCCTCGGCAAAGGGGGGAGGAGCGGGTGCCTGCTTCCTCCCGTCACCCCGGACTTGTTCCGGGGTCCACCGGGCCGCAGGGAACGGCAAGAGCCTCCAGTCGCCCCCCTCGCCGCGGAGTGGAGCCCGAACCAAGTTCGGGGTGACGGGGGACGACGACCGACACCAAATTCCTCCCCCGCCAGGGGGAGGTGGCACCGCAAAGCGGTGACGGAGGGGGCGGCAAGCGATGCCCCTCGTTGCCGACACCCGACCGCCTCTTGCCTTGTCGACCCACAGCAAGGACACGGGAACGATGACCCTCCACCTTCGCCCCGTCCAGTTCGTCGACACCCCCGTTACCCAGGCGGACGGCGGCGTCGCCCGCCTCGCCGGCGGCCTGCAATGGTTCGCGGCCTATGAGGTGATCGAGAACGGCACCAAACGCACCGTCCCGGTTGCCGATATCGCCTCCCTCGGCGATCGCGCGCAGACGCTCCACGCCGCGATCACCGCGCCGCGCCCCCCGCTCGTCCTCGGCGACCGCACGCTCCGCCTCGACCAGCCGCTCGTCGCCGGTATCCTCAACGTCACGCCGGACAGCTTCTCCGACGGCGGCCAGCACAGCGCCGATCCCGCCGCCGCCGCCGCGGCCGGCGTCGACATGGCCGCCGCCGGTGCCGCGCTGATCGACCTCGGCGGCGAATCCACCCGGCCCGGCGCCGCGCAGGTTTGGGAAGGCGACGAGATCGCCCGCATCCAGCCGGTCGTCGAACGCCTCGCCCGCAGCGGCACGCTCGTCTCGATCGACACCCGCAAGGCTGCGGTGATGGAAGCCGCGCTCGCCGCCGGCGCGCAGATCGTCAACGACGTCTCCGCTTTGCTCTGGGACGATCGTGCGCTCGCTGTCGTAGCGCAGGCCAGTTGCCCCGTCGTGCTGATGCACTCGCCCGACCCCAAGGAGGGTGGCCACGCTCGCACCGGCTATCGCGACGTGCTGACCGAAGTGTTCGACTGGCTCGAGGCTCGGATCGCCGCAGTGACGGCCGCCGGCATCGACCGGTCGCGCATCATCGTCGATCCCGGCATCGGCTTCGGCAAGACGCTGTCGGAGAATCTCGCGCTCCTCAACGGCCTCGCACTGTTCCACGGTCTCGGCTGCCCGATCATGCTCGGCGCCAGTCGCAAGCGGATGATCGGCGCGCTGGACAATGAAGCCCCGGTGGCGGCGCGCCTTGGCGGCAGTCTTGCGCTCGCGCTGAAGGGGGCGGAGGCCGGCGTGCAACTCCTGCGCGTTCATGACGTTTCCGCAACGGTTCAGGCGCTGCGCGTGTGGCGCGGCCTGCGTGACCGGGCCCTCGTGGGTGGCTGAACCGTAAAATAGTGTTGCAGTGCAGCATAGCGCGCGGATGTGCGTTATGGCCGCTCCGTCATCATTCGTGAGGTTCCATGATCGTCGCATCCTCCCCTCGACTGAACCGTATCATCGCCGAGGTCTGGAAGCCGCTGACGCTCCTGTTCGTCTGGGACGTCATCGTCACGGTCACCTATTACGTCCTGCCGTTCAAGGCGCCGTCGCTGCCGCTGACGCTGTTCGGGTCGGTGCTGGCGCTGTTCCTGGGCACGCGCGCCAATTCGGCCTATGCGCGCTGGTGGGAAGGGCGTTCGCTGTGGGGACTGATGATCAACGCCTCGCGCAACATCAGCCGCGAAGCGCGCAACTTCCTGCCGGCCGAAGAGGCGCATGACCTGCGCCGCACGATCGTGCTGCGCCAGATTGCCTATGTGAACGCGCTACGCTGCCAGCTGCGCAAGCAGCCGGTCGACGAACAGGTGTTGAAATATCTGTCGCGCGGCGAGGCGGAGCCGGCGCTCGCCCGCACCAACATCGCCAACGGCCTGCTCGACGGCACCGGCCGCCGTATCGACGATGCGCGCCGCGCCGGGCTGATCGATACGATCCAGCAGACGCGGATGGAATCGACCCTGGTCGACATCGCCAATTCGCAAGGGGGGATGGAGCGGCTCAAGAATACGCCGCTGCCGAACCAGTTCCGCTTCTTCCCGACGCTGTTCACCCACGTCTTCTGCATCCTGCTGCCGATCGGCCTCGTCGAGACGTTGGGCTTCGCGACGCCGCTGGGGTCGACCGTGGCGGGGCTGATGTTCCTCGCGGTGCTCGCGATCGGTGACGATCTGGTCGATCCGTTCGCCAATACGGTTCACGATCTGCCGCTGACCGCGATGTGCCGGACGATCGAGATCGATCTGCTCCAGTCGATCGGTGACGAGGCACCCCCACCGCTGACCCCGGTCAAAGGCGTGCTCTGGTAGACTAAAGCGTGTAGCCGCCATCGCTGAGCAGGCAGCTGCCGGTGACCAGCGCGGCGGCGTCGGACAGCAGGAAGCCGATCTGCGCGGCAATCTCCTCCGCCTTGGCATAGCGGCCCAGTGGCGTGGCCATCGCCGCCATTTCCGCAAAGGCGGCGTCACGACCGATCGTGGCGACCCGGTTCGCAAACATCGGGATCGCATCCCACACCGGGGTTTCCACTCCGGCCGGGGCGATGGCGTTGACGCGGATGCGCCGCGCCGCGGCTTCCTTGGCGGCGACCTTCACCAGATGGATCAGCGCCGCCTTCGACGCGCCATAGGCGGCGACGCCCACCTCCGCCTTGATCCCCGCTGCCGATGCGGTCGCGACGATCGCGCCGCCGTCCGCCATCGCCCGCAACGCCGCGCGCAGCGTCAGGAACGCGCCATCCAGGTTCACCGACAGGATGCGTCGCCATTCGGCGAAGTCGAGGTCGGCGATGACGCCCGCGCCGGCCACCCCGGCATTGACCACCGCGCCGTCGATGCCGGCAAGATAGGGTGCGGCGCTGTCCCAGAACGCCTCGTCCGCGACATCGCCGGGCAGCAGGTCCAGCGTGCATGGCAGGTCGATCGCGGCCAGCGCCGCCGCCTCGCGATCGACCAGCACCAGCCGGCGCGCGCCCTCGGCGGCGAGATGTTGCGCGGTGGCGAGGCCGATGCCCGATGCGGCACCGGTGACGAGGATGTGACGGTTCGCGAAGCGGCTCATGCCGTCCCGCATAGCAGGATCTACGCCGCGGCGTTATCGATCCCCAGCTCGCCAAGCTTGCGGTACAAGGTCGAGCGCCCGATCCCCAGCCGCCGTGCGACTTCGGTCATCCGCCCGCGATAATGGCCGATGGCGAGCCGGATCACGTCCGCCTCGATATCCTCCAGCGGGCGCAGGTTGCCGTCCGGCCGGAACAACGTCACCCCGCCGCCCGACAGCGTGGCGGTGCCCGCGCTCCCCGGCCGGCGATTGCCCAGCGAGGCGATCTGCGGGAAATCCGCCCGCGTCAGCGCCGCGCCCTCGCACAGCACTGCCGCACGAAACAGCGCGTTCTGGAGCTGGCGGACGTTGCCCGGCCAGTCATATTGCACCAGCAGCGCCAATGCATCGTCGGTGATTCCCAGCGGCCTTAGCCCCGGTTGCTGCGCGATCCGCGCCAGCAGATGCCGCGCCAGCGCCGGCACGTCGGCCAGCCGCTCGCGCAACGGCGGAATCGTCACCTGCACCACGTTGAGCCGGTAATAGAGGTCCTCGCGGAACCGTCCGGCGGCGACCTCGTCGAGCAGCGTCTTGTTCGTCGCGGCGATCACGCGCACGTCCACCTGCCGCGCATGACGCGCACCGATCGGCTGGATCTCGCCCGATTGTAGCACGCGCAGCAGCTTCACCTGCGCCTCGAGCGGCATTTCGCCCACTTCGTCGAGCAGGATGGTGCCGCCGTCGGCATCGGCGAACTTGCCGATCTTGCGTTCGAACGCGCCGGTGAACGCGCCCTTTTCATGCCCGAACAATTCGGATTCGACGAGGTTCGCCGGAATCGCCCCGCAATTGACGGTGACCATCGGTTTCTTGGACCGCGGCGAGGCGGCATGGATCGCATCGGCGACCACTTCCTTGCCGACGCCGCTTTCACCCTCCACCAGCACCGGCACGCGCGCCCGCGCCGCCTTGGCGGCGATGGCGAGCGCGGCGCGGAAATCGGGCGAGGAGCCGACGATCTCGTCGAACGCCAGCAGCGCCGGAATCTTTTCGGTCAGCGGCCGCAATTCGCCCGCCGTCGTGCCCGCCACCGCCGCTTCCAGCGCGGCGAGCAGGCGTTCGGGCGCCAGCGGCTTCACCAGGAAATCGGTCGCGCCCGCGCGCATCGCCGCAACGGCATGCGCGACCGATCCGTTGGCGGTGAGCATCAGGATGGGGAGCGCCGGGCGTCGTTCGCGCAGCTCCGCGATCAGCGGGCCGGCATCGGCATCGGGCGCCCAATGGTCGAGCAGGATCGCGTCCAGCTGCATCCCGTCCTGCGTGCCGAGCTGCGCCAGCGCCATCTCGCCATCGGCGGCGAAGATCGATCGCCAGCCGGCGCGCGCGGCCAGCGCCGACACCAATCGCCGCTGCGCAGGTTCGTCGTCGATCAGCAGAAGCAGCCGCTGCCCGTTGCGCGTCATAAGGTTTTCCGTCCCGGTTCGGGGCAAGCGATACACCGTCGGAGTAAAGGCGGGCTTAAGCCGGTGCAGGCGTACCTTGCCTTGACGCCCATGGCGCTTTGCGGGCAGTGATCGTGCAACAGGGGCGAAGGCGCCACAGGCAAACAGGGGTTGGATGATGGCCGGCAACGGTGACATGAAGGCGCATGTGGCGACCTATTCGAGCGTCACGAAGATGCTGTTCTGGGGCGCCATCGCCTGTGCGGTGATCGCCGCGCTGGTGATCTGGCTGATCGCCTGAGCGCCCGCCGACATGAAGATCGCCGTTCTCAAGGAGCATGTTGACGGCGAGCGGCGCGTTGCCGCCACGCCGGAAACCGCCAAGAAATTCATCGCTCTGGGTGCGACCGTCGCGGTGGAAACCGGTGCCGGTGCCGCCGCCCGTTATGCCGATCAGGCCTATGCCGATGTCGGCGCCAGCGTCGCCGACCGCGCGAGCACGCTCGCCGGCGCGGACATCATCCTCGGCGTGCAGGGCCCCGATCCCGCCGGTCTGACGGGTGCCGCGGTCGGCGCGTGGATCGTCGCTGGCCTCAACCCCTTCGGGGACCGCGCGCGAATCGACGCCTATGCCGCCGCCGGCTACGAAGCGCTGGCGATGGAATTCATGCCGCGCATCACGCGCGCGCAGTCGATGGACATATTGTCGTCGCAGTCGAACCTCGCCGGGTACAAGGCGGTGCTCGACGCCGCGGCCGAATATGGCCGCGCCTTCCCGATGATGATGACCGCGGCCGGTACGGTCAGCGCCGCCAAGGTGTTCGTGATGGGCGTCGGCGTCGCCGGCTTGCAGGCGATCGCCACCGCGCGGCGCCTCGGCGCGCAGGTCTCCGCCACCGACGTTCGCTCGGCCACGAAGGAACAGATCCAGAGCCTCGGCGCCAAGCCGATCTTCGTCGAGAATGTGAAGGGCATCGAGGGCGAGGGCGCCGGCGGCTATGCCGGCGAGATGAGCGACGAATATAAGGCGGCGCAGGCCGAACTCGTGTCGTCGCATATCGCCAAGCAGGACATCGTCATCACCACCGCGCTGATCCCCGGCCGCCCGGCGCCACGCCTGATCAGCGATGCGCAGGTCGCCAGCATGCGCCCGGGCAGCGTCATCGTCGACCTCGCCGTCGAACAGGGCGGCAATGTCGAAGGCGCGGTGGCGGGCGAGATCGTCGAGCGCCACGGCGTCACAATCGTCGGCCACCGTAACGTCGCCGGCCGTCTGCCCGCCGACGCCTCGGCGTTGTTCAGCCGCAACCTGTACAACTTCCTCTCGACCTTCTGGGACAAGGATGCTGGCCGCCCGGTGCTCGACGCCGAGATCGGCGACGCCGTCCGTTTGACCAAGGACGGGCAGGTGGTGAACGCCCGGCTGCTCGGCGCATGAGGGGGGCTGTCCTACACGCTGGTCTTGGGCCTAGTCTTGCGCCGATGAACCGCGAATCGTTCCTCCGCTCCGCCGCTACGAACCGTTCAGGTTCGCGGTATGGCGAACAGGGGGATACCGTTTCGCTCACTTTGTCCACTTTGGAAGCGCCGGTACGCCGCGCCGAAACAGTCGGGAGCTGAATCATGGACTTTGTCGCGATCCTCTCGATCTTCGTGCTGGCCTGCTTTGTTGGATATTATGTCGTCTGGTCGGTCACGCCGGCGCTGCATACGCCGCTGATGGCGGTGACCAACGCCATCTCCAGCGTCATTATCGTCGGCGCGCTGATCGCCGGCGCGGCGGCGGGCAGTGCCTCGTCGAAATGGCTGGGGCTGCTTGGCGTGGTGCTGGCCAGCATCAATATCTTCGGCGGCTTCGCGGTCACCAGCCGCATGCTTGCCATGTACAAGAAGAAGGACCGGCCGGCGCCGGCCAAACACTAGGCAATTCGTCACCCCGGGCTTGACCCGGGGTCCCGCTTCTTCTGGCAGTGGGACAAGACAGCGGGACCCCGGCTCAAGGCCGGGGTGACGAGGGGGAACAGGATGGAACACGCAACCGCCGGCAGCTCGTTCGCGGCGCTCGCCTATCTGATCGCCGGGGTGTGCTTCATCCTCGCGTTGCGCGGCCTGTCGTCGCCGACGTCGAGCCAGCGCGGCAACCGCTTCGGGATGATCGGCATGACCATCGCCGTGGTCACGACGCTGGTGACGCATGTGCCGATCGACCAGTTGCTCGTGACCGGCGCGACGCCGACCTATGATTACACGGCGATCCTCAGCCGCGTCGATTACGTCACGATGCTCGAAATCCTCGCCGCGATCGGCATCGGCGCGGTCATCGGCATCACCACCGCGCGCCGTATCGCGATGACTGCGATGCCGCAGCTCGTCGCCGCCTTCCACAGCCTCGTCGGCCTAGCCGCCGTGCTCGTCGCCTGCGCCGCCTTCCTCAACCCCATCGCCTTCGGCATCGCCGACATGGTGATCCCGATGATCGGCCAGCCCTTTGCCGTCATCCATGGCGTCAGCCGGGTCGAAATGGGCCTCGGCGTCGCGATTGGCGCGATCACCTTTTCGGGCAGCGTCATCGCCTTCCTGAAATTGAACGGCAACATGGGCGGCAAGCCGATCCTGCTGCCCGGCCGCCACGCGATCAACCTCGCCGTGCTCGCCGCGATCCTGTTGCTCGTCGCCTATTTCACGCAGGATCAGAGCCCCTGGATCTTCTGGACGATCACGATCCTCAGCTTCGCGATCGGCTTCCTGCTCATCATCCCGATCGGCGGCGCGGACATGCCGGTCGTCGTCAGCATGCTCAACAGCTATTCGGGCTGGGCGGCGGCGGCGATGGGCTTCACGCTGCACAACAGCGCGATGATCATCACCGGTGCGCTGGTCGGCTCGTCGGGTGCGATCCTCAGCTACATCATGTGCCGCGCGATGAACCGCAGCTTCATCAGCGTCATCGCCGGCGGCTTCGGGGCAGAGGCCGCGGCGAGCGGCGGTGGCGACAAGGTCGACCGTCCGTGGAAGCGCGGCTCGGCAGAAGACGCTGCCTTCCTGATGAGCCAGGCCGAACAGGTCGTCATCGTGCCGGGCTACGGCATGGCGGTCGCACAGGCACAGCACGTCCTGCGTGAAATGGCCGACAAGCTGAAGGAGCATGGCGTCCGTGTGAAATACGCGATCCACCCCGTCGCGGGCCGCATGCCGGGCCATATGAACGTGCTGCTCGCCGAAGCGAACGTGCCCTATGACGAGGTGTTCGAGCTGGAGGACATCAACTCCGAATTCGCGCAGACCGACGTGGCCTTCGTCATCGGTGCCAACGACGTCACCAACCCGGCGGCCAAAACGGACAAATCCTCGCCGATCTACGGCATGCCCGTGCTCGACGTCGAAAAGGCGAAGACCGTGCTGTTCATCAAGCGCTCGATGGGCGGCGTCGGCTATGCCGGGGTCGATAACGACGTGTTCTACATGGACAATACCATGATGCTGCTCGCCGATGCGAAGAAGATGGTGGAGGAGATCGTCAAGGCGCTCGACTGATGGCGCCGGGTGTCTCCATTTTGGATGTAAATGGCATTTGGGCGCCATTTACCTCGGAAATGGAGGTGACTGACCGCGATCCCGCCCCCGGCCCGCGTATCGTGCCGCCATGGGGAAGGCGACGTTTACCGAATGGGCGGGGCAGGGTGGTGCCGGCTGCTACAGACACCGCGGCCGCGCGATGCTGCTGATCGCCGACAGCGACATGGGCGATGCCGCCGACGCGGCGATCGCCGCCGCCGGGGGACGGCCCTTGCGGCGCATCGCCTGGGCCGAGGTGGAGGCGGGCCTCGCCGCCGTCGTCGCCGCGCCCGTCGTGCTGGCGGAGGCGGGCGGCGTGGCTCCCGAACGGCTGGAACAGGCGCTGCCTGCGCTGGGCCGCTTCCTCGACGCCATGGAAACGCGCGCCGTCGTCACCTTCGCCACGGACCAGATCGATCTCGTCGCCCGCCATTTGATGGATGCCCCCGTCGAATTGCTCTGCGACGCCACCATCCCGCAGCGCGCGCTGGCGCTGGCCCAGGCGGCACTGCCCCGGGCGCTGATGCTGAACGACAGCATGCCCGACCGGGTGGAGGACGATCGCCACGCCTACAGCCCGCAGGGCGCCGAATCAGACGACCAGCACATCCGCCGCATGGCCGAAGGGATCGCGCAAATCTCGCGCATCACCGCCGGCCTCCTCTCCCATACCGCGCCGGCGGAGGGTGGCCCGGGCACCCGCGACCTCGCCGATCGCCGCCGCAGCTTCGCCAGCGAGCCTGCGCCCGGCGGTCAGGTCGTCACGCCGCAGGAGGTGCGCCGCGTGATCCAGTTGCGCCAGTCGCGCAGCCGCTTCTTCGGCCAGTTCATCGGCGAGGGGCTGTTCGAGGACCCGGCGTGGGACATGCTGCTCGACCTGTTCGCCGCCGAGCTGGAGGGCAATCGCGTCAGCGTGTCCAGCCTGTGCATCGCCGCAGGTGTCGCGCCGACCACCGCGCTGCGCTGGATCGCCCGCATGACCGACATGGGCCTGTTCGTCCGCCACCCCGACCCCGTCGACCGCCGCCGCGCCTTCATGACCCTGTCGCCCCGCGCCAGCGAGGCGATGCGCGCCTATCTGGTGGCGGCGCGGAAGGCGTGAGTGCGCTTCCCTCTTGCGGTTCCGCTCCGGCTTTGGCAGGGCGGACTTCCCCGAGAGGGGGCGCTTAGCTCAGTTGGTAGAGCATCTCGTTTACACCGAGAGGGTCGGCGGTTCGAGCCCGTCAGCGCCCACCATCCCCCCGATGATCAGGCCTGTGCCGCCCCGAAGTCCGATGGCGTCCGCCGCGGACCGCCGCTGCCACGCCGGTTGAGCGCCTGGCGCACCCGGTCGAGCAATTCGGTGCGCCGATAGGGCTTGCTGAGCACGTCCGTGGCGCGCTTGCGGGGTCCGTTGACGACCAGTTCCTCGTTATAGCCGGTGGTCAGCAGCACCGAGACGCTGGGATCGCGCTCCATCACCGCATCGGCCAGCATCAGGCCGTTCATGCCGCCCGGCATCACCAGATCGGTGAACAGCAGGTCGATATGGTTGTCGGGATGGACCTTGTCGAAGGTCTTGAGGCCCTGTTCGCCGCTGATCGCGGTGGTGACGCGATAACCAGCGCTCGTCAGGATCTCGCTCGCGACCGCCAGCACTTCGTCATTGTCCTCGACGATCAGCACATGTTCGACATAGCCGCGCGGCTGGGCCGGTGCCGCGTTCAGCGCGTCGACGCTGGCATCGGACGTGCCCGCCTCTTCGCTGGGGCGTGCGACGGGGAAGATCATCATGACGCTGGTGCCGCGACCGTCCTCGCTCTCGATATCGAGGCGGCCGCCGGACTGGCGCAGGAACCCGCTGGCCATGGCGAGGCCGAGCCCCGTGCCCTGACCGACGCCCTTGGTCGTGAAGAACGGTTCGACCGCGCGTTCCAGCACCTCGGGCGGCATGCCCGTGCCTTCGTCCTTCACCTCGAGCACGACATAGTCGCCGGGCGCCAGTTCGCGCGCGGTTTCAGGGGTGAGCGACAGGCGGCGCGTGCCGATCGTCACCTCGCCGCCATTGGGCATGGCGTCGCGGGCATTGTTGACGATGTTGAGCAGCGCCATTTCGAGCTGATCGGGATCGACGACGACGTGCGGCAGCCCGCGGCGCAGGCTGAGGTGCAGGTCGACGTATTTCGACACTGAGCTTTCGATCACCTCGCTGAACTCGGTGACGAGGTGGCTGAGATCGATCGCACGCGGTTCGAGCCGCGTCTTGCGGGCGAAGGCGAGCAACTGGCGCGTCAGCTTGGCGCCGCGTTCGGCGGCCGACTGCGCCGCGGCGACGTAGCGCTTGGCCTTGTCACTGTCGGTGACCGCGGACAGCAGGTCGAGGTTGCCGTTCACCACTTGGAGCAGGTTGTTGAAATCGTGCGCGAGGCCGGCGGTGAGCTGGCCGATCGATTCCATCTTCTGCGCCTGGCGATAGCTTTGTTCGACGTTGCGGCGGCGCGTGACGTCGAGCTGGCTGGCGAAGAAATAGAGGAGGTTGCCCTCGACGTCGTAAACCGGGCCGATGAACACCGCGTTCCAGAACGGCGAGCCGTCGCGGCGGTAGTTGAGCAGTTCGAGCGCGATCGACTGGCGGGCCTCGATCGCCTCGCGCAATTCGGCGACGGCGCCGCGATCGGTCTGCGACCCCTGCAGGAAGCGGCAGTTGCGGCCCAACACCTCGGCTTCCTCATACCCCGTCAGGTCGAGGAAGGCCTTGTTGGCGAAGGCGATCGGATTGTCGTCCTGATTGGGATCGGTCAGGATCATCGGCATCCGCGTCATCTCGATCGCGGCGAAGAAGACGTTGCCGCGATCGTCGAGGCCGGGGCGCGTGATCGTGCTTTCGCGCCAGTGATGCAGGCCCGGGCGGCCGATCGGGTCGTCGTGACCGCTGTCGATCGAGCCGGCGGAGGGGACTCCGGTCGCCTGTCCGATCAGGGGCGCGTCGGACGCGGTGCGTTCAGTGGGGTGCTGGGAGTCATCAGCCATGGATTCGGGCATGGCCCAGTCGGCCCCAACAGGCAAGTCGCGACCGTGACTGGTTTATTCCACCGATCATGGTCGATCGCCACCCTCGTCGCGATATTTGATCTCCAGATAGCGACCGCGCGTCGACAGGCTGTCGAGGTCGTTCTGCGCCAGCCGCGCGGTCATGTCGGCGATCTCCTGCTCGATCAGCTTGAGGCCGGCGACGAGTTCGGCGTCGGGCGTGCGGCCGTTGCGCTCGACGCGGCGGAGCGGTTCGGGAACGCGCGCGTAATCGGTGACGAAGGCGGGCAGCTGTTCACCGATCAGGCGGCGGACCTCATAGGCCTCTTCCTCGCGGCCATCGAGCCGGCCGAGCTGCGGCGACAGCGTTTCGAGGCGGACGCCGATCTGGTCGACCAGCCCGCGTGCCGGCGCAGGCAGCATCGGGCGCTGCGCATCGAGCCAGCGTTCGGTCTTGGCGGGCAACGTTTTGATGTCGGTTTCGCGCAGCACCTTTTCGCTCGGCGCGCGGGCGGCCGGCGCGATGGCGATCGCGATCGTCACCGCCGCCATCAGCAGCAGCACGGCGAGCCCGCCGAACAGGCCAAGCGGCACGACCATGCCCGCCACCGCCGCGGCGATTAGGATGATCGCGTTGACGGCGCAGATGATCGCGAAGCGCGTGCCGACACCGACCGCCTTGCGCTTCAGCCGCTTGCCATGCGCGCGATACACGGTGCCGAGCTTTTCGGCGACGGGCCCGCGATAGTCCTCGCTGATCCGGGCCATCGTCGCGCGGGCACGGGCGATCTGTTCGTCGACCTCGGTCATGCCAGTCTCACAGCGACTCCAGGCGATAGCTGTCGGTCGACGGACCCTTCAACGCGCCCTGCGCGGCGCCTTCCGCCCGCGCGATATAGCCCTTCGACTTCTCCACCTCGCTGCCGAGCGCGGTGACGGTGGTCTTCATCGAATCGAGCGCCTTGATCTTGAACGTGTCGATCGCATCCATCGTGTCGTAGATGTTCTGGAAGGCGCGTTGCAGCGTCTCCAGCGGGATGGTCGAGGCGGCGGCCTGTTCGTGAATCGCGGCGGTGTTGCTGCGCAGCAGCTTGCCGGTCGAATCGATGATGTTGGCGGTGGTCGTGTTGAGCTGCGTGATCGATTCCAGCACCAGCTTCTGGTTGGTCAGCGCCTGCGCCACCGTCACCGCGGTGCGCAGTGCTGACACGGTCGTGGTGCTGGCGCGATCGACGCCCTTCACCAGTTCGACGTTGTTCTTCTTGACGAGGTCGAGCGCGAGATAGCCCTGCACCGTCACTGCCATCTGCGTCAGCAGATCCTGCGTGCGCTGGCGCGTGTAGAAGAGCGCGGTTTCGCGGATCGCCTTCGCCTTTGCGGGGTCGGTGTGGTCGAGGTCGGCGGCCGTCTCCTCCAGCTTGGCGTCCATCGCCTTGCTGAGGTGAATCATCTGCTCGAGCCGCCCCATCGCGCCCCACAGATTGGCGCGTTCGGTATCGATCGCGGCATTGTCCATCAGCAGCTCATCTTTGCCGGACGCAAGGTTCTTCAGGATCGCGCTGATGTGCGTCTGCGACGACTGGTAGCTTTCGAAATAGTCGCGCATCTTCGACCCGAAGGGGATGATGCCGAAAATCTTCTTGGGGCCGCTGAGCGCGCCCTTGCGGCCGGGATCGAGGTCTTCGATCACCCGGCGCAGCTGCGCGAGATCGGCTCCGACGCCGCTTTCCTTGTCCATCGCGCGGATCGGGCGATCGAGGAAGCGGTTCGACTGGCCCGCCGCCTCGCGGATTTCCTTCGCGCCCATCGCGGTGATCGCATCGACGCGCTTGCCGAATTCGGGGCTGTTGACGTCCTCGGCAACGAGATCGCGGACGAAGGTGTCGACGCGGGTTTCGAGCTGCGTCTTCTTGGCATCGTCGATCGGCACGAGCCCGGCGGCGCGCTCGGCCTGCACGGTCGGCACGGGATCGGGCGGGGTCAGCACCAGCCCCGGTTGCGTAGGTGCGCTCAAGGTATCGGCGCTCGTCGCCATCATCGTCCTCCAGCGGGCATCGGCCCGTTGCCCCGCAATGTGCCGGTTGCGGGGGCGGGGTTCAAGTGTGTCATGTGAATAATACGCTGGCGCGCGATGCCGGGGGTGATTCGGGTCGCGGAAGTGGACGAAGTGGACGGTGCGTTACGTCCGGAAACGCCACCCGTGCTGCGCCTGCCGGGCAAGGACAGGGCGAGGGTGGGCGTGGCCATGGCGGCGGTATAGCGGATCCGGGGCGTGTAGGACAGCGGGGTTGCGATACGGTGGGATGTCGGCGTCCACTTGGTCGTCGGTGACGATCGAAGCATATGGCGGCCATGCGCACCTTTGGAACGATCGCGCCCGATCCGGCGGCTCACCCCCGTTGAAGGCCCAAGGGATGACTTTAGCATTATTATCAACAACGAGCCGATAAATATTGCAAGCGCGCGCGAGCGAAAAGCTCTCGATAGTAAAATCGTCGACCGACGTTGTCGAATGCTTGTCGATCCATTTTCGGCTGTTAATGTTGCGAAGACCCTTCACTCGAATGGTCATTATCGGGGGATATATGAAATATTCGAAATTGGGGTTGCTTCCCCTGCTCGCTTTGGTGACCGCATGCGGCGGTAGCGATGGATCAAGCGCGGGTGGGGCGGTGAGCGTTACACCGGCTCCCTCGCCAGCCCCTACGCCGGCGCCCACCCCGACGCCGACACCCGCTCCTACGCCCACGCCCACTCCAGCGCCGACTCCAACCCCGACGCCGACATCGGCAACGCTGCCGATCTCATCCCCCATCCCCAGCGATGGCAATTGGTCGACCCTGCAGGGTGACCCGGGACATACGGGTTATGTTGCCGGGAGCTATACAGCCGCAAAATTCGCCGACGCCTGGACGATTACGACTCCCAAACCTCCTAGCGATGTCGCGGCACGGGCGGGAAGCGTGTTCTACAATGTGCTGCAGGCGGACGGCCACATCTACACGCAGGCCGTATCGACCACGAGCGGCGCGTCGCTGTGGGGTTTCGATCTTGGCGGAAACAATGTTTACCCAAATACGATGCCATTCGGTCCAGCCTACGCGAATGGTCGCGTAATATCGATGGCGCCGAATAACACATCATCTGCCGCACCGTTTCAGGTGATCAATGCTTCGAACGGTGGGTACGTCAGTACGGTAACGTACGATGCACAATTCAGTAACGGTAGCGTCGTAACGCCCGTTGGAGATGAATTGTTTTTCACATCAGGGTATTATGGCAACGTCGTGTTCGCCGCGAACGCCGCCACGGGAGACAAAATCTGGCGTAACTTGGACAGTACGCAGTATGGCGGCTATGTCATGCAGGGGGAGAGTGTCGCCGTCGATCAAAAATACGTCTACTTTTTCCGCGTTGGGTCGCTTTCGATCCTAGGTCGGGATGGAAATCTTCTGCAAAGCATTCAAAACCCGTTCTTTTCGCAAAATTACATAAGTTACTTCGGGGAATATGACGGCGCTCCGATGCTGGACGGTAATGGCCACGTATTTACCTATGCAGACAATTATATGTTCGGTAAATCGTTGCCGCTTATCGGTTTCGCCCTCAATGCCGCCAAGCCAATGTGGCGTACCAGTTATAGCTATACTGGACAGCCTGCAGTCCGGGGTGGCAAAATCTATGCCGTCCGGTCCTCCAGCACGATGGTCGACGTGATCGATGTGCTCACCGGCTTGGTCACGAGCTCGATCAACGTGGGCGGCAGCGGTAACCTGACCAGCAATGTGATCGTCACCGACAGCCATCTGTTCGTCGCGAATGCGGCAACGACGTTCGCCGTAGATCTGAATGGCGGTAATCCGGCGCCTACCTGGACAACGGCATTCGGCGGCAACCTGGCCATCACGCCGGATGGGTATCTGATCATTTCCACCAAGACGGGTCTGCACGCGGTGAAGCTCAGATAGGTTTCGGCTCGTACGGCGGCGGGGGGCGATGATCGGCGCAAGGATCACTCCGTCATCCATCCCCGCCCCCGCCCCCCTTCCCGCGACGCAACATTTCGGCTATGGGCGCCCGCGATACCCTATAGATCAGGAATTCCCATGAGCCTCCGCAACGTGGCGATCATCGCGCACGTCGATCACGGCAAGACGACGCTGGTCGATCAGCTCTTCCGCCAGTCCGGCACCTTCCGCGACAACCAGCGTGTCGAAGAGCGCGCGATGGATTCGAACGACCTCGAAAAGGAGCGCGGGATCACCATTCTCGCCAAGCCGACCTCGGTCGACTGGGCGCCTCCCGGCGGCGGCGAGACCGTGCGCATCAACATCGTCGATACGCCGGGCCACGCCGACTTCGGTGGTGAAGTCGAACGTATTCTCTCCATGGTCGACGGCGTCGTGCTGCTGGTGGATTCGTCGGAAGGCGCGATGCCGCAGACGAAGTTCGTGACCGGCAAGGCGCTGGCGCTGGGCCTGAAGCCGATCGTCGTGGTCAACAAGGTCGACCGTCCCGATGCGCGCATCCAGGAGGTGCTGGACGAGGTATTCGACCTGTTCGTGTCGCTGGACGCGAACGACGAGCAGCTCGATTTCCCGGTGCTCTATGCCTCGGGCCGCAACGGCTATGCCTCGACCGACATGGACGCGCGCGAAGGCACGCTGATCCCGATGTTCGAGACGATCGTCAACCACGTGCCGCCGCCCAATCTGGACAAGGACGCGCCGTTCACCTTCCTGGTGACGCTGCTCGACCGTGACAACTTCCTGGGTCGCATCCTGACGGGCCGCGTCAATTCGGGCACGGTGAAGACGAACCAGGCGATCCACGCGCTCGACGCCGACGGCAACATCATCGAGACGGGCCGCGCGTCGAAGATCCTGTCGTTCCGCGGGCTCGATCGCGTGCCGGTCGACGAAGCGAGCGCGGGCGACATCATCAGCCTCGCCGGCCTGACCGTCGCGACGGTCGCCAACACGATCGCCGACACGACCGTCAGCGAGCCGCTGCACGCGCAGCCGATCGATCCGCCGACGCTGTCGATGCGCTTCGCGGTAAATGATTCGCCGATGGCGGGTCGCGAGGGCAGCAAGGTGACGAGCCGCATGATCCGCGACCGTCTGTTCCGCGAGGCGGAATCGAACGTCGCGGTGAAGGTGACCGAAGCCGCCGATCGCGACAGCTTCGAAGTCGCCGGCCGCGGCGAACTGCAGCTGGGCGTGCTGATCGAGACGATGCGCCGCGAAGGCTTCGAGCTGGGCATCAGCCGCCCGCGCGTGCTGTTCGGCGAGGACGAGGACGGCAAGAAGACCGAGCCGTACGAAACCGTCATCATCGACGTGGACGAGGAGCATTCGGGCACCGTCGTCGAGAAGATGAACCTGCGCAAAGCCGAGCTGACCGACATGCGTCCGTCGACCGGCGGCAAGACGCGCATCACCTTCTCCGCGCCCTCGCGCGGCATGATCGGTTACCACGGCGAGTTCCTGTCGGACACGCGCGGCACCGGCATCATGAACCGGCTGTTCGAGCGTTATGGTCCGCACAAGGGCCAGATCGAAGGCCGCAAGAACGGTGTGCTGATCTCGAACGGCGCGGGCGAGGCGAACAGCTATGCGCTCGGCCCGCTCGAGGATCGCGGCATCCTGTTCGTCGGCCACGGCGAGGCGCTGTACGAAGGCATGATCATCGGCGAGAATGCCAAGACGGATGACCTGGAGGTCAATCCGATGAAGGCGAAGCAGCTGACGAACTTCCGCGCATCGGGCGGCAAGGACGATGCGATCCGCCTGACGCCGCCGAAGAAGATGACGCTGGAGCAGGCGATCGCGTACATCGACGACGACGAGATGGTCGAGGTGACGCCGAAGTCGATCCGCCTGCGCAAGCGCCATCTGGATCCGCACGAGCGCAAGAAGGCGTCGCGCGCCAAGATGGCGGCGTAACGCTTTCGGGTTTGGGTTTGAGGAGGGGGCGTCCGAGCGATCGGGCGCCCTCTTTTTTGTGTGCGGTGGGCGGGGCGGTGTCCCATCCACTCCGTCACCCCGGGCTTGACCTGGGGTGACGCTTTTCGGCGGGGCGGAGAAGAAGAAGCGGGACCCCGGGTCGAGCCCGGGGTGACGGGGGAGGGTTAGCGGGGGACGGGGCGCAGAAATAGGGCGACGCGTTGCGGTGCCGCGCTCTGCCGTCGGTGGCGATCACTTGTCGGGCGTGGGCGCTTGCCGATGGGGCGGGTGGAAGGTGTCTTGAGCTTCCCGTCATCCCGGACGGGTACTCTACGGCCAGGGACGTTTTGCGCCTCTTGCCGCCCCCTGGCGGCCCGGTGGACCCCGGAACGGGTCCGGGGTGACGGTGTGGTTGGGGCGGCGGCGGGGCGCAAAAAAGGGGCGGCGCCTTGCGGTGCCGCCCCTGCTTTAGGTCAGTTGCAATCGCTCATTTGAACCGGCCGCTGACCGAGACGCCGATGATGCGCGGTTCGTTGAACACTGCGGCCATGTAGTTTTCGATCACGCCCTTCAGGTTCTTTTCGTTGGTGATGTTGCGGGCGAAGGCGGCGACTTCGTAATTGTCGTCCGGCGTCGTGTAGCCGATCTTCAGGCCGCCTTCGAAATTGCCCTTCGAATAGAATTCCGCGGTCTTGTAGAGCACGAAATTCGTATAACCCTGGATGTTCCAGTCGGTCGCGGCGAACAGCTTGCCGCCGTTCGACAGCGGCACGTCGTAGCGGGCGGTGGCGTCGAGGTTCCAGCGCGGGGCGTTGGGCAGCGGGTTGCCGTCGACCGCCGCGAAGGTGTTGGCGCCGACCTTGATCGTCGGATTCTGCACGGTGCAGACGACCACGCCGTTGAGGATGCAGACCTGCGCATAGACGCGCTTGTCGCGGATCTTCGAGGCCAATGCGCTGGCGCCGAGGGTCAGCGTCAGGTTCGGGATCGGGCGGAATTCGCTGTCGATCTCGACGCCATAGGCGCGGGCCTTGTCGGCGTTGAACAGCACGCCGTTGCCGTTCACGTCATTGCCGTTCAGCTGGATGTCGTTGACGACATAGGTGAATAGCGACGAATTGATGCGCAGGCGCCCGTCGAGGAACAGGCCCTTCGACCCGACTTCCCACGAGGTGATCGTTTCGCTGTTCGCGGTGCTGAACGGCGAGTTGAACACCGCCGAGCGACCCTGGATCGTCGGACCGCGGAAGCCGCGCGCGACGCGGGCGTAAACGCTGTTCTGGCCGTCGATCGCGTAGAGCGCCGAGACGTCCCAGCTCGGCTCCTTGCCCTCGAGGCGCACCGACGTCGGGGCGGTGGGGTTGAAGCGGCGGAACTGGTCGACGGTGCCGGTAACATCATAGACGGGCTTCACGAGCGCGGTCTTCTTGAGATCCTCGGTATAGCGCGCGCCACCGGTGATCGTGAAGTCCGGCGTCACCTTGAAGCTGGCCTGACCGAAGGCCGCCCAGCTGGTGTTGACGTCGCGCAGACGCACCCAGTTGTTGGGATTGCGCGTGTTTCCAAGGGCATCCGGGCCGGTCAGGAAGTAGGACCGTTGGTAGAATTCCGTGGTGTCCTTCTGGTTGAAGTAGAATCCACCGACCTGCCAGGTGAAGCGCTGGCCCGCGGCCGACGCGAGGCGGACTTCCTGCGTATACTGGTCGAGGCCGCGGATGTTGCCCTGGCTTTGCCCGTAACCGTTGGGACGGCCGTTGAACGGATAGTTCACCGCCGCGCCACCATCGGTATCGCCGCGGCTGTAGCCCGAGGTCGTCTCGTACGCGCTGATCGACGTGAGCGTGACCGGCCCGAAGTCATAGGCGGCGTTCACCGACGTGCCGTAGGTGTCGTAATCCTGCGGGTTGTCGTTGCCTTCGTCGAGCGCGATGCGGTCGCGCGGTTCGGCCGAGACCGAGTTCGAGCCCTTCTTCAGCGCCGCGCGGTGGAAGATCGTCGAGGTGCCGTGATAGCCGCGCGCATGGCCCGACACGTTGACCGAGAAAGCGTCGGTCGGCGTCAGCAGGACCTGCAGGCGCACGTCCTTTTCGGTGAAGCCGCCCATCGCATTCTTCTGCGGCGTGCGCGTGCCGTCGGCGCTGTAGCCGGCGAAGGTGTTGTCGACCCAGTCGTTGCGATGCTGCATCAGGCCCGACAGGCGGACGGCGACCTTGTCCTGAACGATCGGGCCGCCGACGCCGGCGTCATAGGTGAATGTGCCGAGGCTGCCGGCCGACGCCGACACGCGACCCTGCCAGGTTTGCGAAGGCTTGATCGTGTCGAACTTAATAATACCGGCGGTCGTGTTGCGACCGAACAAGGATCCCTGCGGACCGCGCAAGACTTCGACCTGCTGCACATCGAACACGGGATTGGATTTCAGGACGACATGCTCTAGAACAACATCGTCCTGGATGATGGAAACTGGTTGGCTGGCGCCCAGGTAAAAATCTATGTTGCCCAGGCCGCGGATGTAGAAGCGCGGGAAGATGCGGCCGGTGGTGGTTTCGGCATAGAGGCCGGGGACGCGGCCCGACAGCGCGAGAATGTCTTCGCCGCCCGACTGGAGATTGCGCAGTTCCGGCCCGCCGACGACGGCGACCGAGATCGGCACGCGCTGCAGGTTTTCGGCCCGGCGTTCGGCGGTGACGACGATGTCGCCGAGATCGCCGGTGTCGGCCTGCGGCGCGGCGTCGGCCGGCGCGGGAACGGGCGCAGGCGCCGTCTGGGCGAGGGCGGGCGCCGCGAGGCTGGCGGCGCCGAGCAGCAGCATGGTCTTGAACAGGCGAGACGTCACGAAATTCCCCTTTATGGTCTGGCGCGAGGGGACCATGTTCGCGTGGCAGGCGCGCGGGTGATCCCGTTCGCGAATTCCTGTCGTATCGGATGGCGCCCCCTGCGGCTGTCGCGCGACTAAGCGCGGATTGTGTCGTCTTCGTGAACATATGTGTCCGGTCGGACGGTAAACCGCGGATGAACGCCGCATTCCGGCTCGGTTCAGCCCGAATCACCTAGAGCCCAGGCAACACGCTCGGACCGTTGTGCGTTTGGCCCAACCCGGACGTCGTCAGTGAGGAGGTTCGTCATGAACGGGTTTTTGAAGAAGGCAGGATTGGGTGTGGCGCTCGCCGCCACCGCGCTGACCGCCGCGGCGCCGGCCGATGCGCAGCGCTGGGGTGGCTATCGTCACTATAACCGTGGTGGCGGCGATGCCGTGGCCGGTGCGCTGCTGGGCGGCGTGCTGGGCCTGGGCATCGGTGCGGCGATCGCGAGCAGCAACCGTCCGCGCTATTACGATCGCGGTTATTATTACGATGCGCCGCCGCCCCCGCCGCGCGTCGTGTATGAAGACCGCTATTATGCGCCGCCTCCGCCGCCGCCCCCGCCGAGGGTCGTGGTGCGCGAGCGCTACTATAACTACAATTATCCGTCCTACGGATATGGCTACGGCTACTGATAGCAGCGGTTTCGTCGGGAAGGCGGCGTGGGCAGCGATGCCCGCGCCGCTTTTTCGTGGCGGGCGCGCGCCATTGGCGTTAAGCGCGCGCGGATGACCGATACGCCCCCCGATCGCCTGTCGACCGACCCGTCGAGCCCGTATTTCGACCAGCCCGCGCTGGAGCGCGGCATCGGTATCCGCTTCAAGGGCAAGCAGCGCCACGACGTCGAGGAATATGACCGCGCCGCCGGCTGGATCCGCGTCGCGCTGGGCAAGAAGGTCGACCGCCACGGCCGCCCGCTGACGATCAAGCTGACCGGCGAAGTCGAGGCGTGGTTCGAACGGCCCGCGCCGGGCGGCGAGGGTGAGGATAGCGCCGAGGGGTAAGCCCCCGATCGCGACTGGCAGACCGTGAGGGCGTGGCGGGGAACCGGTGCGCCCTTTTTGCTGGGCGATGCGTGTGACGGAGGGGGGCAATCGTGACGATCGTCCCGAAACCGTAGCCCCAGCGCAGGCTGGGGTTTCTCTCGGCTCCGGTCGCGCGCTGTCACCGGACGATCCCTGCCTGCGCTGGGATGACGTTTGGGGCGGGTGGATCGACGCGCCGCCGCGTCAGCCCAAAACGCGGCCGATGCGCACGAGGACGCCGGTGGGGTCGCTGACCGCGAATTCATAGGTGCCCCAGGGGGTGGCGTGGGGCGTGTCGGGCAGGATGATGAGCTCGCGCACCCGGTCGGCGATCGCGTCGACGTCGTCGACATAGAGGTAAAGGCCGAAGGGATTGTCCTCGACATTGGCTGGCCAGCCGGGCGCATGGCGCAGGTGAAGGTGCCAGCCGCGGCCATCCTCCAGAATGCGATATTCGCCCCAGTCGGACGCGAGGGTGAAGCCCAGCCGGGCGTAGAAGGCGGTGCTGGCGGCGAGATCGCTGCTCGGCACGATGGCGACGACATGATGGGACATGGGGATCGGCCTCCTGCCGGGACGGCTTATCGCTTGGGCAGGTGCCGCAGGATCGCCGGCATCTCCGCATCGATGACCGGGCGGGGATCGCCGTCGCCGTAGCGCACGCTACTGCGATAGCGGAGCCGCTGTCGATAGGGGTGCGCGCCGGTGCCGGGCGTGCTGACGGTGATCCAATAGGCGAAGGGAGCGATGCGGGTCGGCTCCGCGACGATCATGTCGCCGGCGAGTGGGCCGGCGTCGATGTAGCGCACCTCCTGATTGTTGTTGCGGCCGGTCTGGTGCGTGAAGACGGGCGTGAAACGGTCGGCGGTCCGGTCGTAGGCGAACAACGCGGTCGCGATCCGCTGGTCGCCGTTGGCGCCGTGCAGGCTGCCGACGCGGAGCAGCAGCAGCGGGGCGTGGTCGCGAGGGTGGACGATGCGCGCGGCGAGCAGGTCGTGCGGCTCGGCATAGGCATCGGCGCCGCCGGGTGGGGTGAGCAGGCGCGATATATCGGGCTGGCAGGCGCCACCGGGATGTCCGAGGCACAGGCGGACCGCGCCGGGCACAGTGCCGTCGCCGAGGATCGGATCGGGGATGGCGGGCCCCTGCGTCGCGGCGAGGGCCCACGGAGTGCGGGTGGCGAAGGGGCGGGTGAGGTCGATCGTAGCCGGCAGCGGGGGCGCGGCGGGGCTGGAGGCGGCGAGCAGGAGCAGGGCGAGCAGCGGCATGAGCATGCATCCTTCGCGGGCGAGGCACCGGCAATCTGCGCGGTGGAATCTTGCGCGTTGCTGAACGTCGTTGGTGAGCGGCGCGCGTCATGGCGGCGGTGGTGGTGGTTCGCTTGGGCGGCGCGCTGGCGGCGGCGATAGGGGCCGCCTAGCCCACAGGCGCAAAGTCGGCGTGGGGTGGGCGGGTCAGATCATGGCCAAGTACCCGTTAACCATATTGGCGCTGAAGGTTAGTGACGGGAGACGCAAAAGGGTTGCGCGCAATTACCGATCTGGTACGTTGGTGTCCGCCGGTGGGGCCATGGCATCCCATCGGCCGGCGATCGCATCCAGATATTGGCGTGCGACGTCGAGCGTTCCTGGTACATAGCGATAGTGGGTTTCGCGCCCCGCGCTGGTCCGGGTGACGAGGCCCGCCTGTTCGAGCAGGTGCAGATGTTTGGTGACGGCCTGGCGGGTCATGCCCGCATGCGTCGCCAGCCGGGCGATCGGTCGGGCGACGCCGCTGCGAAGCGTGACGAGCAGCAGCAGCCGCGTGGGATCGCCGAGAATGGCGAACAGCCGCGCGGCCTGCACGGGCTTGGCGACGGACGGCGGAACGGACATCGGCAACCTCCCGGTTGCCCAGGCAACCGTCAGGATGCCGATAGGGCAACCGAACGGTTGCGGTGCTGGCAACCCTGTGGTTGCTTATGATCGACGTGCGCCGGTTAGGCAACGCAATCGTTGCCATCGATATGTGGCGCACGTCCTTGGCCGCAGTGATCACCGCGTTGGGGCGGATGCCCGGTCGGCGCGGGGACGGTCTGCCTCGAGAGCGGAGCGGGGCGCCGGTGGACGCAAAACCGTCAAAATGCGGCGGCATGGTCGGCCCGGGACGTCGGGGTGTGACGGCCCGTGTACACTGGACGAGCGTCGGAGGCAGACATGAACCGGGCAGGGCGGGCCGTGATGGCGATGGTGGCGGGCGCGCTGATGCTGTCGGCCGGGCCGGCGATCGCCAGCGAACCGGGCCTGGAGCTGATCGGCACGACGCAGATTCCGTTCGACAGCCGGTTCGACGGGATCACGATCGGCGGACTGTCGGGGCTCGACCGGCTGCACGGCGACCAGTATCTTGCCATATCGGACGACAAGGGCGATGGCCGCCCGCCGCGCTTCTATCAGCTGTCGATCGGGCTCGATCCGGCGCATCGCGCGATGACGGTGCGGGTCGAACGCCAGACCCCGCTGCGCGACGTGCGGGGCGCGCGCTTCCCGATGGACCGCGCGGTCGTCGATCCCGAAGGCATCCGGCATCTGGCGAACGGGCATATCCTGTGGTCGTCCGAGGGCACGTGGAGCGAGGATCCCGCGCTGCGGGTGCAGCCGGCGATCTACGAAAGCAACGCGGCGGGCCGTGTGCTGCGGCAGTTCGATTTGCCGTCAGCCTATCTCTACGCGGACAATCGCACGCGCGGGGCGGCATCGAACGGCGTGCTGGAGGGGCTGGCGGTCGCGCCCAAGGGCGGCGTGTTCGCGATCAACGAGGTGCCGGCATATGAGGACGGGACGGCGAACGGGCCCGCGCTCCATCGCCTGACGCGCTTCGATCCGCGCACCGGGCGGCCGCTGCGCCAATATGTCTATGACGTGCCGGATGCGCGCTACAGCGTGTCGGAATTGCTGGCGATCGACGACCGGCGCTTCCTGTCGATCGAGCGCGTCGCGCCGTTCGATATGCGGCAGGGCGTGCGCGCGCGGATCGTGCGGTCGCGGATCGCCGACGATACGACCGACGTGCTGTCGTGCCCGGCGCTGCCGCGCTGCGCCGCGGTGCCGATGACGCGTGAGGTGCTGCTCGACCTGCCCGGCCGGTATGACGGCGTGCTGATCGACAATCTGGAGGGGATGGCGTGGGGCCCGCGCCTGCCGGACGGGCGGCGCACGCTGATCCTGGTGGCGGACGACAATTTCAATCCGGAGGAGACGACGCAGTTCCTCGCCTTCGCCTGGCCGGGGGCGGACCCGCTGCGGTAGCGGGTCCGTCGGTGGCGGTTACGCCGCCTCGAGCGCCTCGGTCGCCTCCAGCCATTGCGCCTCGAGCGCGTCGATGCGGTCCTGCGCGTCGGCGCGGCGCTTCATCAGGTCGCCCATGGCGAGCTTGGCGAAGCGCGGTTCGGCGGTCTTGGGATCGAACATGGCGCGATCGAGCGCGTTGCGTTCGGTGGTGAGCTTGGCGATCTCGGCTTCCGCGTCGCGGATCGCCTTGCGGCGCGCCTTGTCGGCTTCGCGGTCGATGGGCTTGGCCTTGTCCTTCTTCTTGCCCTTCTCCTCGGGCTGCTTGTCGCCGGCGAGGACGAAGGCGATGTAATCGTCGAGGCTGCCGTCGAATTCCTTCGCGGTGCCGCCGTCGACCAGCACGAGGCGGTCGGCGGTCATTTCCAGCATGTGGCGATCGTGGCTGACCAGCACGACGGCGCCCGAATAGGCGTTGAGGGCCTGGATCAGGGCTTCGCGCGCATCGACGTCGAGGTGGTTGGTCGGTTCGTCGAGGATCAGCATATGCGGCGCGTCGCGGGTGATGAGGGCGAGCGCGAGGCGCGCCTTTTCGCCGCCCGACATCTTGCCGACCTTGCCCACCGCTTTATCGCCCGAAAAGCCGAAGCGGCCGAGCTGCGCGCGCACCGCCGCCGGGCTGGCGCCGCGCATGATGCGGGTCATGTGTTCGAGCGGCGTGTCGTCGGCGTCGAGTTCCTCGACCTGATACTGGGTGAAATAGCCGACCTTCATCTTGCCGGTGGCGTTCATCTCGCCGTCCATCGGCGTCAGCTGCGCGGCAAGCAGGCGGGCGAGCGTTGTCTTGCCGTTGCCGTTGCGGCCCAAGAGCGCGACGCGGTCGTCGGGGTCGAGGCGCATGTTGAGGCGCTTGAGGATCGGCGTGTCGGCATAGCCGACCGAGGCCATGTCGAGCGTGATGAGCGGGGGCCGGAGCTCGCTGGGATCGGGGAAGTCGAACGACAGCGTCGGATCGTTGGCGAGTTCGGCGATCGGCTGCATCTTCGCGAGCATCTTCTGCCGGCTCTGCGCCTGTTTGGCGGTGGAGGCGCGGGCCGAGTTGCGGGCGACGTAATCCTGCAGCTTGGCGCGCTGCGCGTCCTGGTTCGCCTTGGCGGCGGCGAGCTGCGCCATGCGCTCGGCGCGCTGGCGTTCGAAGCTGTCGTAGCCGCCGGCGTAGAGCGTGATCTTGCCGTTCTGCAGGTGCAGGATGTGGTCGACGACGTTGTTGAGGAAATCGCGTTCGTGGCTGACGACGACGATCGTCGCCTTGTAGTTCACAAGGAAATCCTCGAGCCACATCACCGCTTCAAGATCAAGGTGGTTCGACGGTTCGTCGAGCAGCAGCAGGTCGGGCTGCGAGAACAGGAGCGCGGCGAGCGCGACGCGCATCTTCCAGCCGCCCGAGAAGCTGTCGAGGGGGCGCTGCTGCATCTCTTCGTCGAAGCCGAGGCCGAGCAGGATCTGCGCGGCGCGCATCGGGGCGGTATAGGCGTCGATCGCGATCAGGCGTTCGTAGACGTCGCCGAGCCGGTCGGGGTCTTCGCACGTCTCCGATTCGATCATCAGCGCGGCGCGCTCGACGTCGGCGGCGAGGACGGTGTCGAACGGCGTGGCGGTGCCCGAGGGGGCTTCCTGCGCGATATAGCCGAGGCGCGCGCCCTTGGGCATGTCGGCGCTGCCGTCGTCGGGCTCCAGCATGCCGGCGATGACGCGGACCAGCGTCGACTTGCCGGCGCCGTTGCGACCGATCAGGCCGACGCGGCTGCCGGGCGGCAGCGCCGCGGATGCGCCGTCGAGGATCGTGCGGCCGCCGAGGCGCACGGTGATGCCGTTGAGGTTGAGCATGGGCGAGGCCCATAGCAGATGTTGCGTTGCAGCTAAAGCGGGCGGGAAGGCGGGGTGTTCACGCGAAGACGCGAAGGCGCGAAGAGGGGGGGGCTTGGCGCCGCCGGTGTGCCCGAAGGGGGCTAGCGGATGAGAGCCTGCGGCGCGCCCTTTGCGGCTTCGCGGCTTTGCGTGAACCCTATTACAACGACCGGATCAGGCGGACGGCTTGCGCGATCCAGGGGGGCGAGGGGATCGAGACCGGGCGGGCGGCGGGCGTGGGCGGCAGGACGAGCAACGCCTCGCCATCGATGCCGATCAGCCGCGCGAAGAGGAAGCGGCCGGCGGGTTCGGGGAGCAGGATGTCGCGGTTGAGCGCCTGGGCGAAACCGTCGGGCGCGCGCAGGTCGCACCAGATTTCGTCGCCGGCGCGATAATCGCCGACGCTGCCGGTCACCGAAATGGCGATGCCGCCGTTGCTCGGCTGCGGTGCGGGGAGCGTCATTTCGCGGCGGGGGACGTGGGTGCCGTCGCTGTCGAGCGTCGCGGCGACCGGCAGCGCGGTGCGTTCGGGCAAGGTCACCAGATCGGCGGGTGCGACCTCCAGCGCCGCCGCGATGCGGTTCAGCCAGTCGACCGAAACCGTCCGCGTCCCCGTCTCGAGACGGCCGATCGTCTGGGCGGTTGTTGGAGGGACGCACCTTTGCGCGACCTCTTCGAGGGTCAGTCCCTTGGCCCTACGTACTTGACGGATCGCGGTAATCATGGCGGCTCTCTAACCAGTGTGGTTATTTCGCTGTCCTACAACGTGCGCGATATGGCAAGCCCCCGCGACTCGGAAAGCGAAGGAACGCGGGATATGCGGGAGCTGGCGGAGCGGACGATCGGCGATGCGCGGCGAGTGCGGGTGAACGTCGCGGAATCACCGTTGGGGTGGCTGAAGGCACGTGGGATGGTGGACGCGCGGCAGTTCGAGGCGGGCGAGCGGCTGCGCGGCGACTATGAAACGGCGGCACTGGGGCCGCGGGTGACGATGCGCTGGAGCGCGCGCGTCGATGGCGGGGCGGGCGAGGGCCTCGACCCGACGACCGCGCAGATCGCGGCGAAGCGGCGGTTCGATGCGGCGCTCGACGCGGCGGGCAAGGGCCTGTCCGATATTGCGTGGCGGACGATCTGTGCGGGGGAGGCGCTGCCGGTGGCGGAAAAGGCGCTGGGCTGGCCGGTGCGATCGGGGCGGCTGGTGCTGACGCTGGCGCTCGACCGGCTGGCCGATCATTACCGGCTGGCCTGACGGCGCGCGTGGGTGTAGGGCGCGCGCCAAGCAGAACATAAGTGGCACGGATACGTGCCGATGACGGGATGGGTGCAGTGCGGTTCGACGTCGTGAAATGTCATGGGTCCGGCAACGACTTTCCGTTGATCGACGCGCGTGCGCTGTCGCTCACCGATGCGGACTGGGCGGCGGTGGCGCGGGCGCTGGCCGACCGGCGCGGGCCGGTGGGCGGTGACGGGCTGCTGCTGCTGGGGCAAGGCGCTGGAAATGCTGCGTTTTCGATGCGCATGTTCAATTCGGATGGCAGCGAGGCGGAGACGTGTCTGAACGGCTTGCGCTGCGTGGCGCGGGCGGGGTTCGAGGCGCTGGGGATCGACGCCGCCGATGTGTCGCTGAAGACGTCGACCGCCTATGTCGAACGCGATGCCGATGTGGCGCCAGGCGTCTATACGGTGCGCGAGACGGCGGGGCCGGCGGGCCTCGACGTCGCGAACTGGCCGCTGACCGGCGCCGGATCGCGGATCGTCGAAGCGGTGGTGCCGCCGCTGGATAGCGATCGATTGTTCACCGCGGTATCGATGCCCAACCCGCATCTGGTGACGTTCGTCGATGCGGTGGACGAGGCGGAGCTGGTCGCCGTGGGCGAGCGGTGCGAAGCGGCACCCGCGTGGTTGCCCAATCGCGCCAATGTGTCGTTCGTCGAGGTGCGCGGCGGCGATCTGTTCGTGCGGACGTTCGAGCGCGGCGTCGGGCTGACCGACAGCTGCGGCAGCGCGATGGCGGCGTCGAGCTTCGCCGCCTGCCTGACCGGGCGGCTGGCCTATGGCGCGCCGATCACGGTGTTCAACAAGGGCGGGTTGGTGCGCGCGGTCGTCGCAGAGGATGCGATGGTCAGCCTGTCGGGCAATGCGACCTGGGAATGGCGTGGATCGGTCGACATCGACCTGATGACGGAGCAGGCGGGGAGCTTGCGCGTTGAGGGTCATGCCGACGCGGAGATCGCCGCCTGGGCGCAGTTAGCCGACGCCGCGAGCCGCTGACCCGTCCCAGACCTGATCCAGTTGAAGGCGAGGGTCGCCCTTTTGGGCGCATCCTCCTGTACCGCTTAGAGAAAAGTATCACGATGCGTGACGATTCGAACTATTTCTACGACCGGGCCGAAACCGAGCTCGAACTGGCGCAGCGCGCCACCCATCCGCTGGCGGTGCGCGCGCACTATATCATCGCCAACCATTATCTGGACCGCTGCTATGGCAGCCCGGCCGAGGATGCCGCCGCGGCGCCCGCCGACGAGGGCGACGCCGCCTGATCCTCGCGGCGAGCCGGTCGGTGCCGTGCGTGGCGTGACACGGACCGGGTGAACCCTCGCGATTCCCATGCGTTGCAGGGGAGCGAGGTAGGAATGGCGGACGAGGCGCAAGACCCGACGCCCGGTGGGCATGGTCCGGGCGATACGGAAGCATGGACGGGCACGCGGGCCGATGACGGCCCGGAGGGTAAATTATACCCGGTGGCGGTCGCGTTGCGCGCAACCTTCGACGCCGACAATCATGCGACGCTGAGCCGCGACGTCACCGGGCTGATGCTCGATCTGTCGCGCGTGCCGTTCGAACCACACGAATTCGAACCTCTGCTGCGGCCGCTGGCGCCACCGCCGCCAGCCGGGTGGCTGGCGCGGGCGCGCCTGGCCTTGCGCCGGTTGCGCGAGGCGCGGGGCTGAGCGTGCCGCTCAGGCGGGAACGCGCATGCCTTTCAATTCCGATCCAAGCGAGCTGAACAGCGCCTCGATCTGCGACAGCGCGAGCGGCGACAGGCGGATGGGCGTCTGAGGGCCGAGCGCGCCCGGTGCCTCCATTTCGGCGAAACCCGCGTCGATCAGCGCCAGGATCCAGCGGTTGGCGAGCGCCTGCGACGTGCTGATCCGCTTGGCGAGTTCGGCGGCCGTGACCGAGCTTGCCTCCGCCTCTGCCAGATAGGCGATCAGCAGGATTTCGCAGGCGGGATTGCCGGCCAGCGCTGGGCCGAACGCGCGCTTGCTGCCACTGACCGCCTGCAGGAACATCCGCGCCATCCGCCAATAGCTATGGACCGATTCGGTTTCGGCATGGCGGCAGAGCAGGCGGGCGCTGAGGACGAGCACGGCGGCGTCACCCTGGCCCAGCCGCGAGACGGAGACGTTGATCCAGACGACGCCGCCATCGGCCTGCATGCAGCGCAGCGTGCCGCGATGCGTTTTTTGGCTGGGATCGCGCCACGCGGTCTCCAGGAACGCGTCCGCGATCAGCCGTTCGGTCGGATGGGCGAATTCGCTCGCCGGACGTCCGATCACCGCATCGCGCCCGATGCCGACAAGCGCGGCATAACCGTCGTCGATGTCGACGATGTCCCTGCGGCGGTTGATCAGCGCATGGCCGATATGTCCTGATCGATACGGCATAGACCCCATGACTGCCGGAGCCTTGGAGGCTCGAATCTGAGATGCTGATGATGGATTTGTCAGCAGCGGAGACGAGTCATGACGGAGGCAGTGAAATACGTTGGTCTGGACGTTCATAA